>NZ_JBEXNW010000002.1:0-443773 GCF_040611295.1 Streptomyces sp. NPDC002935
GCCGGTACATCCCAAATGTCCGTCGCTTACGTTCGGATCGAGCAGCAGTTCGCACAGGTAGCCCACGTCTGATCCAGCGGCGACGGACGGGGATGTACCGGCACGGCCCCGACCCACAACGCACCCGCACCGGCACCCGCACCGCCGGCGCGAGCGAACCCGCAGCGCGAGCGACCCCATGGTGGACTGACCTCCATGACCACGCAGACGGACACGCCCCGCGACCCTGAGTCACGAGGACTGCCCCTGACACCCGCGCTGCTCGCGCTGACCATGGTCAGCGGACTCATCGACGCGGTCAGCTACCTGGGCCTCGGACACGTCTTCACGGCGAACATGACCGGCAACGTGGTGGTGCTCGGCTTCGCCGCGGCCGGAGCACCCGGCTTCTCCGTGCCCCACACCCTGACCTCGCTGTGCTGCTTCCTGGTGGGCGCGGTGACCGGCGGACGGATCGCGGCGCGGTTCGGCAAGGGCTCACGCCGAAGCTGGGCCCGCGGCACGTTCGCCGCCGAGGCGGTCCTGACGGGCGCCTGCGCGGCGGTCGCCTTCGCCGCCCCCGGCGCCACCGCCACCGCGTACACCCTGATCGCCGTCACGGCCCTGGCGATGGGCCTGCGCAACGCGACCGTCCGCAAGCTCGGCGTGGCCGACCTGACGACCACCGTCCTGACGATGACCCTGACGGGCCTGGCCGCCGACTCCCGCCTCGGCGGCGGCGCGGGCCACCACTACCCGCGCCGCATCGGCTCCGTCGTCGCGATGCTGGCAGGCGCCCTGCTCGGCGCCTCGCTGGTCCTGCACCACGGCCTGGGCATCCCCCTGCTGATCGCGGCACTCGTAGCGGCGGCCCTGGCGGCGACGGTCTCGGGCCGGGAGTGAGACCCCCCACCGGAACCCCTCGCACGACGCCGAACGCCACCTACAACCGCTGAATGATCGTCCCCGTAGCCAGCCCCCCACCCGCGCACATCGTGATCAACGCGAACTCCTTGTCCCTGCGCTCCAGTTCGTGCAGAGCCGTGGTGATGAGCCGGGCTCCCGTTGCTCCCACCGGGTGCCCCAGCGCGATCCCGCCCCCGTTCACGTTCACCTTCTCCAGGTCCTGCTCGAAGACCTGCGCCCAGCTCAACACCACCGACGCGAAGGCCTCGTTGATCTCGACGAGGTCGATGTCCCTCAGCGACATGCCGGCCTTGCCCAGCACGGCCCGGGTGGCGTCGATCGGGCCGTCCAGGTGGAAGTGCGGGTCGGAACCCACCAGCGCCTGGGCCACGATCCGCGCCCGCGGCCGCAGCTTCAGCGCCCGCGCCATCCGCTTGGACGCCCACAGGATGGCGGCCGCGCCGTCCGAGATCTGGGAGGAGTTGCCGGCCGTGTGGACGGCCGTCGGCATCACGGGCTTCAGCTTCGCCAGCGCCTCCATGGACGTGTCGCGCAGCCCCTCGTCCCGGTCGACGAGCCGCCACATGCCCTGCCCGGCGCGCTGCTCGTCCTCGGTGGTGGGCACCTGCACGGCGAACGTCTCGCGCTTGAACCGCTCCTCGGACCAGGCGATGGCGGCCCGCTCCTGCGAGATGAGCCCGAGGGAGTCGACGTTCTCGCGGGTCAGACCGCGGTGGCGCGCGATGCGCTCGGCGGCCTCGAACTGGTTCGGCAGGTCCACGTTCCACTCGTCGGGGAACGGCTTGCCCGGACCGTGCTTGGACCCCGAGCCCAGCGGCACCCGCGACATCGCCTCGATGCCGCAGCTGATCCCGACGTCGATGACACCCGCCGCGATCATGTTGGCGACCATGTGCGAGGCCTGCTGCGAGGAGCCGCACTGGCAGTCGACCGTCGTCGCCGCCGTCTCGTAGGGCAGTCCCATCGTCAGCCATGCCGTGCGCGCGGGGTTCATCGACTGCTCGCCGGCGTGCGTCACCGTGCCGCCGACGATCTGCTCGACGCAGTCGGCGGGGATGCCGGTGCGGCCGAGGAGCTCACGGTAGGTCTCGCCCAGGAGATAGGCGGGATGCAGATTGGCGAGCGCGCCACCGCGCTTGCCGATGGGGGTCCGTACGGCTTCGACGATCACGGGTTCCGCGGCCATGGGGGCTCGTCCTCTCCTCAGGCCTGCCCGGCGGCCAGGCCCTGCTGACCCGCGCAGCGCGGGGCGTCCCGGCCCACCCACCGCGCAGAACTAGAACGCGTACCAGTTCTGTCTGCAGTTTGCTGAGCGAACCCCCCGCGCCGCAAGGGTCGTGCAGCTCCCGAAGTCGTGATCTGCACGAATCCCGCACGCAATTGGGAGGCCCGCACCTCTTGCCACTTGTAGAACCCGTTACTACCTTCTCGGCGATTCCACGTTCCTGATGGACCGTCAGAACCGCCCGCGGGAACGGGCCGTCACCACCGTAGGCGCGAGACCTGGAGTTGCCGATGCCCTGTCCAGCGCTGCCCGACGGGTTCGATTTCACCGACCCAGATGTACTGCACCACCGCGTACCCCTCCCGGAGTTCGCCGAGCTGCGCCGGGCCGAACCGGTCCACTGGATCTCGCAACAGCCCGGTGTCGCGGGCTTCGAGGACGACGGCTACTGGGCCGTCACCCGGCACGCGGACGTCAAGTACGTCTCGACGCACCCCGAACTCTTCTCCTCGTTCCTCAACACCGCCGTCATCCGCTTCAACGAGCACATCCAGCGCGAGCAGATCGAGGTTCAGCGGCTCATCATGCTCAACATGGACCCGCCCGAGCACACCCGGGTCCGCCAGATCGTGCAGCGCGGCTTCACCCCGCGCGCCATCCGCTCCCTGGAGGACGCGCTGCGCGCCCGTGCCGGTTCGATCGTCGCGAACGCGCTGGCCCAGGCCGGCCCCGACGGCGCCTTCGACTTCGTCACCCAGGTCGCCTGCGAACTGCCGCTGCAGGCGATCGCCGAGCTCATCGGTGTCCCGCAGGAGGACCGGGTCAAGATCTTCGACTGGTCCAACAAGATGGTGGCGTACGACGATCCGGAGTACGCGATCACCGAGGAGGTCGGCGCGGAGTCGGCCACCGAACTCATCTCGTACGCGATGAACATGGCCGCCGACCGCAAGCAGTGCCCCGCCAAGGACATCGTCAGCACCCTGGTGGCGGCGGAGGACGAGGGGAACCTCGCCTCCGACGAATTCGGCTTCTTCGTCCTGCTGTTGGCGGTCGCCGGCAACGAGACGACCCGCAACGCCATCACCCACGGGATGCACGCCCTGCTCACCCACCCCGACCAGTGGGACCTCTACAAGAGGGAGCGGCCGAAGACCACCGCCGAGGAGATCGTCCGCTGGGCGACCCCCGTCGTCGCCTTCCAGCGCACCGCGACCCAGGACACCGAACTGGGCGGACAGCGGATCAGGAAGGGCGACCGCGTCGGCATCTTCTACTCCTCCGCCAACAACGACCCCGAGGTGTTCGAGAGCCCCGAGACCTTCGACATCACCCGTGATCCCAACCCGCACCTCGGCTTCGGCGGCGGAGGCCCGCACTTCTGCCTCGGCAAGTCCCTGGCCACCCTGGAGATCGACCTGATCTTCAACGCGATCGCCGACGCCATGCCGAATCTGCGGCTCGCCGGCGACCCGCGACGCCTCCGCTCCGCCTGGCTGAACGGCGTCAAGGAACTCCAGGTCAGTCACGTGTAGCGGGCGCCGCACGCTCGGGCCGACGACCTCCCGGCACCGTCGGCCCGTCCCTCGGGAGGCAGGGGCATCCCCCGCGCCCGGCCCCTGCCTCCCCCGAGCCCACGACGGGGACAGTAAACGTTTTCGATTCACTTCGCGTCTTCACTGGTGGCACAGCCGACCCACCCCTTCGAAGACGTCGAACGGAATCGCCGAGCCGTGGTCTCCGCCGAACTGACCGACCGGACCGCCGTCCGGCCGGACCGCCCGAGCCCGCCCCGGAACCGTCCCGTCCGCGCGTTCGCGCACCGGCACCGCCTCCCGCTCCTGGCCACCGTGCCGACGCTCCCGTTGTACGCGGTGTGGTGGGCGTTCCTCGCCACCGGCGGCGGGGATCTCGCGGCCCAGGAGGCCTGGGCCGGCTTCGTGTCCCGGCACGGCGGATCGGCGTACAACCTGTTCTGGTACGGCGGGATGCACACGGCCAACTACAGCCTGATCTCGCCGTATCTGATGGCCGCGCTCGGGGTGCGCACGGTGACCGTGGTGTCCGGACTCGCCGCCTCCTGGCTGGCCGCGGTGCTGATCGGGCGCACCGGCATACGGCGTCCGGTGGGCCCGGCGCTGCTCGCGTCGCTCGCGCTGTGGTGCAACGTCGCCTCGGGACGCACCACCTTCGCGCTCGGGGTGGCGCTCGGGCTCGCCGCCTGTCTGCCGCCGGCCCGCGAGCGCCACGCTCTGCCCGCGGCCGCCTACGCGGCGCTCGCGACCGCGGCGAGCCCGGTGGCCGGGCTGTTCCTCGCGGTCGTGGGAGCCGCCCATCTCGGCGTACGGGACCGGGTGCGGGCCTGTGCCCTGCTGCTGCCGCCCGCCGTCGTGGTCGGCGCGACGACACTGCTGTTCCCCTTCAACGGCGAGCAGTTGATGCCGTGCGCGCGGATCTGGCCGCCGCTACTGCTCGGGCTGACGGTCACCGTGCTGGCCCCGCGCGGCTGGCGGGTGGCGCGCTGGAGCGGTGCCGTCTACGCGGCCGGGATCGTGCTGGCGTATCTGGTCCCCTCGCCCGTGGGCACGAACGTGGAGCGGCTCGCGGAGCTCTTCGCGCCGGCCGTGCTGCTCGCGGTGCTGCTCGGCGCGCCGGGACTGCGCGGGCTGCGGCGCAACGCGCTGATCGCCGCCCTGGTCTTCTCCCTCGCCTGGGTCGGCAAGAAGACCGTCGACGATCTGGAGGTCTCGACGGCCGTGCCCGCCTGGGCCTCCCACACGCACGGCGTGGTCACGGCGCTGGAGCGGCTCGGCGCCGACCGCGTCCGGGTCGAGGTGGTCCCGGCCCGCAACCACCGGGAGGCCACCGCGCTGGCCCCGCACATGAACCTGGCGCGCGGCTGGAACCGCCAGCTCGACATCGAGCGCGCCTGGCTGTTCTACGACGGCACGTTCTCGGCGGCGGCCTACCGCGCCTGGCTGGACCACTGGGCGGTCGGCTACGTCGTCCTGCCGTCCGGGCAGCCCGACGGTTTCGCCCAGGCCGAGGCTCGTCTGGTGCGGAGCCGCCCGGCCTGGCTGGAGCCGGTGTGGAACGACGCGCACTGGCGGGTGTTCCGGGTACGCGGCGCGGTGCCGCTGGTCTCGGCGCCCGCCGCTGTGGCCCGTACGACGAGCGCCGAGATCGATGTACGGATGCCGGCGCCCGGTTCGGTGATCGTGCGGGTCGCGTACTCGCCGTGGCTGCGCGCCGAGGGGGGCTGCCTGACCCGGCAGGGCGCGTTCACCCGGCTGACGGTGACCGAGCCGGGCGTGTACCGGATCAGCTCGGAGTACGGCCCGCCGCCGGGACCGGCTCCTTCGTGCTGACCTCGACCGGTTTCATCAGTGTCCGGGGCCTCGGGCCCTGGAGGAGATGGGTCAGTCCGAAGCCCGCGGCGACCACGGCCGCGCCCCCGACGGCGTCCAGGATCCAGTGGTTGCCGGTCGCCACGATCGCGGAGACCGTGAAGAACGGGTGCAGCAGGCCCAGCGCCTTCATCCACCACCTGGGCGCCAGGATCGCGACGACGAGCCCGCACCACAGGGACCAGCCGAAGTGCAGGGAGGGCATCGCGGCGTACTGGTTGGTCAGCGCGGTCAGTGTGCCGTAGTCCGGCTTGGAGAAGTCCTGGGCGCCGTGCACGGTGTCGATGACCCCTAGGCCCGGCATCAGGCGCGGCGGGGCGAGCGGGTAGAGCCAGAAGCCGACGAGGGCGAGCAGCGTGGCGAAGCCGAGCGCGGAGCGGGCCCAGCGGTAGTCGGCGGGGCGGCGGGCGTAGAGCACGGCGAGGATGGCGAGCGGGACACCGAAGTGGAACGACTGGTAGTAGAAGGCGAAGAAGTCCCGCAGGAAGGGGACCTGCACCGCCGCGTGGTTGACCCAGTGCTCGAAGTCGAGGTGCAGGAACCGCTCGATGGCGAGGATCTGGTCGCCGTGGTGCTCGGCGGTGGCCCGGCCGCCCTCGTTGGTGCCGCCCGTCGCGGCGAGCCTGACCTGCTGGTAGGCGGAGTAGCCGACACGGATCAGGAGCAGTTCGAGCAACAGGTTCGGGCGGGTGAGGACCCGGCCGAGGAACGGGAGCAGCGGCACCCGCTTCCATCGGGTGGGGACGAGTTCCGCGTAGTCGGTGGGGATCGGAGCCTGGTAGCAGGCGGAGGTGCGGGACAGGAACGGTACGACGGTGGCGGCGGCCAGTGCGGCGATGAGCACCACGTTCTCGCGCAGGGGGTAGAGCACCGGCATGTTCGGCAGCATCATCGTGGCGGGCAGCGTCATGACGAGGATGACGGCGACGGGCCACATGGAGCGGTCCGAGGCCTTCCTGCCGACGCGGCCGACGAGCGCGAGCAGCACCCACAACAGCTGGTGCTGCCAGGTGGTGGGCGAGACGGCGACGGCGACGCAGCCGGTGATCGCCACGGCGAGCAGCAGCTGGCCGTCGCGCGCGTAGCGCACCGCGCGTCGCAGTCCGAGGGTGGCGACGGCCACGCCGAGTGCCAGGAAGAGGCCGATCTCCAGCGGTCCGGTGAGGCCGAGCCGCAGCAGCGCGCCGTGCAGGGACTGGTTGGCGAGGTCGTCGGCGGCCTTGCCGAGGCCGACGCCCGCCAGGTGGTGCACCCAGTAGGTGTTCGAGTCGTGGGGCATCGCGGCCCAGGCGAGCGCGGTGAGGGCGGCGAAGGTGATCCCGGTGGAGGCGGCGGCCCGGCGGCGCCCGGTGAACAGGAGCAGCGGCGCGAAGAGCAGCACGGTCGGCTGGAGGGCCGCCGCGAGGCCGATGAGGACCCCGCAGGTGCGCTCCCCGCGGACGGCGAAGCAGCCGAGCAGGACGAGCAGCACCGGGATGATGCTGGTCTGGCCGAGGTAGAGGGCGTTGCGCACGGGCAGCGACAGCATGAGCAGGCTTATCGCGACGGGCGCGGCGAGCAGGGACGTGCGGCGGCTCACGGGGTGCGGCAGGGCGCGCGCGGCGACCAGGCCGAGCGCGACGACCAGCAGCAGGGTGCCGAAGGTCCAGCCGTAGCCGAGGGCCTGTTCGGCCGCCCGGGTGAGAGGTTTGAGGACGAGTCCGCCGAACGGGGTACCGGTGAACCGCGTCGAGTCGTACAGCGAGCCCTTCACGTGGAGGACGCCGGCGGGTCCGACCCAGGTCTCCAGATCCGTCAGCCGCTCCGGCGTGGGCGTGCTGAGGACGGCGGCGACCTGCCGTACGGCCAGTATCGCGGTGATCAGCCACAGCCCGACGCGGAGCGCGCGCAGCCGTGCTCGCGCAGTCTCCGTCGCCCCCGCGAAGGCATTACCCGCTCGTCCGCCGTGCTCCACGTTCGCCACGCCCCGTCGGCCCTCCCGACCCATTGGTTCCGGTGTGTCCCGTGTGTCCCGTACGTCATTCCTTATCAGGACCCTATGAGGCTTGCACCGCTCCCGTCGAGAGACGCACGAAACCCCCTCTTCACCTGACGTCCGCCCACCTTTTGTCCGAATGACGACAGTCGGGGAAGGGTTCGGTTGCCCTTCGACCTCGCGACATGGATCACAAGCCGGCCCCCGAGGGGGCACTCTCGGCCACCTCGTCGCCCCTGCGTATGCCGCCTTTATGTGCGCTGCGCCCCGGTTCGCACACCGTGCGTGATCCGGACGAGTGGCCCTAAGGTCGCTTTTCGGTCCGCCTCCGGGCGAGGCCCTGGTTCCGCCTCCGGGCGAGCCTCCGGTCCGCCCCCGGGCGGACCCGTCCCTGTCCCCGGCGAAAGGAAGGCCCTTGCCCACCGCGACCCCGACCGCCCCCGCGGCACGCGTCCCGACCCCCGTACGCCCGGCCTCCCCCGAGGTCACCGTCACCGACCCCGCGCTGGTCAGGCGCGCCGTGAAGGCGGCAGCGCTCGGCAACGCGATGGAATGGTTCGACTTCGGTGTCTACAGCTACATCGCGGTGACCCTGGGCAAGGTCTTCTTCCCCTCCGGCAACCCGACCGCCCAGCTGCTCTCGACCTTCGGCGCCTTCGCCGCGGCCTTCCTCGTCCGCCCGCTCGGCGGCATGGTCTTCGGCCCGCTCGGCGACCGGATCGGCCGCCAGAAGGTCCTCGCGCTCACCATGATCATGATGGCGGCGGGCACCTTCGCGATCGGCCTGATCCCGTCGTACGCCACGATCGGCGTCGGCGCTCCGATCCTGCTGCTCGCGGCCCGTCTGGTGCAGGGCTTCTCCACGGGCGGTGAGTACGCGGGCGCCTCGACCTTCATCGCCGAGTACGCGCCCGACAAGAGGCGCGGCTTCTTCGGCAGCTGGCTGGAGTTCGGCACGCTGGCCGGATACATCGGCGGCGCGGGTCTCGTGACCCTGATGACCGCCCTGCTGTCCACCGACGACCTGCTGTCCTGGGGCTGGCGCGTCCCGTTCCTGATCGCGGGCCCGATGGGCATCATCGGCCTCTATCTGCGGATGCGTCTGGAGGAGACCCCCGCGTTCGCGGCGGAGATCGAGAAGTCCGAGGCCGACCGTCCCAAGGTGCCCCTGCGCGAGATGGTCACCGGTCAGTGGCGTGCCCTGCTCCTGTGCGTGGGCCTGGTGCTGGTCTTCAACGTCACCGACTACATGCTGCTGTCCTACATGCCGAGCTACCTGACCAGCGAGCTCAAGTACGACGAGACGCACGGTCTGCTCGTGGTCCTCGGCGTGATGGCGCTGATGATGGTCGTGCAGCCCTTCGCGGGCGCTCTGACCGACCGGATCGGCCGCCGCCCGGTGATCGCCGCGGGCTGCGCGGGCTTCCTCGCCCTGTCCGTCCCGGCGCTGCTGCTGATCCGCCAGGGCAGCCTGATCGCGATCGGGCTCGGCATGGGCGCCCTCGGCCTGCTGCTGGTCTGCTTCACCGCCGCGATGCCCGCCGCGCTCCCGGCGCTCTTCCCGACCCGGGTCCGCTACGGCTCGCTCTCCATCGGCTTCAACGTCTCCGTCTCGCTCTTCGGCGGCACGACCCCGCTGGTGGTCACGGCCCTCATCGGCGCGACCGGGAACATGATGATGCCCGCGTACTACATGATGGGCGCGGCCGTGATCGGCGGTGTCGCCGTCTGGTTCATGACGGAGTCGGCGGGCCGCCCGCTGCCGGGTTCCGCCCCCGCGGTGGAGCCCGCCCGACACTGACGTCGCGCCTCCCGCGGCGCGCCCTCCGCGCCCCGCCCTGGAACCACGGCCTCCGTCGTGTCGTCTGAGTCCCTGTCCGACGGCACGACGGAAGGGCTACGGGGGATGGGCGCGGGGTTGCCGAATGGCGAACGAGGGCGGATACGGGCGTGGGCACGGGGGCGGCTGCCGGCCGTCCTCCTGGTGCTGCTGATGCTCCAGCTGGGGTCCCTGGTGGCACCCGCCTATGCCTGCGGGTGCGGCGCGATGGTGCCGGAGGCGCAGCGGCACGTCGGCGTCGGCCGCGAGATGTCAGTCGTCCGCTGGGACGGCCGCGAGGAACAGATCGTGATGTCCCTGACCGTCACCGGCGACGCCCGCGAGGCCGCGTGGATCATGCCGGTCCCGCACCGGGCGACCGTGGAACTCGGCAGCAGCGCCCTGTTCGACCAGCTCACCGAGGCGACCGCGCCCGAGCACCGGACCCGCCACCACTTCTGGCCGCACGACGGCGACTGGCCCTTCACCCACGACACCGACACCGCGTCGGCTCCTCGGGCCGGCGCGACGGCGCCCTCGGTGGAGGTGGTCGGCCGCGAGCGCCTGGGCCCCTTCGACGTCGCCCGCCTCACCGCCACCGACTCCGGCGCCCTCGGCGACTGGCTGGCGGACAACGGATTCCGGCTGCCGTCCCGGCTCGACCGGGCACTGCGCCCGTACGTCGACCTGGGCTGGGAGTACGTGGCGATCCGGCTGGCCCCCGAGAAGTCCGGCTCTCCGCTGGGCGGCACCCTCGACCCCCTGCACCTCACCTTCGCCAGCGCCGAGCTGATCTACCCGATGCGGCTCTCCCGGCTGGCGCAGACCCCGCAGTCGCTCGGCCTGTACGTCCTCGCCGCGCACCGCATGGAGCCGCGCACGGCGATCGGCGGCAACCGGCCCGAGGTCGTGTACGCGGGCCGCGTCGAGGCGGCCTCGGACCCGCTGGCCCGGTTCACCGACGGCGGCACCGACTTCCTCACCGCCGTCGACCAGGAGTTTCCCAGGCCGTCGCTGATCTCCGGGGACCATCATCTGCGCCGCACCACGACGGACGCGGCCTACCGGCGGGTGATCTACGAGGACCGGCTGCTGAGGGTGGGCGGCACTCCGGTGTGGCTGCTGGCGGTGGGCGGGGCGCTGCTGCTCACGGCGGTGGCGGTGGGGGCGTTCGTGCGGGCCCGCGGCCGCCGTCCGGTCCTGCCTCCCCCTCCGGTGCGGGTCCCGCCGCCGATCGGCTGAGACCGGCCCCCGGGCGCCCGAATCCCGCTGGCAGGCGGCGGCGTCGAGGACTAAGTTCATCTCCGGAAGTCCTTAGCGCATCTAACTAGGCATACGAAAGGCCCGGTGTATGAGCGAGTCGCAGGTCTGGAACGACGTCGACGACCACTTCACCACCCTCCTGGCCCCGGCCGACGAGATCCTGGCCGCCGCGCTGCGCGACAGCGACGCGGCCGGACTGCCCCCCATCAACGTCGCGCCGAACCAGGGCAAGCTGCTCCAACTGCTCGCCGAGATCCAGGGCGCCCGGCGCATCCTGGAGATCGGCACACTCGGCGGCTACAGCACGATCTGGCTGGGCCGCGCCCTGCCCGCCGACGGGCAGCTGATCACCCTCGAGTACAACCCCCGGCACGCCGAGGTCGCCCGCGCCAACCTCGCCCGGGCCGGCCTCGACAGGGTCACCGAGGTACGGGTGGGCCCCGCCCTGGAGTCGCTGCCGAAGCTGGCGGACGAGAACCCGGAGCCGTTCGACTTCGTCTTCATCGACGCGGACAAGGTGAACAACGCCCACTACATCGAGTGGGCGGTCCGGCTCACCCGGCCCGGCAGCGTGATCGTCCTCGACAACGTCGTCCGCGGCGGAGCGGTCACCGACGGGACCAGCACCGACCCGAGCGTGCGGGGCACCCGGGCCGCGCTCGAACTGATCGCCTCCCACCCGAAGTTGAACGGCACGGCGGTGCAGACGGTGGGCAGCAAGGGGTACGACGGGTTCGCGCTGGCACGCGTCCTCGCCTGACCCCCTCGCCCCGCCCGACCACCTCGACCGATCACCTCGACCGATCACCTCGTCCCGCCGGACCGCGCCGGGCCCCGCAGTTCCTGGGCCCGCGCGGCCCTCAGACCTCGTGGTAGAAGCCCACGTTCACGGTGCGGGGGCCGGTGCGGTCCTGGACGACGAGTTCGCCGGAGCCGCCCGCCGGGAGCTTGGCCGTCCCGCCGTACGGAAGCGGCTGGGGCGGCAGCCCCGACAGGATCAGCCGGACCTCGGAGGACGGCTCCGCGTGGGAACCCCGCAGCCAGGTCACCTGCCAGGAGCCGTCCGGGCCGCACAGGAACTCCAGGTGGACCCGGGACACGAACAGCCAGTCGTCGGGGGTCGCGAGACGGCAGACGGCCCGGTCCCTGCCCACCCGCAGCATGGCCCCGGGGTCGCTCGGCGCGTCGGCCATCTGCATCCCGGCCGTCGCACCGGCGTCCGTTCCGGACACCGAGGCCATGGTGAGTTCGAGCACGCGCGCTCCTTCGTGAGGTGCTGGTCCAATTGTCCTGGCGCGGAGCGTCGTTGCCCCACCGCCGCCGCATGATAATTCGCCCTTTCCCGTCGACGTGTGACCTCCGGCACAATGGACCCATGACCGAGCGCAAGCCACCCGGTGTCAGCTTCGAGTCCTGGGTCGACCGACAGATCCGCGAGGCGGAGGCGCGCGGGGAGTTCGCGGAACTCCCCGGCGCGGGCAAACCGCTGCCGGAGGTCACCGACACGGCGTACGACGAACTCTGGTGGATCAAGCGGAAGATGGCCCGTGAGGGGCTGTCGGTCCTGCCGCCCACACTGGCCCTGCGCAAGGAGGCGGAGGACGCCCTCGTGGCGGCGTCCGTGGCCCCCTCGGAGCGGATCGTGCGGCGGATCGTCGAGGACATCAACGCCAAGATCCGCGAGGTCATGTTCAAGCCGCCGCCTGGGCCTCCCCTCGGGCTCAAGCCGTACGACGTGGAGGAGATCGTGCGGGAGTGGCGCGCGGCGCGCGAGGACCGGGCCCCCGGGGACCGGCACCTCGACGGGCGGGGAAAAGGCGGAGCCACGTGAGACCGCGGAGGACCGCGGGAGCACCGCACGGAATCCGGCGAGGCCCCGCCGCACGGTGAACCGCGCGGCACACGCACAGACCCATCGGTGCGCGCGGACCACGTGAGGCCCCACGAACATCGCGAGGCCCTACGAACATCGAGGGGCCCTGCGAAAGCCGTGAGGCCGCGTCCCGGGGCATGGTCCGGGACGCGGCCTCACCGGTGAGTTGTCCGGGCCGGCTCAGATCTTCAGGAGCCGCTCGGTCATCTCGCGGTAGTCCCGCAGGGCGAGCCGGAGCTGCTCCGTGTCGGAGGCCGCCGCCCTGCCGTCGCCGCCCGAGTTCCAGGACGTCCGCAGGGCGCGCCGCCGCCGGGTCACGGCTTCCGTGAGCCGGCCCGCGAGCTCTTCCAGTACGTGGTCGGCCTCCTCGACGGAGGCCTGCGGCCCGTCGACGAACCGGCCGACGGCGTGCCGCATCCGCAGCGAGAACTTGTCGTACGCGTCCAGCGGCAGCAGCCGCTCGTCGCGCCCGGGGGGATCGCCCGCACCCCCGCGCGAATCCGCACGCCCACCCGAATCCGTACGGCCCTCGGCGTCCGCCGGGCCGCTCCTCGGGTGCGCTCCTGCGGTCACCTCGCGGGCCGGGACGCCGGTCCTGGCCCGGTCGCCCGGGGCGGGTCCGGCGGTCGCGGGATCCACGTGGCCCTTCAGTGCCTCGCGGCGCGACACGTCCTCGGCCTCCCCGGCCTCCCCGCGCTTCCCGACGGCGCGGTCCGTCGTGCCCTCGCCGGCCGTCGCCCGGTCGTCCGGGGAGCGCTCGGCGGGGACCGGGGTCACACGGCCCTTCACGGCGGCGGCCTCACGGGACGGGGTCCGCTCAGGTTCCTGGTCTGGCTTCATGATGCTCACCTTCCTCAACTCCCCTTCGCCTGACGCCTGGTGAAGGACCAGGGCAGGTGGGAGCGAGTGTCGGGGGTGGAAGTCTCGGTGCTCTCGGTGCCCTCCGGGCGGGCGGCTGGGGGCTCGCTCACGTCGTCCGTGCCGTGCGCGCGGCCGGGGGCGGTGTCCTGACGGGTCGGGGTCAGCAGGTCGTCGAAGAGGGCGCGGGCCTCCAGCATGGCCTCGCGCATCTGCTCGGTGTCGGCGCCGCCGTTCTGGCCCGCGCCGGTGCGGGCCAGAACGGCACGGTGCACGCGGCGGTAGCCGTGGACGTGGTGTCCGTGATGAACGGAGAGCGCGGAGACCTGCTCCTCGTACCGGCCCCCGTCGGGGAACCCGCGCGCTCCGGCCAGCTCACCGAGCAGCCGGTCGGCCTCGGCCACCGCCTCACGCGGCGAGTCGACGAAGCGCTCCTGGGCGGCCGTCCAGCCGGCCGCGTACCGTTCACGGGCCGCGGGTTCCAGCGGCCGCTCGCGCAGGGCGCCGTGCCGCTTCACGCGCTCGGTGAGGTCGCGTTCGGCGGCCTGGGTGTCGCCGTCGTGCCGGGCGACGGTCCGGTCGTACTCCGGTCCGAAGCGCCGCCGCAGGGTGCGCCCGCCCGGCGGCCTTCGGTTGAGGAGCGTCAGGGCGGCCGCGACAACGGCAACGGCCGCCACGATCACGATCAGAGCGATGATCACGCCTGTGGACATGGGTGCCTTCCGGGGTTCTCGACCCAACGGGCCGGTTCCTGGACCGGGTTGCCCGGAAGGCGCTCCTCAAACGGCCCCCGCACGGCGCGACCGCCGCGACCCGGAACCGGCCGCACGCCGACCACCGGCAACGCCCGCCCCTCGTCGAGCTGTTCGGGACCGCGGCGCAATCCGGTTGCGCGCCGGGGGTGGTGCCTCATGACAATGAGCGGCATGACCCGATCGCCTTCCGGCTCGCCCGCTTCCTGGAGCGTGGCCCCCGAACCCTTCGACTCCCCCGTCGCCGCCGCACTCTGGCGGGCGTACTACACGGAGGTCAGCGACCGTTGGTACCTGCTGCACGAAGGACGTACGACGGACCCCGACGAGCTGGAGCGGGAGATCGCCGCGGGGACCGGCGGCGAGTTCGCGCCGCCGAGGGGTGTGCTGCTCGTCGCGCGCTACGACGGTGAGCCCGGCGGCACCGCGGGGGTGCGGATGCTCGACGACACGACGGGCGAACTGCGCCGCGTCTTCGTCCGCGAGGAGCTGCGCGGCAAGGGCGGCGCCCCTCTCCTGCTGGCGGCGGCCGAGGAGGCGGCTCGTGGCCTGGGCGCCCGGCGACTGGTCCTCGACACCCGCGGCGACCTCGTCGAGGCGCGCGCGCTGTACGCCCGGCACGGCTACGAGGAGACCGAGGCGCACAACGACCAGATCTACGCCGAGCACTGGTTCCGGAAGGACCTGACCGGCTGACGCTCAGCCCATTTCTCCCTCGGGCCGGCCGAGCAGCGTGCGCTCGTGGGGCCGCTCCGCGTCGGAGCCGCACATCTCGTCGTTCAGCTCCGCGACCAGCTGGGCGAGGTCGGTCGGCCGGTCCGGTCCCCACCAGTCGCCGAGGAGCTCGGCGAGGGACTCCTCGCGGGCCCTGGACAGCCTCCCGGCGACCTCCTGGCCCTCGTCGGTCAGGACCAGGTCCAGGCCCTCGCGGCGGGCGAGCCGGCGTTCCTCGACCTGGCGGGTGGCGGCCAGGACGATGTTCAGGGGCACGGCACTGTGCTCGGCGAGAAGAGCGGGCTCCGCCCACCCGTACTTCTTGATCCGCAGCAGCAGCCAGCTCGCCGCGGGCAGCAGGTCGTAGCCGGCGCGCGCGGTGATCTTCTCGTAGATCTCGCGGCGTCCCTCCCTGGTGCCGAGCACCGACAGCGCCCGGCACACCTCGTCGTACGACGACCGCTCGACCGGGTTGCTGGCGAGCGTCTCCGTGACGTCGGGGGCCGTGACGGAGGCGCGCAGCTTGTCCTCGCGCAGGAACCAGGCCAGGACGAACCCGAGCAGGGCGACCGGAGCGGCGTACAGGAAGACGTCCGTGATCGATGTCGCGTACGCGTGCAGGACGGGCTGCTGCAGATCGGCGGGCAGTTGCCCGATCCCCTTCGGGTCGGCCTTCAGCGAGTCCGTGGTGATGCCGGGGGGCAACTGCTGCCCGCCCAGCGCCTTCGTCAGGTTGTCGCCGAGGCGGCTCGCGAAGACCGTGCCGAAGATCGCGACGCCGAACGAGGCGCCGATGGACCGGAAGAAGGTCGCGCCGGAGGTGGCGACGCCCAGATCCTCGTACGACACCGCGTTCTGCACGATCAGGACCAGGACCTGCATGACCAGGCCGAGGCCCAGGCCGAAGACGAAGAAGTACGCGCTCATCTCACCCGTGCTGCTGCTCTCGTCCAGTTGGTGCAGCAGGAGCAGGCCGAGGGCGGTGACCCCGGTGCCGACGACCGGGAACACCTTCCAGCGGCCGGTACGGCTGACGATCTGGCCGGAGGCGGTGGACGACAGCAGCAGCCCGAACACCATCGGCAGCATGTGCACGCCGGACATCGTGGGCGAGACGCCCTGCACGACCTGGAGGAACGTCGGCAGATAGGTCATCGCGCCGAACATCGCGAAGCCGACAATGAAACTGATGATCGCGGACAGCGTGAAGGTGTGGACGCGGAACAGCTTGAGCGGCAGGACGGGTTCGGCCGCGCGCCGCTCCACCACGACGAAGGCGACGCCCAGGACCACGCCGAGGACCGCGAGACCGATGATCTGCGGCGAGTCCCAGTCCCAGGTGGTGCCGCCCAGCGAGGCCACCAGGACCAGGCAGGTGGCGACCGCGGCGATCAGGAACGTACCGAAGTAGTCGATGACGTGCCGGGCCGACTTCTTCGGGATGTGCAGGACCGCCGCGATCACCGCGAGCGCCACGACGCCGACGGGGAGGTTGATGTAGAAGACCCAGCGCCAGCTGAGATGTTCCGTGAACAGTCCGCCGAGGAGCGGCCCGAGCACACTCGTCGCGCCGAACACCGCGCCGAACAGCCCCTGGTACTTTCCCCGTTCACGCGGCGGGACCAGGTCGCCGACGATCGCCATCGACAGCACCATCAGCCCGCCGCCGCCGAGTCCCTGCAAGGCCCGGAAGCCGATCAGCTCGCCCATGTTCTGCGACATGCCGCACAGCGCCGATCCGATCAGGAAGATCACGATCGCCGTCTGGAACAGCCTCTTGCGGCCGTACTGGTCACCGAGCTTGCCCCACAGCGGAGTGGCCGCCGTCGCCGCGAGCAGATAGGCCGTGACCACCCAGGACAGATGCTCCAGACCGCCGAGGTCGCTGACGATGGTCGGCAGCGCGGTGGACACGATCGTCTGGTCCAGGGCGGCGAGCAGCATCCCGAGCAGCAGTGCGCCGATGGACACGAAGACGCTGCCGTGCACGGTGTCCCGGGCATCGGTCGCCGCCGCGGTCCGGCGCCGCACCGCCGACTCGCTCACCTCGACCGAGTCGTGCAGGCCGGTCGGCCCGCCCACGCCCCTGCCGGTCGGCCCGTCAGGCCCCTCCGTCCCTCGGCCGGTGGGCGTGTCCGAACCGTGCGCGTCCCCGGTCATACGGCCTCCCTGAGCCCCGAGGGTCCCGGTCACCCTCCATCCTGATCGGTGTGTCCGGTTATGGCCTGTCGAGGCAACCGGAATCAGCGATTCCGGGGGGCTGCTTGAAGCTTGTATGAAGGTCTTCCGGATAATCACTGGAGTTTTCAGGGGGGAGGGACCCACTCGTGACTGAACCGACCGGGCATGTCTGCCCCGAGTGCGCCGCACACCGGGCACAGGACGGCACCCCGTCGTGCGCCTGCAACCGCAGGGCGTCCGACGCTCTGCGCGACACGCGCACGGCACAGGCCGCGGCGGCGGAGGACTTCGAGCCGCTGCGCATACGGCCCTATGTGGAGCTGAGTGCGGAGTATTCCGGGTATTCCGGGTATTCCGGGTATTCCGGAGAGGACCAGGGGCCGGGCGTGAGCGCCGGCGCTCCCGGCCCGGCCGGAACGGAAGCGGGGCCCCGGCACGCCGCCCCGAGGACCGGAGGGCTTTCGGACACCGCAGGGGCGGGCGCGGGCGCGGGTTCTTGGACGCCGGAGGGCGCCTCCATGCCGATGAGCCGCCACGGAGCACCTCCGAACGGCACGGCGCCGATCGACGGCGCCGGACACTCCGGGGGTACAGGGGACGCCGGCGCCGGACCGGCGAACGGCGGCGACGCGTGGTCGCACGGCGTCGCACCGGTCGGTGGCGTCGCACCGACGGGCGGCCTTCCGCCGACCGGCGGAACGCCGATGCCGCCGGCGAACGGCGACGACGCCGCCTCCACCATGCAGCTGGCCGCGATTCCCGCGGACGCGACGATGCAGCTGGCCGCCGTTCCCGCTGAGGCGGTCATGCGACCGGCCGCCGTCCCCGCGGACGCGACCATGCGCCTGAAGGCACTTCCGTCGGAGGCGCGCGCCACCGACGTCCGCCTCTTCCAGGAGCGCTCCCCGGAGCCCGGATCGGGGGCCTACGCCGCCGATCGGCCGGGGCGCCGCCGACGGACCGGGGTCGTCGCCGTCGCCGGAGTCGTGGTGACGATGGTGGCCGCGGCGGGGTTCGCGAGCGGACTGCTCTCGTACGACACTCCCGCGCGCGACGGGGCACAGCCGGAGGACGTACGGGCGAGCGTGCCGGAGGTGTTGTCCGACACGGCCTCGGTGTCGCCGTCAGCGGGCGCCTCCTCCACGTCGTCCGCGCCGACGGCCCCGGCCTCCTCGCTGAGCGCGAGCCCGTCGCCGTCGACGTCCGCGTCGGACGCGTCGGACGCGTCGGCGACGCCGTCCCGGTCGGCCACGTCGGCGCCGGCGTCCGCGTCCCCGAGCGCGACGGCGACCGCGACCGGCTCGGCGGCGTCCACGGGGGGCGGTTCGGGCGGATTGGCCGTGCAGAGCCTGCGGCGCGGCGACAGCGGGCCCGAGGTGACCGAACTCCAGCTGCGGATGACTCAGCTGAGGATGTACACGCGCCATGCCGACGGCCATTTCGACCGCCACCTCGAGGACGCCGTGCGCTGGTACCAGTGGGCGCGGGGCATCACGGGGGACGACCCGGGGGTGTACGGCGCGGCCACACGGGCGAGCCTGGAATCGGAGACGTCCGAGCCGTAGTCGGCGGTCCGTGTGCCGGATTCAGCCCCTCCGGCGTTTGAGGAGCGGGGTCCGGGGCGGAGCCCCAGTGTGGGAAGGGCAGGGGCGGCGGGGCGAGAACACCCGCCGCCGGCCCGGTCCCGTGAAGGCTGCCCTCAGCCGATGTGGAGGCGGACCGTCCCGTCCGCGAGAGCCTCGACCCGTACCTCGGTCAGATCGCGTACGAGCACATCCGGCCCGTGGAATCCCGCGCGAGGGCCGACCCCGACGACCCGCATTCCGGCAGCGCGCCCCGCCTCGATCCCCGCCCCGGAGTCCTCGAAGACGACGCAGTCCTCGGGTGCGATACCGAGTTCGGCCGCGCCCTTCAGGAAGCCCTCGGGATCGGGCTTGCTGGCACCGACGGACTCGGCGGTGACACGTACGTCGGGAAGTCCGAGCCCGGCGGCGGCCATCCGTCCGCCGGACAGCGCCACGTCCGCGGAGGTGACGAGCGCGTGCGGCACTCCGGCGAGGGAGGCGAGGAACTCCGGTGCTCCCAAAATCGCGACGACGCCGTCCATGTCGGCGGTCTCCTCGGCCAGCATCCGCGCGTTGTCCGCGTGGTTCTGCTCCATGGGCCGGTCCGGCAGCAGCACCGCCATCGAAGCGTAGCCCTGCCTTCCGTGGACGACCTTCATGACCTCGTCCCCGTCCAGCCCGTGCCGGTCGGCCCAGCCGCGCCAGCAGCGCTCGACGACGACGTCCGAGTTGACGAGGGTGCCGTCCATGTCGAGCAGGAGGGCGCGGGTGGTCAGAACGGTGGTGGCCGTCGTCATCGACATGCTCCAAGGCGCAGGGAGGGAGGTTCAACGTGCCCCCCGAGAAACAAGGCGGCCCCGCCCGCCGGTCAGGGAGGTGCGGACGGGAACCACTTTGTTCCTACAAGATACAAAACAAGTTCTCTCGGCGCCACCGCCCCTGACCTGCCCTTCGGCAACCGAGACCCCGACGGTAACCCTCAGGGCACCGTCAGGACTCCCCTCGGACGCCACGGGGACACCGAGGGAGCACCATCGCCGGGACGACGGAAACACGCGGCCCGCGCCTCCTCGGACCGAGGCCGCGGGACGCCGGGACGGGCCAGGACTCAGCCCGCGACAGCCTCGTACAGGCTCCAGAGGCCCAGCCCCAGCATCAGCACCGCCGCCACCTTGGTGATCAGCGCCAGCGGCACCCGCTTCATCAGCGCCTTGCCGCCCACGATGCCCAGCCCCGCGACAGCCCACAGTGCCAGCACCGCGCCGAGCCCCACCGACAGCGGATCGTCGTAGCGCGCGGCGAGGTTCGCCGTCATGATCTGCGTGAGGTCGCCGAACTCGGCGACGAGGATGAGCATGAAGCCCGCCCCGGAGACCTTCCAGAAGGTCTGGTTCCGCGGCTTGCGGACCTCTTCCTCGTCCTCGTCCTTCTTCATGAGCAGCACGGCGGCGCCACCGAGGAAGAGCACACCGGTGAGGGCGTGCACGATCTGCTGCGGCAGCAGCGTCAGCACGCTGCCCGCCGCGACGGCGAGTGTCACGTGGACGGCGAACGCGGCGGCGACACCGGCGAAGACGTACGAGGCGCGGTAGCGCGTGCCGAGGACGAGGCCGGCGAGGGCGGTCTTGTCCGGCAGTTCGGCAAGGAAGACGACACCGAAGACAAGCGCCATCACGCTGAAGCTGATCAAAATTCCTCAATCGGTCGGGCTGCCCCGCCGAGAGTGTTGCGACTGCGCGTGCTGTGACTGCGCGACACCTCGGCACGGCAGCACACAGCGACACCCGCACCAAAAGGCGCGGGCCGAAGCACCCACGCCGGAAAGGCCCGGCACGGGCAAAGTGCACTGCTTGCCGAAGGTCTCGCTGGCCGGCCTCGTGAACGAGGTCTGCCTCCGGGCGCCGGCTCAGACGAGCTGAGCAGTATGTCGACGGTCCGGCGAAGAGCTACTCCCCTTCTGCGCCGTCCATACTACGCGACGCCCGGAACGCCCCCACAGAGCCGAAAGTCCCGGGGACGGGAAGGTCCGCGGACCCAAAGTTCAGTCGTGAACCTTGTCATGTCATGCACACGTCACTAGTTTCTAACCACGCACTTACCTCCCGGCAATACGGCGCCGCGAGCATTCGTTCGCTCGCACTCCAACACCCCCACACCACAAGGGAGTTCGCATGCCAAAGGTCTACGCGCGTCGACGACTGAGCATACTCGCAGCCATCACGGGCCTCATAGCCATGGCCAGTGTTTTCACTGGCCCGAACGCCTCCGCAGCCCTCCCCACCCCGGTCAGCGCGGCCACCGCCCGCACCTACCTCGCCTCCCTCACCGTCGCGACGGAGAACCGCACCGGCTACAGCCGCGATCTGTTCCCCACCTGGATCACGATCAGCGGCACCTGCAACACCCGTGAGTACGTGCTCAAGCGCGACGGTTCGAACGTCGTCGTCAACTCCGCCTGCACGGCCACCAGCGGCAGCTGGTACTCCGTCTACGACGGCGCCACCTGGACCGCCGCCTCCGACCTCGACATCGACCACCTCGTGCCCCTCGCCGAGGCCTGGGACTCCGGCGCCAGCGCCTGGACCACGGCCCAGCGCCAGGCCTTCGCCAACGACGTGACGCGCCCGCAGCTCATCGCCGTCACGGACAACGTGAACCAGTCCAAGAGCGACCAGGACCCGGCCGAGTGGATGCCCCCGGTCAGCTCCTACGCCTGCACCTATGTCCGCGCCTGGGTCCAGGTGAAGTACTACTACAACCTCAAGGTCGACTCCGCGGAGAAGTCCAAGCTGAGCTCGGTCCTGAACGGCTGCTGAACCGCAGCCGCGTCACAGACCGGCGGCCGCAGGTCGCCCGGGTTCCGGACATCGTTCCCCCCACGGTGTTCCCACGGTTTCCGGAACCTCCCCACCGGCCTCCGTCGTTCCGTACCGTACGGGGCGACGGAGGAGGGGGATCATCATGGCTGAACTGCGCCTGGGGCCGCTGCTGAGGTACGTCGACGGCTCGTCCGCGACCTTCTGGGTCGAGGCGAGCCGTCCGTGCACCGCCGAGGTGCGCTGTGCGGACGGCGCCCGCGGCAGAGCCCGTACGTTCCAGATCGCGGGCCACCACTACGCGCTGGTGCCGGTGAACGGACTGACCCCGGGCACGGTCACCGCGTACGAGGTCCTGCTGGACGACGCGACCGTCTGGCCGCTGCCCGACTCGCCCTTTCCCGCGTCGGTCGTCCGCACCCCCGAGGGCGACGACACCGCCGTCCGCGTCACCTTCGGCTCCTGCCGCTGGGCGGCGCCGCCCGCGGACGAGAAGGACCCGGTCGGGCCCGACGCCCTGGACACCCTCGCCGCCCGGATCGCCGCGGACCCGGACGGCGAACGCCCGGACGTGCTGCTCCTGTTGGGCGACCAGGTGTACGCGGACGAGGTCTCGAAGGCGACCCGCGCGTGGATCGCCGCGCGGCGGGGTCTGGCCGACCCCCCGGGCCATCAGGTCGCGGACTACGAGGAGTACACCCGCCTCTATTACGAATCCTGGCTCGACCCCGAGATCCGCTGGCTGCTGTCCACGGTGCCCAGCTGCATGATCTTCGACGACCACGACGTCATCGACGACTGGAACACCAGCGCCGCCTGGCTCGCCGAGATCCGCGCGACCCCGTGGTGGCGCGAGCGGGTACTGAGCGGTCTGATGTCGTACTGGGTCCACCAGCACCTCGGCAACCTCTCCCCGGGAGAGCTCTCCCGGGACCTGCTGTACGCCGCCGTGGGCGAGACCCCCGACGGCACGGACGTGCTGCGCGCCTTCGCGGCCCAGGCCGACGCCGACCCGGCCTCGGTCCGCTGGAGCTACCGCCGCGACTTCGGGCGGACCCGTGTCCTGATGCTCGACACCCGCGCGGCCCGCGTCCTGGACGAGAAGCACCGCGCGATGCTCGACACCGGGGAGGCGGCCTGGCTGCGCGAGCAGGCCCTGGACGCGCCGGACTCCCGCGACCACCTCCTGATCGGCACCTCCCTGCCCTGGCTGCTGCCCCCGCTGATCCACCAGGCGGAGACATGGGACGCCGTGCTGTGCCGGGGTGAGCGGGGCCCGCGATGGGCACGGTTCGGCGAGCGGCTGCGTCGTGCGGCCGACCTGGAGCACTGGGCGGCGTTCCCGGAGTCGTTCGAGGAGCTGACGGAGCTGATCGCCGAGGCCGGCTCGGGCGAGCACGCGCCGGCGACGGTGTGCGTGCTGTCGGGAGACGTGCACCACGCCTATGTCACCGAGCCGGTCTGGGCCGACCCCGCCCGGCAGCCCGACGCCCGGGTTCTCCAGCTCACCTGCTCCCCCGTCCACAACTCCATCCCGCTCTCGATACGGCTCGGCTTCCGCTTCGGCTGGAGCCGCCCGGCCCGGATGCTCGGCGGCATCTTCGCCCGGCACGGCCGCCGCGGCCGCCCGCCGGTCGACTGGCGGAAGACCGGGGGCCCTTGGTTCGGCAATCAGCTGATGACCCTGACGCTGCGGGGCCGTTCGGCCTCACTGCGCCTCGAACAGGCGCGGGAGGCGCGGGGCAGTGGCAGTGGCAGTGGCAGTCGCAGTCGCAGTCGCAGTCGCAGTCGCAGTCGCAGAACGGCGGGAGGTGCCCGGCTGACGACCGTGGCGGAGTCCGTAATCGTCCCGCAATAGCGCCATTCCCCATGGTTGTTGTGCGCGTCGTCCTCCATGACCGTGAGGCATGCCACACCCGGTGCGGATCATCCGCTCCGGGGCTCGGCTCGCGCGGCACCCGGCGGCATGATGAGGCGGACCGTCCGCTTCCAGTGGGCGGTCTGCCGCCCAGCGCCCCACACGCCCGGGAGTCACCCCCTTGTCCGCAGAGCCCTCCCCCCAGTGCTCCGCCGCGCCCGCACCGCAGGAGCCCTCCTCGCCCGCCGGGTCCCCCCTCCCCTCCGTCCGCCCCTCCACCCACTCGTCCGTGGCCCTGGTCGGCGCGGGCCCGCGCGGCACCAGCGTCCTGGAGCGCCTCTGTGCCTCCGCGCCCGAACTCCTCGCACCGGGCGTGCGGCTGACGGTCCATGTCGTCGATCCGGACCCGCCCGGACCCGGCCGCGTCTGGCGCACCGCGCAGTCCCCGCATCTGCTGATGAACACCGTGGCCTCGCAAGTGACCCTGTTCACCGACGAGAGCGTGGACTGCTCGGGGCCGATCCGCCCGGGGCCGAGCCTCCACGGGTGGGCGGGCGGCGAGCTCGGCCCGGACGCGTATCCCACGCGCGCCCAGTACGGCCACTATCTGGAGTGGGTGTTCGGCGAGGTGGTGCGCGAGGCCCCGCCCGAGGTGCGGATCGAGGTGCACACCGCCCGCGCGCTCCGGCTCACCGACGGACCCGACGGCCGCCAGGCGCTCACCCTGTCCACCGGCCGCGCCCTGTCGGGGCTCGCCGCCGTGGTCCTCGCACAGGGTCATCTGCCGGTACTCCCCGACCCCGCCGAGCGGCGGCTGGCCGCGTACGCCGGGCGGCACGGCCTGCGCCACATTCCGCCGGCCAACCCCGCCGACGTCGACCTGTCCCCCCTCGCGCCGGACGAGCCGGTCCTGCTGCGCGGTCTCGGGCTCAACTTCTTCGATCACACGGCCCTGTTGACGACGGGCCGCGGCGGCCGCTTCGTCCGGGCGGGCGAGGGCCTGCGCTATCTGCCCTCGGGCGACGAGCCGCGCCTGTACGCCGGCTCCCGGCGCGGCATCCCCTATCAGGCCCGCGGTGACAACGCGAAGGGCCCGTACGGCCGTCATGTGCCGCTCGTCCTGACCGAGGACGTGATCGCGCGCTTCCGGAAGCGGGCGGACTCCGGGGACGCGCCTGACTTCCTGCGCGAGATATGGCCGTTGGTCGCCAAGGAGGTGGAAACGGTCTACTACGAGGGCCTGTTGGCACGCTCGGGACGGCGCGTCGATCCCGCCGATTTCAGGGACCGCTTTGTCGCCGTCCCGCACCGCGATCCCGAAGAGGCCCGTCTCCTGGACGAGTTCGGCATCGCGGTCACCGGGCGCTGGTCCTGGGACCGCATGGCGCGCCCGTACGCGGGACACGCCTTCACCGGTCCCGGTGCTTGGCGGGAGTGGCTGCTCCGCCGACTGCGCGAGGATGCCGCGCAGGCCGCGCTCGGCAATGTGGACGGGCCGCTGAAGGCCGCTCTGGACGTGCTGCGGGATCTGCGCAACGAGCTGCGCCGGATCGTGGACCACGGCGGACTGCCGGGCGATTCACGCCGGGCCGGTCTGGACCGCTGGTACACGCCGTTGAACGCCTTCCTCTCCATCGGCCCGCCCCGGTGCCGTATCGAGGAGCTGGCCGCGCTGATCGAGGCGGGCGTCGTGGAGGTGCTCGGTCCGCGGCTCGACGTGCGGGCCGAGGACGGGGCATGGGTGGCTCACTCGCCGGACGTGCCGGGCTCGGCCGTCCGCGCGACCACGCTCGTGGAGGCGCGGCTACCGGAACCGGATGTGCGACGGACGGCCGACGAACTCCTCGCCCGGCTGGTGAGGACGGGGCAGTGCCGCCCGCACACCGTCGACGGCTACGAGACCGGAGGACTGGACGTGACACCCCGGCCCTACCGCCTGATCGACCGTCAGGGCCGTTCGCACGCACGTCGGTTCGCGTTCGGGGTGCCGACGGAGGGCGTGCGCTGGGTGACCGCGGCGGGCGCCAGACCCGGAGTGGATTCGGTCACGCTTTCGGATGCCGACGCCGTGGCGCGGGCCGCGCTGCGTGCGACGACGACCGAAGCGGAACCGGAACCGGAAGCCCGGCCATGGCTGAATGTTGAACTTGCAAGCATAGATTAGGTGCACCTAACCTTGGTGGCTCACTCGGTTCCGTCCCGCGGTCCGGCCCTGCCCGGACCGAACCAGACCGAAGGAGTTCCCCCACATGACCGGACGCCTCAACAGCGCCCAGCCGTACGCCATCGCCCTGTTCCGCATCGTCGTCGGACTGCTCTTCGCCGCGCACGGCGCCGCCTCGCTCTTCGGCGTGCTCGGCGGCGCGGTGGGCACCGACGGCGGCACCGTCGACGCGGGCACCTGGCCCGGCTGGTACGCGGCCGTCATCCAGCTCGTCGCCGGAGCGCTCGTGCTCCTCGGACTCGGCACCCGCGCCGCCGCGTTCATCGCCTCGGGCTCGATGGCGTACGCCTACTTCGACGTCCACCAGTCGGCGGCCCTGTGGCCGATCCAGAACGGCGGCGAGCTCTCCGCGCTGTTCTGCTGGACCATGCTCCTGCTCGTCTTCACCGGCTCCGGCGCGCTCGGCCTCGACCGACTGCTCGCCACCCGCACCTCCTCGGCCGCCGAGGACCAGCGGGCATCGGAGCCAGTCACCGCCTGACGCCCCGCACGAAAGCGCCCGCCTCCCGCCCACGGAGGCGGGCGCCGTCGTGCCGGCCCGCTCCCCCGTTCGACGGGCCGTTCCCCTCACCCGCGCCCTGCTCCTCGCCCCGCGCCGGCGCTCGCGCCGTCCCTCATTTGCACCCATAGGGAATATCAACGGCGTGCTCCATACCGGAGCGTGCAGGTCCGTGGACGTGATGTGACCGACACCTGAGGCCCCTGAGGCCCTTCTGTCACATCCGCGGCGTACGCTGTATGGCTGTCACACGACGCCCCGCCACTCCCCGCGAGTCGCTGAGCGGTCGTGTCCACGGGGGATATCGGGGGAGAGTTTCGGTGCTGGAGAGTGTGGGGTCGCTGACAGGCAGCCCATGGATCTACGCGGCGGTCGCGGTGTCCGTCCTTCTTGATGTGTTCCTGCCGGTCCTGCCCAGCGGCGTCCTGGTGATCACGGCGGCGACCGCCGCGGCGGGCTCCGCCACCGGTGCCGTTCCGCACGCCGTGCCCGACATCCTGTTGCTCACCCTGTGCGCGGCCACGGCCTCGGTCCTCGGCGACCTGGTGGCGTACCGCCTCGCCTGGCGCGGCGGCGACCGGCTGGATCGCGCCATCGCCCGTTCCCGCCGCCTGACCAGCGCGCAGGAACGTCTCGGCGAAGTCCTGGCCCGCGGTGGCGGGGCCCGTGGCGTGCTCGTCGTCGTCGCCCGTTTCGCGCCGGCCGGCCGCTCGGTCGTCTCGCTCGGCGCGGGCGCCGCGCACCGCCGGGTCCGCGAGTTCCTGCCCTGGTCCGTCCTCGCGGGCGTGGCCTGGGCCGGGTACAGCGTGGCCCTCGGCTACTTCGGCGGCCAGTGGCTGGGTGCCACCTGGCTCGCGACGGGCGTCTCGTTCGGGGCGCTGTTCGCCGCGGGAGCGGGCGCGGCCTATCTCGTGCGCCGGCCCGCGGTACGGGGACCGGTCACCGGCGCCTGAGCCACGGCCGCGCTATCCGGCGCGCTGGGCCGGCGCCCCGCGCACCTCCAGGCTGTCCAGCAGTTCGGCCGTGGCCGCCGCGACCGCCTCGACGGCACGGTCGAAGACGTCACGGTTGTGGGCGGCCGGGGCGCGGAACCCGGAGACCTTGCGGACGTACTGCAGAGCGGCGGCGCGGATCTCCTCCTCGGTGGCTTCCTCGGGGATCGCGGGCGGGCGAAGTGTCTTGATGCTGCGGCACATGACTCCAGTCTCGCGCGTACGGCGCCGTCATGGTCACCGCTCACGGAATCGGGCCGCCGCGGCCGGAATGCGTCGACGACCGGCCGCCGCCACCGGCATCCGGAAACCGTCCCGTCCGGGAACCTCCACGGCCGGGGAATACCGCCGCCGGTTCCGCGGATTGTGCGGAACATGACCACAGTGGAGATCACCTATGTGGGCGGCCCCACGGCCGTCATCGCGATCGGCGGGCTGCGGCTTCTCACCGATCCGACCTTCGACGCTCCTGGCGAGTACCCCGTCGGCGCACGGAAGCTGGTGAAGACCGCCGGACCCGCGCTGCCGGCCGAGGAGCTCGGCCCGGTCGACGCCGTCCTGCTCTCCCACGACCAGCACCCGGACAACCTGGACACGTCGGGCCGTACGTGTCTCCAGGGCGCCCCGGTGACCCTGTCCACGGCGTCGGCGTACGAGAGGATCGGTGCGCCCGTACGGGTCGTGCCCTCCTGGGAGTCCGTCGAACTGGACCGTCCGGACGGCGGGGTGCTGCGCGTGACGGCCGTCCCGGCACAGCACGGACCCGACGGCTCGCTGCCGCTCGTGGGCGAGGTGACCGGCTTCGTCCTGTCCGGTGAGGGGCTGCCCACGGTGTACGTGAGCGGCGACAACGCGTCCCTGGACGTCGTACGGGAGATCGCGGACCGGGAGGGCCCCTTCGATGTGGCCGTGCTGTTCGCGGGCGCGGCGCGCACGCCGCTGGTACCGGACGCGCCGCTGACCCTGACCAGCCAGGACGCGGCCCGGGCGGCGGAGATCCTGGGCGCGGACCAGGTCGTGCCTTTGCACTTCGAGCACTGGGGTCACTTCACCCAGGACGGTTCGACCCTGACGAAGGCCTTCGCGGACGCCGGGCTCACGGACCGGCTGCGACTGCTGGAGCCGGGGGCTTCGGTACGCCTGCCGTAGCGGCGCCCGCGGTCCCGTTCACGGCAATACCCCAGCAAATCCTTGGAGTTGGGCAAGCTTCTCCGAGGATTGACTCGGGTGACCGTCCCTTGTGATCATCGCCGTGGCCCCGCTCGGGGCCCGCCGAGAGGAGCGAGGACATATGGCGAACGACCGGCTGACGGTGGCGGTGCTGGGTCCGGGCGGTGTCGGCGGGCTGCTCGCCGCTCTTCTGGCCCGCGCCGGCCACCGGGTGATCTGCCTCGCCGGGGACGAGACCGCGCGGGCGCTGGCCACGGACGGCATCGAGGTGCGCAGCGGCCACTTCGGCGACTTCACGGCGCGGGTGGCGGCGGACACCGAGCTGCGCGAGCCGGTCGACGTGTGTCTGATGACGGTCAAGGCGACGGCCCTGGACAGCGCCCTGGAGCGCGTCCCGGCGAAGGCCCTGGGCGAGGAGGGTCTGGTCGTCCCGTTCCTGAACGGTGTCGAGCACCCGGCGCTGCTGCGCGAGCGATACCGCCCCGAGCAGGTGGCCCCCGCGGTGATCCGCGTGGAGTCGACGCGGATCGCGCCGGGGGTGATCGAGCACGGCAGCCCGTTCGCCGAGGTCGACCTGACCGCCGAGACGGCACCCCGGGCGCGGGTCGAGGAGCTCGTCGGTGCCCTGGAGTGGGCCGGGGTCCGTGCCCGGGTCCAGGACGGCGAGGCGGCGACCCTCTGGGCGAAGATGGCGTTCCTCGCGCCGTTCGCGCTGCTGACGACACGGTACGGGGTGCCGGTGGGCGACGTACGCACGCTGCACCGTGAGGAGTTGGCCGCTCTGGTCGAGGAGACGGCGGCGGTCGGCCGCGCGTGCGGTGCCCCCGTCGATCCGGCGGCCGCCCTCGCCCGCTACGACGCCTTCCCGGCGAGCACCAGGTCCTCCATGCAGCGCGACGCCGAGGCGGGCCGCCCGCTCGAACTCGACGCGATCGGCGGCGCGTTGCTGCGGGCGGCGGAGCGGTCCGGGGTGCCGGTACCGGTGGCGGGCGGACTGGTGCGGGACCTGACGCCGCCCGCCGGCGCGGACGACTGACGGCGGGGCGCCGCCCGGGGACAACAAGGGTCCGGGGAGAAGGGTCCAGGGAACCGGGGCGGCGCCCGCGGACTTTGAGGCCCTACGAGACCACGGCGGCGCCCGAAGACATCCGCGGTTCGGGAGACCGAGGCGGCATCCGAGAACAACCAGGGCCTACGGGACCGGTGTCGGCGTCAGTCCCCCGCGGGCGTCCCGGCGTCAGCGCAGTGCTGGGCAACCGTGTCGGCGAAGGCGTGTGCCACGGGTGACAGGGCGTCCCACTGGCGTACCGCCCAGCCGACCGTGAGGGGCGGCAGGGCCGGTACGGGAAGAAAGCAGAGGCCGGGGCGGCCGGGGCCGCGCAGGCCGGGCAGGTCGGGGACGACGGCGTGGCCGAGGCCGAGTTCGGCGAGCAGGATCGCGGTGTCCCAGTCGGCGACGCTGGTGTCACTGGCGCTCGCCGGTATCCCCAACTCCCGGTAGGCGGAGTCGAGATGGGCGCGTGAGGTGGAGTTCTCGGGCAGTCCGACGATCCGCAGTCCGGCCAGCTCCTCCCCCTCGATCCGCTCCCGCCCGGCGAGTTCGTCGTCGGCGCGTACGGCGAGCACCCAGGAGAGGTGGGCGACGGCCCGCTGCTCGACCCCGCGCACCGGCGGGCCGAGGGTGATCCAGGCGAGGTCGAGGTCGTGGTCGGCGAGCGCGTCGAAGCAGCCACGGCTGGAGTTCTCGGTCCGGAACTCCAGGCTCACCTTGGGGTACCGGCGCCGGAAGTCGACCACGGCCTCGGCCATGAAGTGCCGCACGGTGGTGCCGCCGGTGGCGATCCGCACCGCCCCGCCGCCCCCGCGCGCCAGCTCGTCGAGGCGGCGCAGCGCGAGGTCGAGGCCGGCCATCCCGTCGGCGGCGGCCCGTTCGAGGACCCGCCCGGCGCGGGTGGGCACGACGCCCCGGGCCTGCCGTTCGACGAGCCCGACCCCGACCTCGCGTTCCAGCCGGCGTACGTGCTGGCTCACCGCCGACTGTGTGCAGCCCAGCTCCCGGGCCACGGCGCTCAGGCTCCCGGCCCGGCAGACGGCGACGAACACACGAAGATCATCCAGAGTCACGGGCCCCAAGGTAGCGGCGGCCCGTCGGGGGTCTTCGCTCAGGCCCGGGTCTTGTCGAGCAGCTCGACGATCTCCTCGGTCGTCCCGGTCTCACCGAGCCGCGGGAAGATCCGCTCGACGCTGTTGCGGTGCGTCTCGGGATCGAGGTCGGACATCGCGTCGGTGGCCAGGGTGACGTGGTAGCCGTGCTCGTGGGCGGCGCGGGCGGAGGACTCCACACCGATGCTGGTGGCGATGCCGGCCAGCACGATCTGGTTGATCCCGCGGCGGCGCAGTTGCAGGTCGAGGTCGGTGCCGTAGAAGGCGCCCCAGTTCCGCTTGGTCACGGTGATGTCCTCGGGGTGCCCGGCCAGGTCCTCGACGAGGACGTCCCAGCCCGCCGGGAAGCCGCCGGCGCGGCTCGGGCCGTCGATGCGGCCGTGTACGGCGTCCGCGCCGTCGGCTGCGGCGGTGACCCGGACGAGGACGACGGGGAGGTCGTGGCCGCGGAAGGCGTCCGCGAGCCGGACGGCCCGTCGCACCACGTCGGCGGCGGGGTGCGGGGCGAGGCCCGGGTTGCCGACGATGCCGTTCTGGAGGTCGATGAGGACGAGTGCGGTGCGGGGGTCGAGCGTGGTGACTGCCATGGTCAGGCCTTTCGGGGGGTGAGATCGCGAAGGGATCGGTCGATGAGGGTGACCGCCAGGAGCAGCGCTGCTCCGGCGAGCATGAGGAGAGCCAGACGGTGCATGCCGCCGGTGTCGGCGCCGTGCGGGAAGAAGGCGGCGTCGGCCGCGGAGGCGGCCATCGCGCCGAGGTAGGTGAAGGTGCGCAGCAGCCCGGCCGCGGAGCCGATCCGGGCGGGGTCCGCCTGCCGGTACAGGGCGTTCTGATTGGCCAGGCCATTGAGACCTGCGGAACACCCATGAGGGCGCCGACGCCGGCCAGCAGCCAGATCGCGCTGGCGGAGTTCATGGTCAGCAGCGCCGCGCATCCGGCGATCTGGACGAGACTCCCGACCACCAGCTTGCCGCGGACCGACTCCCGCCGTCCCGTGACGCCGGAGACGAGGAGTCCGCTCAGCGACAGCGGCAGCAGGACGAGCCCGGCGGCGGCCGCGTGCAGCCCGCGCCCCTCCTCCAGCCACTGCGTGAACCCGTAGAGGAAGGCGTACGCCGTGGTGTAGCTGAGGAACTGGCGCAGGTAGGTGGCCGGCACGGGCCTGTTGCCGCCGAGCACCCGCAGGTCGATGAACGGCTCCGGGACCCGGAGTTCCCGCCGCGCGAAGGCGGCGCCGGCGACGAGGCCGAGCACCGGCAGGTACCAGTCGGCGGCCCGCGGCCTCATCAGGAACAGCATCAGCGAGACGAGGAGGGCGGCGAAGAGGGCCATGCCGACGAGGTCGACGCTTCGCGCGGTGGGACCGTGCGCCGCGTCCCGGCCGGTCGCGCGCTCGGGGGCCTTCGGCAGCCGTGTTGCTCCGAGGACCAGGCAGGCCAGCGACAGCGGCACGTTGACGAGGAAGACGGTGCGCCAGCCGCCCACGCCGATGAGCAGGCCGCCCAGGGTGGGCCCGATCACGGCGACGGTCTGGGCGGATACGGCGAGCGCGGTCAGTACACCGGCCGGGCTGTCCTGCCCGGTGCGCTCGGCCTCACTGCGGGTGAGGTGCATCGCGGCGGGGTACGCGGCCGAGGTGCCGAATCCGAGCAGCACCCGGGCGGCGACCAGCGCACCGAGGTTCGGGGAGAGGGCGCCGAGAAGTCCGGCGACGCCCACCATGGCCGTACCCGCGAGGTAGAGACGGCGTGGGCCGTACAGGTCGACGAGCCGTCCGATGACGGGTTGCCCCACCGCGGTGGCGAGATAGAGCCCGGAGACCAGCCACGCGGTCTGCGCCGGCATTGCTCCGAGCGCCTGGCCGATCGGCACCAACGCCACCGCGATCATCGAGGAGTTGACCGGGTTCAGCACGGAGCCGAACACCATCGGGGCGATCAGCCGACGGTCGAAGCGGTCGGGCGGGCGGCGGCGCGCGGCGGTGAGGCGCTGCTGGAGCCGCTCCCGGAGCGTGGGTGTCACGGCCGGGTGAGCCGTTCCAGCAGGGCCATCGCCTCGATGACCGTCTGTCGCTCGTCCTCCGTGCACCGGTCCTGGAAGGCCCGGGCGAGCCACTCGGACCGGGCCTGCCGGGTGCCTTCGACGCGCTCACGCCCGGCATCCGTGAGCGTGACCAGCTGACGCCGGCCGTCCCCGGGGTCGGGGTTGCGCTGGATGAGCCCGTACTGGTCGAGGGCCGCGAGCGTGGCGGCCATCGACTGCGGGCGCACTCCTTCGGTCGCCGCCAAGGCGCTGGCCGTGGCGGCCCCGCTCTTGCTCACCAGGGTGAGCGCGGAGACCTGGGAGGGCGTGAGGTCCTGCTTCTCGGAGACCTCACGGATCCGCCGCCGGAGCAGGCTGAACGCGACCCGCAGGTCCTGCGCCGCGCGGGCGGCGGAATCCGAGACACCCGCGTCGTTCCGGCCGTTGCCGCTCTGATCCATATCGGCACGGTAAATTATTCAGTCCAGACTGTCCAGTTCAAACTGTGCAGTTTGACCTGAGCAACGCCGCCCCGCGCAGGCAGGCAGGAGCCGCAGGGGCGCCTTGTCGACGATGGCCGGCTGGGCTGGTCAGAGCGCGGATCGACGAAGGGACTGCCGTCCGGCCGGTGTGGCGGACGGCAGCTCCGGTCGGAGCGTGCGGGATCAGCCGGGGAGCCGGTCCATGATCCAGGTGCACAGCTCCTGGGTGATGGCCGTGTGCGCGGTGGTCGTGGACGAACAGAGGTAGCCGTCCAGCTCGCTTTCCTCCGGGCCGGCTTCGCCGATGTTCAGGTACAGGTCGTCCTGGTTGTCGATGTCGCGGATCGCGACCGCGCTGACCGAGGGGACGAAGCACACGTCCTCCTGTCGCAGGTCCGCCTTGCCGCCGAGCTTCTCCATCGCCTCGGCGAGGATCTTGTACGTGTGCAGGGTTCCGCCCGGCGCACCGTCCAGCTCCGGGAAGCCGCTGGTCGTGATGGTCTTCTCGGCCTTGGGGAACCTGCGGTTGAGGTAGGCGGCCGTCACGTCGTCACCCTGGGCCTGGGTGTAGAACGTGGTGCCCGGGTAGATCCGGTCGATCCGCAGCGCGACCTCGCCGGGCGTCAGGTCCGGCAGGCCGACCCCGTCGGCGCGACCGTTGGCCACGGCGATCTTGCGCGGGATCATCGGCCAGCCGCCGAGCCGCTCCAGCGCGGCCAGGAACTCCGTACGCTCCCGGGCGACGCCGATCTTGCCGGTGTCCTTGTCGTAGTGCTGCCACAGCATCTGGCGCGCGGCCGCACTGTCCATCTGCTTCGCGAAGTCGTTCGGGAACGGGATGAAGTGGGAGAACGCCTGCACGCCGACCGGGATGGAAGCGCCGCGGTGGGGGCTGTCGTAGGAGAAGTACAGCGCGGTCTGGTGGTCCATGCGCTCGCGTTCCATCTTGGCGAGTGCGTAGCGGGTGACGATGCCGCCCATGCTGAAGCCGCCGACGACCAGGGGGGCGTTGCCCTGCCGCTCGGCGATGGTCCGCATGATGGCGGCCGTGGCCGCCTGCGCGTTGTCCAGGATCGAAGCGCTGCGCTCCTCGAAGCCGAGCAGGATCACGTCCCTGCCGCGTCGGCGCAGCTCGGAGACGAAGCGGAAACCGTCCTCGAGCCCTTGGTAGAGCACGTCGAGCTTGCTCCGGCCGAGGTTGAAGCCGTCGGCCATGATCACGGGCCGGACGAGACCGTCGTTGCCCTCACCGGGAAACACCCAGGCGAAGCCGTTCGGCAGGGGCCACTCGTCGTGCTCCGGTACTTCGATCGTCCCGGCGGGTTCGGCGGTCAGCGGACCGCCGAGGGTGAACGAACCGACGTTGGGCTCGGCCGTCTCGGACATGGTCGTACTCCTCGTGGGGGGGGTGGGTGAGACGACGTCATCATGGAGGCCGATCTGAGGGCGATCTGGGCGCATCACTCTTGTGAGCTGCGGAGTTCACCACATCTGATGGAGCACCGACGGGAAGTGTTTAATGCGCCCGGCATGTGCCACTGGCCCGTTCTCGTCGCTCGCCCGTTCCCCGCCAACGCCCACCGAGCAGGACCGCTCGCGATGACCACCGCACCCGGACGCCCGAGCCGGCCGCGCCACCATTCGCCACGGAACCAGGCCACAAGCCGGGACACCCGTTCGCGTGAAGTCCCGGAAGGAACTCGCATCACAAAATCGAACAGGCGTAGCATTGCCGCGTGGCAGCGACCTATGACTTTCCGAGTGACCTCCTCGCCGGTCAGGAGGAGCTGCATCAGGTCCGGGCCGAGCTGCTGGCCCTGCTGAAACGGCTTCCCTGGTCGGTGGAGCCGCTGGACGGCTTCAGTGACACCGGCGGCTGGCGCAAGGTGGAGCGCCCCGCCTCCCCCGGCTGGACCGCCGACGAACAGGCCGAGGTCGAGAAGCTGCGCCAACGAGAGCGCGAGCTCACCGTGTTCGTCTCCGGCCACCGCTTCTGGTCGGAGGTCGCCCCTCCGGACAAGGTCGACGCGCGGATGCGCCTGAAGCACACGCGTGACACCCCGTCATAAGGCGGCGCCCGTCCCGGCCCAGGGCCTGTCCGGCGGATCAAGTCGGAGGAAACCTGCGGCGCCTGATCAGCGCACGCGAGCGGGGCCTGGTGCGTGCAACTGCAAGGCGGAGGAGGGCGTCGATGCGGAGCATCGGCAACCGACGACAACGCCGCTGGGGGTCCCCCCTGCTCGAAGAGCTCGGGGGAGGGCGTGCCAGGCCCCGCGTCTCCGGCATGATCCGCCGGACAGGCCCTAGCGTCGCGGCGCGCCGGTCACCGACAACACCAGCGAGTACAGGGAGGTGGTGGGCGTGATGAACAGGCGGTTGTTCTTCGGGCCGCCGAAGGCGATGTGCTGCGCCGCCTGTACGCGATCGACGGGGTCAGCGGAACGCAGGCGCCGGTGGTCCTGGAGACCTTCTTCGAAAGGGCGTTGGACGCGGGACAGCCCGCCGGAGGCCGACGAGGCGCTGGGCCAACATGATCCACGCCGCCATGGCACCCCTCCGCCGGGAGGCCAACCCGCGGACCAGGGAGTCCCCCTGGGCGGGTCAGGGCTAGGTCAGGGCTCGTGAGCGATCCCGAACAACGGCGAAACCGGATCCACCGTCTGCCGAACAGCCGGATGTGACGCGTCAGAAGAGTGTTCGGTGGATGTCGATAAATTCAGGGCGCCAAAATGGTTTTACGCATTCAGACTGGCAGTATAATTCTTCGATTTCGATTTCGATGCCTGCCAAATTTCTGTCGATAGTCGATAGTCGATATCCGCTCAATGAGTGGCTTTCCCGGACCGGACCGGCGTGCTGCGGCAACGCTCCGAGCCCGCCCTGTATCCCTTTGGACGTCATATGAGGTGATGAGGAAGGGCTGGAGAGAGTGTTCGAGCGAAGGAAATTCCTCATGGCCGGCGCCCTGGGAAGTGCGGCCCTGCTTCCACAGGGTGCACTCGGAGCGCGGGCGTATGCGGGGCCGGATCGAGCCACTGCCGGACCGGGCCACTGACGGACCGATCGACCCGCGCGTGCCTCGTCAGGTCGATCTCGCGATCCAGCGACTCGCGCTATCGCGCTGTGGCTCGCGACCTGTCACGAACCAGAACGGAACAGGGCGATCATCACTGCCACCATCACGGCGCCGGACACCACGGAAATAGCGAGGTACGCGAGTCTGGACCACTTCTCGGCATTCAATGGGTTCCCCTCCCCTGGCAGGCCACCGGACACGGCATCCTGCCGCATCATCCCAAATGATCAACGTCTTACGATCAGAAACGACGTTGCAGGCTTCAGGCGCGGTGGGCGGAGTCGGGACGCTGCACTCCGTGTAGCCCACCGCGCGCGGAAGCCCCACCGGAGCATCCCGGCGGGGCTTCGTCGTCTCACGCGCTCTCACACAGGTCTCACGCAGGTCTCACCAACTGTGCGGACTCCCCGGGACGCGAGACCCCACGACCGCACACTCAACTCCCGCGGCTCACCGGTGAACCCTCACACCGCCTTCATCGGATGCCGGAGGCGGCCGGTCCCGCTCCGCCGCGGACGGTGACCCCGAACCGGGTCCGCATCCGCCGCAGCTCCCACAGCGAGACGGCGGTCACCGACAGCGGACCGCCCAGCAGGGAGCAGAACTGGAAGACCGGCGGGCCCTCCGGCATGCCGCTGTCGATCAGGTTGAAGACCACGAGCACCCACACCAGCACTCCGGTGAGCACGGGCGGCAGCATCGGGTGGACGTGGGCGGTGTTGAAGGCACTGCGGGCGGAGTACAGCGACGCCAGGAAGAAGAAGGGGAAACCCCACACCATCACGGCCAGCGACAGGAGGAGCATCACATAGACCACCCAGTCCTTCCGGTCCCCGACGGCGACCTGGGCCGTGGTGTACAGGACACCGCCGATGACGATCACCGTCAGCAGGTACCAGCCGACCGCCTTGAGCGGTGCATGGAGCCGGGAGCGCAGATGCGGGCGCAGGTGCGAAGGCGCGTAGAGGATGAAGCCGAGGACGACCAGCGGGCCGGTGCAGAGGAGCAGAACCGGGGTGATGATCATGTTGGCGACGCCTTCGGTCGCCGCGTTCTCCCAGCGGTCGGCATCCACGCCGTAGACCAGGATCAGCGCGAGGGCGGCGACGACGCCGAGCACCGTACGGGCCACTTGGACGCGGTCCACGGTGCGGTCCTCGATCCGGCCGTCGCCCTCCTGCACGAAGAGGCGGGTGGCGACGCGGTGCGCCGAGCGGAGGACGAGGCCGACGAGGAACGGGACGGAGAAGTACCACAGGCGGCTGCGCCGTCGCTGCGGGCGAGCGGGCACTGGGGCCGGCTGGCCGTAGGGGTACGGGTTCTGAGGTGGATACGGGTGCGGCGCGGGCGGACCGTAGGGACCGCCGGCAGGCGGTGGCCCGTAGGGGCTGTTGGCCGGCGGCCCGGGAGGACCCCATCCCTGGCCGCTCGGTCCGTTGCCAGGTTGTCCCGATCTCGGGCCCGGCCCCCATCCCCCGCTTGCCATGTCTCTTTCCCCGTTCGTCTTCGGCCAATTGCCGTGTCGCACGGCGACATCGCGGCAGTTTAGTGGCTCATGAGCCACCTTCCGCACGGCAGTTGTGTGAACTCTGTCAGCCTTCCGGGGAGACTCCGGGGTGATCGTTCCTGCCATGACGGGCAGTTGAAGCCCCACCTGAAGGCTCGGACGACTGCTCGGACGTCTACTCGGACGACTGCTCGGACGGCCAGCCGGCCAGCCGGGCGCGGGCTTCCTGCGCAATGACCCGCCACGGGTCATCAACCAAACGCGCCACTGCCGACCGCGGCGAGTGAGGATGGCTTGCGACGAGCCTCCGCACGGCGTCATGCGGATCGTCGACCAGCCGTTCCAGCAACTCGGGCGGGCAGTAGCGCTTGCCGGCCACCCGGTCTCGGACTCGCCAGTCCGGATCCTTGATCAGCTCCGCCAGGATCTCCGACGGCACCGTCCTGTTGTGCGCGGCCCAGAAACGCATATCGGGATGGTTGCGCACCAGGTCCCACCAGACGGGCAGCGGGAGAGTTGCCCACGCCGTGCGGTTGTACTCCGCCCGGTTCTCGCTCTTCCGCAGCCGGATGAACTCCTCCGCGGAGGTGATCGCAGGGAAACGGTCCGTCATGGCAACCAGTAGGCCACGGCGTTTAGGTCACACGTCAAGCATCGCCGACCTCTTCCAGATAGGGCTTGGGCACAGCGACATCCTTCCCACCCGCCCCGCAGGCCAAGCCAGTTCAAGATGTCACCCGATCGTGCGGCAGACCCCGCCGATGCGTGGCGACGCCGGAGCAGATGGAGCTTGGCAAGCGGTGACGAGCCTCGATCCGCCTGTGGCTCAAGCCCTGACGAGCCGGTGCCGTCAGCGGGCTTCCAGTTCTTCGGCTCGCCGCCCGAGTTCCGCCGCGATGTCGTCCCAGTCCGGGCCGTGCAGCCACAGGTTCTGCGCGGCCTCCCGAAGCAGAGTCGGCTCGTCTGGCCTTTGCAGGAGCACAAGTCGATAGGCGAGGTTGCGAATCCACACCGGGAACTGGCCGTCGACCAGGTTCGGGCAGAGCTCCCGCAGCATCGAGAGGATCGCGTCCGCATCAGCGAACGTCAGCTCCTCGACGAAGTAGTGCTCGCGGTGCTCCTGGCCGCACGCCGGTGTCGGGCGGTATTCATCTCCGTAAAGGCACCTGGCGTGCTCGGTCAGGGTGCTGTGCATGCGCTGCACCCTACGACCTCGTGATCCGCCGGACAGAACCTAGGCGGACCGCGGCTCCCTGCCCGTCGCCTTCTTCGCCGCCCAGCGGCAGCGCTTACTTCGCGGCAGGGGGTGTTATTCAGCTACTGTACCGACCGCCCGCTCGTGGACATGCCAAGCGCGCTCAACTGCAGTCACCAGGAGAAGATATGAACTTGCGTCACATTGCCAAGGCGCTTGCTGCCACGGCAGCCACAGTCGCTCTCCTGGCGTACGGGGCCGGATCAGCTAGTGCGTATCCGGAGTGGCAGACATATAGCTCCAACTCAAGGTGGCATTGCGGCACTACCACTCACCACGCAATTTCTAATTACATAGACTTTCAGACGTGCATCGTTACTGATTCAGACGCGAGTCACGCCCAGGCTGTGCTGGTTGTCGCCAATCGATCCACCAAAGCTGCCGACATTTGGGGAGTCGTGCACTCGGATCAGCTTTACGGTTCGCAGAATCCCGGATGGGGCTGCGGCCACTACACGCTCGCCGGTGGGCAACGTCGCGCCTGCTTCGGAAAGACCGTAATGCTAGGTTGCGGTGTATATAAGGCCTGGTCAGAGCTGTACGCTAACAACGTTGAGGAAGATTCACTGCAGGCCGTAATGGATTCATTCTGCCCTTAGAGCACTTAGTGCTCCAGCCGTAGATGATGATCGCCATACGTTTTGGGCTGTTTGTCGATGTCGTACCCGCCCCTGGCCATGCTGATCTCTGATGGGTCGACGGCCGGTGGTGGCGAATCCACGATGACCGAAGCGGGGGTGGAAGTCGTCGACGGCTCGAAGGCTCAGCGTCCCCCGCAACGTGACATCGACGCTCGATATCAACGTCGTACGACGACGGATCAGGCTGGGCTGACGGGGACTGAGCACCGGGCGAGGCCGTGCGTTCCAACGGGCCGCCCGGGACTGTGATCGAACTTCTAACGCAGTGATCAACCGCTCTGCGCTCGCTCCGTGGGCCATATGTGGGCCAGAGCGACGGATCCGCGTGACAAACGGCAGTACCGCGCAGGTCAGAGCGCATGCGCCACACGGCACCGCGACGCTCTTGAAAACCGTCGTGGCGCAGTCGCCGTGGGTTCAAATCCCACACCCACCGCCAGCACAAACGGACCCTGACCAGGTAAATCGGTCAGGGTCCGTTCTCGTGCCCGGTGTCCGCCGGCGCCCGTGACTCCCCGCTGCTTCCCGACTGAACGGGCACAGTAGGGGCACGTGGACTTCAGCCGACCGCGATCGTGCAGTACTCAGAGAGGACGGCGGCAAGTTCACACGCGGCAGCATCCTGCTCGCCCTCAGTTCGGTGCTGCTGCAGATACGCCGCTGTCGCACGCGTCCCGGCACCGAAACAGGTCGGATTCTGCACCACGATCAGGCTGAGGATCTTCACCTTGGTCGACTCCATCTCCCAACTTGCACTTACGGAGTCGGAGTACTCGGCATCGCGGGACTCCCGTTGCTTGTGCTTCCGGAACTGGCCAGCCCGCTTTTCGAAGTCCTGGTTGGCCTGCTCGCACGTCGCTGACCGCTCGAACGCGCCGTCGTGTCGCATCGCCCCTACGGCATAGCTGCCCGAGGCGAGCGTGATTGCTCCTGCGCTGACCAGTGCGATCATCGAACGCTTCATGGCCGGGGATCGTATACGCCCAGGTGAGGCCACTCGTCACCGGCGCCCGCCGGCCTGCGGTCGACCACGCTGAGAGGTTGGCTCCGAGACTTTGGGCGGGAGTTGCCATGGGGCGAGTGATCATGGCCCCGTAAGCTTCCGGCGAGTCGGGCAGTCGCCAAGTACGCCACCAAGGCCGCCGAGAACACCGGCACCCTCGACCGCCGCATCGGCGAACTCGCCGAACTCGACCGCCACCAGATCCCCGACCACACCCGCCGCCTCATCGAGGCCTGCAAGCAACTCGACCCGCTCTACCAGGACCGGCGGCTGTGGGCCTGGGCTCACATGCTCGGCTTCCGCGGCCACTTCAGCTCGAAGTCCCGCCGCTACTCCACCACCCTCGGCGAACTCCGCCAGGCCCGGGCCGACTTCCGCGCCGCGCAGGAACGCGAAGCCCTCGGCCTCGAGGACCACGAGCCAAACACCGTCCTCGTCCTCGCCGACTGGCAATACGCCGGCCACGGCCACACCCCCGGCGAATCCGCCCTCGCCGCCACCATCGCCCGCGACCTCCAGCACAACCGCGAAACCGCCCGCGAAGCCTTACGTGACCTGCTCGCCCTGGAAGGAGCCGCAGCATGAAGGACCGGTACCTCAGCGTCGACCAGGTGGCCGAACTGCTCGGCACCTCGGCGCGCTTCCCCCGGCGCCTGATAGCCGAGCGGCGCATCACCTTCGTCAAGGTCGGCCGTCACGTCCGCATCCCGGAGAGCGCGGTGGACGCGTACATCACGGAGCACACCGTGGAGCCGATCACCGCGCGTACCTCGCGGCTGAAGGCGGTGGCCTGATGGCGAACTCCAAGGGGCGCCGTCGTCGCTTCGGGTCCGTGCGCAAGCTGCCTTCCGGGCGCTTCCAGGCTCGCTATCGGGGCCCGGACGGTCTGATGCGGACGGCTGACGCGACCTTCGCGACGCAGACCGATGCGGATCGCTGGCTGGTCAAGCAAGAGGCCAAGATCCTCGACGGGGACTGGAAGAACCCTGACGTGAAGATCGCGTTCGGCGACTTCGCGGCGTCCTGGTTCAAGGATCGTGACTACGCGGCCACCACGCGTGAGCGCAACGCGGGCGTCCTCAACCGGCACATCCTGCCGACGTTCCGCGCGGTCCCCTTGCGGGAGATCACCACTCCGCAGGTCCGGCGCTGACGTACCGATCTCCTCGACGCGGGGGTCGGGCCGGCCACTCTCTCCAAGGCGTACCAGGTCCTGCGGGCCATCCTGAACACGGCCGTGGATGACGGGCTGATCGAGCGCAATCCGTGCCGGGTCAAGGGCGCGGGCACGGTCACCCACACCGAGCGGCCGTTCCTCTCCGTGCCCGAGGTGTACCGGCTCGCCGACGCGGTCCCGCCTCACTGCCGCACCCTGGTGCTCCTGGCCGCGTTCGCCGCGCTTCGCTTCGGTGAGCTGGCCGCGCTCCAGCGCCGGGACATCGACCTGGAGGCCCGTACCGTCTCCGTCCGCCGCTCGTACTCCGAGACCCGGACGGATGGCCTCACGGTCAAGGCTCCCAAGAGCGCGGCGGGTGTCCGCACCGTGGCGTTCCCGGCCTCGCTCGTGCCCGAGCTCGCGCACCACCTGGCCGAGCACGCGGAGGCCGGCCGAACCGGGCTCGTCTTCGTCGGCGCCCGCGGTGGTGTCCTGCGACGGAACAACTTCCGGCGGATCTGGCTTCGCACGCTCGCCTCGACCGGTCTCGGTGACGTCCACTTCCACGATCTCCGGCACACCGGGAACACCCTCGCCGCGACCGGCGGCGCCACCACCCGGGAGCTGATGCAGCGCATGGGCCACTCGTCGGTGCGGGCCGCGCTGGTCTATCAGCATCTCGTCAACGGGCGCGACCACCAGATCGCCGACTACGTCGACGGCCAGATCAGGAAGGTACTGCGGCCTCCGCGCGGTCCATCTGGCACGTGAGTGGCACGGCGGCACCGAACGGTCCGAAACGACAGAGGCCCAGATCACCGGAATCACACCGGCTGACCTGGGCCTTGTTCGTGTCCTGAGACTGGTGGGCGCGGACGGTTTCGAACCGCCGACATCCGCCTTGTAAGTTCGCTCCGACTCGGCCTTGGCTGGGCCCAGCTGTGCGCGCAGGAGTCATCTGCAACCGTCCAAGGCTGCGGCTGTGCGTGGTCGTTGATGTCAGCGTTGGATGTCAGCGGAACAGTTCCGGCACAGGGCAGATCGGCACGCGTGTCGATGGGGCACCTGCGTCCAGGTGGCGAGAAGCGCCCCATCTTGCCTGACGGCTACCCCAAGGGGGAAACCAGTATGGTCGGGGGTCCGTGACCTGGCCGTTCCTGGTTCGCCTCGGTAGCTGGCCTGTCACTGGTTGTCGACGTTGGTCACTGTTGAGCCCCCTCGGACGGCCCACAGACGGCCCCGCAGCCGAACCCCGCTCCCCCACGGCGGGCCCCCTAGCGGAGCGCCCACGACGGGCTCAGCCGCCTCGCGGCAGCAACTGCTCCCCCTCAGCCCATCTCTCGGCATGGTCCGCTCACGCTCCGCATGGGTGACGGCGGCGGTACGGCGATCCGCCCCCCGCCGGCCGTCTCCGCCCGGCTTCGGCGCCCGCCCTAAGGCCACCCCTTCCGCCGCCAGCCTGATTCGACAGCACAACAGCTATGGCCGCAGACGGCTGCGCTCGGGCCACGTAAACCGCTCAGCGATGCCGCGTCAGTCACCCCCACCCCATCCCCATAGCTCACCCCGCCTGCTCCAGCACCGCGCCCTACAGCCGATGGCGTCCCGCTGAGTGGTGTAGCCGGTCGTGGTCCGGGAACGCGCGGGTGACGGTGGCCTCTGTCGCCCAGGCGATCCGCTACTGGATGACCTCGTAGATCTCCTTGTAGCCGGATACCGCGTTGCGGTTAAACGTATCGATCAGTGACTGGGCGTTCTCGTCTGGATTCACGAAGAACGCTCGCTCCATGGTGAAGTACTGGTCGAGGCTGTCGAATTCCCATTGGCCGACGACCGTATCCATGGGACCGGCGTAATCGACGTAGATTCGCCGGTTCGCGTACCCGGCCTCTTCAAAGACCTTGGTGAGGGTCTTGAACGCCGCCACGATCTCCGGCGCCTTCCCGCGTTCAGCTTGGTAGACCTCGCGCATCATGTACATGATCTGACTCTGCCTTCCTGCTCGAGCAGTAATCGACTGGACAAGCGCTATTTTTCACGCTAATTCAGCAAAATGCTGCCCGCCATGCCGAGCGAGGTCTGGCTATCAGCAGCCCCGGGGTTTGCCCACGTGGTCGGCGGAACGGCTTTGGGCGGGAGCTGCCATGGGGCGAGTGATCATGGCCCCTTAAGCTTCCGGCGAGTCGGGCAGTCTGTGGACCTGCCCGTTAAAGCACGACGTTGGGGCCATGATCTTCGAGGCTCGCCCCATGGTGGCTGCCTAAAGCCGTGGAGCCGACCGCCCCAGCCACGGGGCAACGGCCCGGGCAGTGGGAGAGCCCGCCGGGTACCGCCGCCGCGATCCGGCCTCTTCGGTAACACAAAGCGTCTTTGGCCTGCTGCGCGGCAATCCCCTTATGCCCCATGGCCCTAGTGCTGGGTTTTGGCCGCTTGGGGGGCGACGGACGGACCGGTGCGCCCGGCCGGTGGCGCAGACATGGAGGCGGGGGGCGCCGGGCCGGCCGGCGACCCCCCTTTGCTTGCGCGGCCCTCGGTTCCTTCGGATCGACCCTTACTTCGTTGGGCGGCGCGGGGTCTGGTGGTACTTCTGGGGTCTTCTACGTACGTGCGCTTTTCGGCCCTACGGATGCTCAACGGTTCCCCCTCCCAAGGTCGGATCGCGGCGGCGGTACCCGGCGGGCGCTTCCGCGTCACCGAGGGCCGCAAGTCCCGGGGAAGAGGTGGTTGGCGCCCGCGGATGCCAAGGCGGACGCGAGCGCAGCGAGCCTTGATGAAGTAGAGAAAGTTCTATCCCGCTGGGATGAGGCGCTGGCCGTCGTGGCTCCGTACCTCGGGGCCGTTGCCGTTCAGAGCGTCCAAGACTCGGATCGCGAAGACCTCGGACATGCGCTCCTGGACCTCGACAGGCGTGAGCCATGCAACGGCAGTCGACTCGCTGGACGTGCGCTCGGTGCCGGCCGATGGCTCGCAGCGGAAGACCAGAGCCACGACTCCCAGCTTCATGTTCTTGTAGACACCGGTGAGTTCACCGACGGCGACCTTGATTCCGGTCTCCTCGAAGACCTCGCGCGCTACGCCCGTCTGTGGTTCCTCATCCAGCTCCAGGACTCCGCCAGGCGGCTCCCAGGTTCCGTTGTCTGCTCGGCGGACAGCGAGGACCCTGCCATCTCCGCGAACGGTGATCCCCGCGACAGATACTGAGTGCCGCGGGCTCTCCCCCACTGCCGCTACGCCGCCAGGTTGCCCGGCGCCTGGCCGTGCTCGAGGTAGACCGGAGCGCTTTGGGCGCGGGCCTCGATCGCTGCCAGGATTCGCCGGGCCAGTCGCGGAATCGTGCGATCTGCGATCTCACGCGGGGGGACGAACCTGACGGCCTTCAGCTCCTCCGCCTGGAGGCGGATCCCCTCCACGGTCTCCGGAGAGAGCTCGCCGCCGTCGAATAGGTACAACACCTTGTCGCCCTCGGCGCCGTTCGGTGCCCAGTCGACGGCCAGGAGGCGGCCGAGTACCGGCGCGATGCCTAGCTCCTCGTTCACCTCGCGGCTGGCAGCTTGGAGCGGCGATTCACCGGTCTCGACGTACCCACCCGGGATGTCCCAGTAGTCCTTGTACGTGGGCTCCACCATGAGGACGCGGCCATCGGCATCAAAGAAGAGCGCACCCGCGGCCATACGCGGATGCGCCATCTTCGCTTCGTGCTCGTTCACTGCCATGCAGCCGAGCGTACCCAGTTAGACCACGTGTAGCCGATCGGCCAGCCCGGCCATGGTCTGGCTCGGTCGCCCTCGATGATTCCGGATCCACGTGAGGACCAGTTCTCGCGCCAGGTAGTGGCTTCGTACCTGCTCAGGGGCCCAGGACTCGGCCTCAAGAATCATCGCCACCGCGTCGTCGGTGCGGTTGTGTGCGCTGAGCGCGCGAGCTACCTCAATGTTGTGACGCGTCCGCCGCTCTGTCGGCAAGTTGCTGGTGTCGATCCGCGGGCCCAGGTCGACAGCAACCTGCATGTCCCCCAGCTCAGCCGCAGTGGCAACGCGATGGATGTCGACGTTAGTCGGGCCGAAAGCGGTCCACATGTGGTTGGCATCCCGTCCGAGCCGACGGGCTGCCTGATCCGCTTCTGTCAGGAACTCGCGAACGGTCGAGCGGTCTTCGGCTCGGGCCCCCGCCATCGATCCGGCGAGGAAGAGCGTTCCGTAGATCGACAGGAAGTCAGGAGTGGCGTCGGCGAGTCCGGGCCGAAGGTAGTCGGCGGCATCGCCTACGAGTTGCACGGCGGAGTCGAAGCGGCCAGTCGTCAAAAGGCAGTGAGCCACGGACCGGAAGAGGGAGCCGGTCACAGCCGGGTTGCCCGACTGCTGGGCTGCGGCCAATCCGCGGTCGGCTGCGATCCATGCGAGATCTACCTCGCCCACCTTGCCGAGCACCATGGCGGCGCTCTGGTAGGTGAGCGCCAGGAGCTCGTTGGCTTGCTCTCGGTCTCGGCCCTCGTAGGCCTGTGCCGCGATGAGGGCGTCGGCCAGGAGCAGCGGCAGGCGGCGAGTCGCGAAGCCGTAGCGGGAAGCCTGATAGGCGTCGAGCACTTCCGTGACGTTCCTCCGCAGCTCCTCCAGCCGCGTGGGCTCGCCCTCGGTCGGAAGTCCCAACAAGGGTGTGAGCTGGCGGTAGTTCATCAGGGCTGACCGAAGCGCCGGCACCGTGTGCTTACCGCTCTCGTGGGTCCAGTCCATGAGGGTCGGTTCGGCGAGTAGGTCACCAAGGGAGATGTCCAAGGCATCCGCCAGGGCCTTGATGACCGACAGCCGGTCGAGCTCAAGGCGGTTGTTCTCGGCCTTGCTCAGCCAGTCGACCGTGCGGCCCACCAGTCCGGCCAGGACCTCCTGGGACATGCCGCGCCTTCGGCGGTACCAAGCGACTCGTTCACCGATCGTCAGGTTCGTCGTCATTCCTCGCATGGAAAGAGCGTCCACCCGTCTCTCTCTGCGGCCCCGGAGAGTTTTTCCGGGGTGGTGAGGCCGACCGGTCCTAGCGTTGTCGACAGGTTGAGGAACTGTCAGGCCGTGAGGGCAACGAAAGGGCTGTGACCGTGCTGACCCCGGCAGAGAAGCGCGAACTGATCAAGCAGTTAGGGGGACTTGTTGAGGAGCTTTCAGAGATCGCGCGTCGAGCTGACGTCTTGGTCACCGCCCTTGGGCCTGCTTGCGTACCAGGTCCTCAAGCTGGTCCATCCGTTCGGCGAGACGGCGTACATCCCGACGAACCTCGGACAGGTACTCCGTGATCAGCTCGAACTCGGGGCTGCGCTTGACCGGGGCGCCTTCACCCGGTAGGGCCGCAAAGCTGCCCTTGCCCTGGTGAGAGACCGCGTAGCCGTCCTCGCGAAGCCGTGAGATTGCCTGGCGGGCGACGGTCCGTGACACGGAGTGCTGCTCCATCAGCTCGGCCTCCGAAGGGAGCTTCTCCCCCGGGACAAGCTCTCCGTCCCGGATCTTGTCCTTGAACTCGTCCGCAATCTGCAAGTACGCGGCACGTCCGGCAGTGAAGTCGGCCATAGCCCCTCTCCGTGGTTGTCGTACCTAGTGCAGCACATCGCTCCGACAGGAGTCGAGAACAACCACTTGACGCACCAAGTAGTACAGGTGCATGCTCGAACCTCAGATGACGTACTAAGTACGTCAAGTTGATCGACTTGAGGAGCGCTTCATGCGTCAGATTCCCGTCGACACCACGAACGCGACCGTGATGGTCGCCAAGGCCCCGCAGCCGAAGATCAAGGACCGTCGTACCGGTGAGATCGCCGTGGACAAGGACGGCGTCACGCTGATGACGGTGGAGGTCATGTTCTCCACGCCGGACGAGGTGGAGATCCTGAAGCTCACCGTCCCGGAGCCGGGCGTCTCCGAGGACCTGACCATGGGGACCCCGGTCGCGCTGACGGGCCTGGTCGCCTCGGCGTGGGAGAACGAGTTCAACGGACAGAAGCGGCACGGGATCGCGTTCCGCGCGGTCGCGGTCACCTCGCTCGCCGGTGCTGGCTCGGCGTCGAAGGTGGCCTGATCATGACCGGGTTAACCGTCGCCTTGATGCTGGTTGTTGCTGCCGCAGGACTTCTGCGGTGGCGGCGTCCGGCCTGGTACTGGCTGGCTTTCGGTGCCGTCTTCGCCACGGTGCGGGTGCTGGTCCACTACACGTCGGTGATGGACGCGTGCAGGCTGACCGTGCCGCCCTCGCGCTGGCGCTTGGCCCTGGCCCGGATGACCAACCGGCCCGTCCCGGAGTCGAGGGCCCCGCGCATCCTGCGCCTTCGCCCCACCCGGACCGGTCTGGTCCTGCGCCTCAAGCTCCGTCCCGGACAGGACGCGTTTGACGTCTCCGCCGTCACGGACCGGCTTCGGCACTCCTTCGGCATGTACGGCGTGACCTCGCGTGAGCTGCGCTCTGGTGTGGTCGAGGTGCGGATGACCGGCTATGACGTCCTCAAGCGGGTCCAGATGCCCGCCAAGGCTGATCCGGCGCCGATGCGAGTCCCGGTCGCGCTGCGCGAGGACGGGGCCGTGCACTACCGCGACTACCGGGCCGTCCCGCACGGACTCACCCTCGGCGCGACCGAGTCCGGGAAGTCCGTCTACCAGCGGAACCTGGTGGCCGGCCTCGCCCCGATGGACGTCGCCCTGGTCGGGATCGACTGTAAGCAGGGGGTCGAACTCTTCCCGCTGGCGCGCCGGTTCTCCGCGCTCGCCGACAACCCCGACACCGCTCTCGACCTCCTCGAGGCCCTGGTCTCGCACATGGCGGACGTGTATCAGGTGATCCGGGCTGAGCAGCGGATCACGGTGAACGTGCCGGATGCGGAGATCGCCGCCGACATCTGGGACCTGCCCGAGCACCTTCGGCCGGTCCCGGTCGTGGTCCTGGTGGACGAGGTTGCCGAACTCGCCCTGTTCGCCACGAAGGACGAGGAGAAGCGCCGCGACCGGATCATCACCGCCCTGGTCCGCCTCGCCCAGCTCGGCCGGGCCGCTGGCATCTACTTGGAGATCTGCGGGCAGCGCTTCGGCTCCGAGCTCGGCAAGGGCATCACGATGCTGCGGGCCCAGCTCACCGGCCGCACCGCCCACCGAGTCAACGACGAGTCCTCGGCGAACATGGCCTTCGGTGACATCGCCCCGGACGCCGTCCTCGCCGCGATCCAGATCCGCACCGACACCCCCGGCATCGCCGTGACCGGCGACTCCTCCGGCGGCTGGGCCCGCATCCGCGCCCCGCACACCTCCCTGCGTACGGCCGTGAACGTCTGCAACCGCTACGCCGACCGCACCCCGGACTTGCCCGCCCTCGCGCCGTTCCGGCCCGTCGTTGGCTCCCTGGCCCCGGCCGCTGAGCCGCTCGCGAAGGCTGCTTCCGTCACTGCCTGACTCCTCCCTCGCTCTCCGGTTGGCGTGACCGTCTCGCGCCGGGTCCCTACCCCCTCCATGCCTGCTTGATGGGAGATCCCGCCATGTGCCCCGACTGCGAGGACTTCGCCCGCACCGTGCTCCTGCTGGGCCAACTCGCCCTCTACGCCGACGTATCCGGCGCTGACCGGGACTTCGTCGACGCCGTGGGCCCGTCGCTGGCCGCGTCTTTGCCCGAGCCGCCGGCGGGGACGTTTCCGCCCGGCTACGACCCGGCCGACGGCCCCGACTACCCCGGCAGCTCGTGATGGCCCGGCCCGCGTTCCGCGTGGACGCTGTCCTGGTCCAGGCCGTCATCGCCGGAGCCCTGTCTTTCGCGCACCTGCATGAGCTGGCCGACGCTGCCGGTCAGACCGGTTGGAAGGGCTGGGCCTACCCGATCAGCGTGGATCTGCTCCTGGTCGCGGCCTGGCGTCGACTCCGCTCCGACGGGCCGTCGCGGCTGGCCTGGTGCTGGTTCCTGATCGCCCTGGTGGCCTCGCTGGGCGCGAACGTCGCCACCGCCGGATTCCTCGACCTCGCCCACCCCCCGGCCTGGCTGCGCTTCGGCATCGCCGGATGGCCCGCCCTCGCCTTCCTCGGCGGCACCCTCCTCGCCCACTCGCACACTGCCGAGGACCTGGAGCCGGTTCAGCCGGCCCCCTCGGTCCCGGCTCTGGCGCCGGAGGTCGAGCGGGAATCCGTCCCCGATCCGCAGCCCGAACCGGCACCGTTTCCCGCGGCCGAGGACACCCCCGCCTTGACGCCCGCTCCCCTGGCTTCGCCGCTCCCGTCGGTCCCGGCCGCGCTCGTCGACCACGCCCGCAAGCTCGCCGCCGACCACCAGGCCCGCACAGGCGCCCGGATCGACACCGACACCCTGCGCGCCCGCCTCGGCGTCCCGCCCCAGCTCGCCGACGCCATCGCCGCCCAACTCACCTGACCCGAAAGGACAACCCGTCATGCCCGCCCGCGACCACTTCCACTCCGTGATGCGAATCGGCCCCGTGCAGATCGGCACCCACCGCGACCGCCACGGCCACACCAAACACGCCGCCGTCTGCACCAACGACCAGTGCGGCTGGTCCGCCGACTACTCCAGCCAGACCGCCGCCCAGCTCGCCGCCCGCACCCACCACTGCACCGCCCGCTGAGGAGACACCCGTGGACGTCCCGCTCTGGTTCGCCCTGATCGTCGTCGGCTACCTCGGCATCAAGCTCATCCGCCCGCCCTGGTGGCTCGTCGCCGTCCTCCTGCTCGGCGGCTACCTCCTCGCCGACAGCGTCCTCGCCCCCGTCATCGACGCCACCGTCAAGTAACCACCCACGAAGGGAGACCCCGTCATGCTCCGCCCCAAGGTCCCGGCCATGCCCCAGCCCACCGGCCACATCACCCCGCCCGCCCGGGTCGTCGAACCGACCGCAGTCATCCAGCAGAGCCCGCAGCACTTCGCACCCGCCCCGGCCGACTCCCCGGCACCGGTACCGGCGCGGCCGGCCGTGCAGCTCACCCCCGGCTCCGCCATCGCCCTCGTCGGCACTGGCGCGGCCGTGGTCCTGGTCGTCGGCGCCGTCCTGGTCTCGCTGCTCCTCGCGGTCGCCGTCACCGCCGCGTCCGTCGCCGTCTGCGCCCTGGTCATCCGCTCACTGGTCGCCTCGGACAACCGGCGCCGCTGAACGGCCTTCGGACGGTGTCACAAGCCACCAAGCATCGCCGCCGTCCGGACAGCTCCCGCACCTCTCTTCCAACCTGCCTTGAAGGAGAACCGTGGACACCCAAGCGCTCGCCCTCGTCCCGCCGTTAGTCGGCTGGGCAGCTCACTCCGGGTTCCTCGCCCACCGGCTCGCCGTTGCCCGCCGGGACCCGCTCACCGGCCTGCACACCCGGGCGGGATGGACCGCTCGCGCCACTCGCCTCATCCGCCGGCACCCGGACGCGCTCGTCGTCCTGGTCGACCTGGACGGCTTCAAGACCCTCAACGACACCCACGGCCACGCCGCCGGAGACACCGCGCTCACCGTGGCCGCATCCCGCCTCACCGCCTGGTGCGGTCGCCGCGGGATCGCCGGACGCCTCGGCGGAGACGAGTTCGTCGCCGCCCTCGACCACACGCACGGCCCGGACCTCACTGACCTGGGCCGCGCGCTGCACCGGCCCTTCCTCCACGCCGGGCAGACACTTCCGCTCGCCGCGTCCGTGGGCTCCTGCCGTCTGGCGGACCTGCCCACCCGGACACTCCCCGCAGCTCTCGCCGCTGCCGACGTCGCCATGTACGCGGCCAAGGGACGCGCCACTCGCCGCGGGCAACGCCCCGCCTCCTTCTGACCGACCCTCCGGGCGGCGCACAAGCCACCAAGCATCGCCGCCGCCCGGACGGTCCGGCCCCTTCCAACCGCAATCGAAAGGAACCACCAGCATGACGCACCACACCCGACCCCGGGCCCGGATCTGCCCGAACTGCGACGGCTTCGCCTCCGCCGCCGTCACCCTCGGCGGCCGCAACCGGCACGGTCACCTGCGGACCATCACCGCGCACTGCCCGGCCTGCCACGGCACCGGCACCACCGCCCGCCCCGCCGCACGCCAGGCGGTGAGCGTCTGATGCCCCGCTGGAGCAAGGGAGTCGACCGCATCCCGCCCGACCCGATCGACGGCGACTACGACCGCCTGAAAAAGATCGTCAAGGCGCACCACCTGCACGACAAGGACCGGACCGCGAAGGCCACCCGCACCGGCCGCTCCTCCAACGAGACGTCCAGCAGCAACGCCAGCACTCCTCAGAAGCGGGGATGGCGCCGTTGAACCCCGACACCCAGCTCGACCCGACCACCCTCGGCGACCTGCTGAGGGTGGCCTCGGCCGACGACTTCGACCGCTGGCACGACCAGATCCGCCGCACCGGCGGCTGCGCCGACCCCATCCACCTCACCGGCTGGACCCTCACCAAGGACAAGACCACCGGCCAGACCCTCCACCACTACTCCACCGAGACCGAGCCGGGCGGACGGCTCCGCCTCGCATGCGGCAACCGCCGCGCCTCCCGCTGCCCCTCCTGCGCCTTCACTTACGCGGGCGACACCTACCACCTCATCCGCGCAGGCCTGGCCGGAGACGACCGCCGCGACATCCCCTCCACCGTCCGCGACCACCCCCGCGTCTTCGCCACCCTCACCGCCCCCTCCTTCGGCCCCGTCCACAACCGCCCCGACCGTGGCGTCTGCCGCTGCGGGACCCGGCATCCGGTCGACGATCCCGTGCTCGGGACGGCGCTCGATCCGGAGACGTACGACTACGCGGGTGCCGTCCTGTTCAACAACCATGCGGGCGACCTCTGGCAGCGCTTCACCACCCGTCTCCGCCGCGAGATCGCCGCCCGCGCCGGCCTCACCCGCAGCGAGCTGCCCAACCATGTGCGGCTGTCGTACGGCAAGGTCGCCGAGTTCCAAAAGCGCGGTGCCCTGCACTTCCACGCCGTCATCCGCCTCGACGGACCGGACGGCCCCGACACCCCGCCCCCGTCCTGGGCGAGCGTCGGCCTGCTCACCAACGCCATCCACGCCGCCGCGACGCACTCCTACACCTCGGTCTCCGTCCCGGCCGCCGAGGACCAGCCCACCCGCACCTTCCGCTGGGGCACGCAGCTCGACGTCCGGCCCGTGAAGGCGTTCGGTGACGGCTCCGATATCACCGAGCAGACGGTCGCCTCCTACGTCGCGAAGTACGCCACCAAGGCAGCTGAGAACACCGGCAGCCTCGACCGTCGCATAGGCGAGCTCGCCGAACTCGACCGCCACCAGATCCCCGACCACACCCGCCGCCTCATCGAGGCCTGCAAGCAGCTCGACCCGCTCTACCCGGACCGGCGGCTGTGGGCCTGGGCTCACATGCTCGGCTTCCGCGGCCACTTCAGCTCGAAGTCCCGCCGCTACTCCACCACCCTCGGCGAACTCCGCCAGGCCCGCGCCGACTTCCGCGCCGCACAGGAACGCGAAGCCCTCGGCCTCGAGGAATACGAGCCGGACACCGTCCTCGTACTCGCCGACTGGCAGTACGCCGGCCACGGCCACACCCCCGGCGAATCCGCACTCGCCGCCACCATCGCCCGCGACCTCCAGCACAACCGCGAAACCGCCCGCGAAGCCCTACGGGACCTGCTCGCCCTGGAAGGAGAAGCAGCATGACCACCGCCACCGCCGAATTGCTGACCGTGCCGGAGGTCATGGCACGGCTCAAGCTCGGACGATCCAAGGTCTACGACCTGATCCGCTCGCACCGCCTGATATCGATCAAGATTGACGGCGCCCGCCGCATCCCCGCCGACGCCGTACGGGACTTCATCCTCGGCCGGATCGAGGAGGCTTCCTGATGGCCGACCAGCGCAAGCGCAACCCCAATGGGGCGGGCACGATCACCAAGCGCAAGGACGGCCGCTTTCAGTGCGCGGTCTACGTGCTCCAGCCGGACGGCACCCGGGCCCGTAAGTTCGCCTACGGCAAGACCTGGGCCGAGTGCGACACCAAGCGGCGCGAGCTGCTCGCCAAGGTCGACCAGGGCGTGCCCGTGCCCACCCGGTCGGCCAAGCTCTCCGAGTGGCTGCCCTACTGGCTGGAGAACATGATCAAGCCTCGGCGGAAGCGGACCACGTACGCCAAGTACGAGTTCCACGTCCGGCTCTACCTGGTGCCCATGCTCGGCACGAAGAAGCTGGAGTCGCTGAGCGTCGCCGACGTCCGTCGCTTCCTCGTCCGGCTGGAGCAGCAGACCACCGCGGCCACCGCGAAGGAGACGCACAAGGTTCTCCGCACCGCCCTCTCGGCCGCCTGCCGCGAGGAGCTGATCGCCAGGAACGTCGTCACCCTGGTCGACGCGCCTCGGGTCGAGTCCCGCAGCCTCGATCCCTGGAGCCTGGAGGAAACGCTCGACTTCCTTGCCGCGGCCCGGCGCGATCTGCTCTACCCGGCCTTCGTGCTTTCCATCGCGCTGGGTCTCCGTCGCGGGGAGGTCATCGGACTCCGGTGGCAGGACGTCGACCTCGACAAGCGCGAGCTCAGGGTCCGGAAGCAGCGGCAGCGGGTCGGCGGGGAGGTGTACGAGGACGATCCCAAGGGTCGGCGTCGTCGGCAGGTGCTGCCGCTGCCGGCCATGTGCGTGGCACCCCTGCGGTACCAGCGGATGCGCCAGGCCGCGATGTGCGAGCGGGCGGGTGATCGCTGGGAGGACAGTGACTACGTGTTCACCACGCGTACGGGGCGACCGATCGAGCCGCGCAACATGTACCGCTCCTTCACCCGGGTCGCCGGGAACGCGGGCCTTCGGGTCATCCGGCTGCACGACGCCCGGCACGGCTGCGCGACCCTGCTCACCGCGGCCGGCGTGGCGCCCCGCGTCGTGATGGAGATCCTGGGGCACAGCCAGATCGCCGTGACGATGAACGTCTACGCGCACGTCGTCCAGGACACGCAGCGGGAGGCCGTCAGTCACATGGATCGGCTGCTTACGCGGCGGCTACAGCGCGAGTAGCGGCGGCACTGATGTCAGATCTGGATGTCAAAGGCCCCCAGCCATGATCGGCTGGGGGCCTTTTTCCTGGTGGGCGCGGACGGTTTCGAACCGCCGACATCCGCCTTGTAAGGGCGGCGCTCTACCACTGAGCTACGCGCCCAGGACGAGTCGACAGCCTACATTGCCCGGGGGGATGCCCCGCAAACCCGTATCCGGCGTGTGGCGGGGCGGGGCTGCCCGGGGGTTATCCCCACCCCGGATTCGGGAGCGGCCCGGATCCCCCCGGGCTCCGTGGGTGCATACCGTCGAAGAGGCTTCGCGGACCGGGTCCGGTCGAAGTGTCGAAGTCTCGAAGTCTCGAAGCGCCTCGCAGACCGTCCCAGGGGGAGATCACCATGGCCCGCACACCCACAGGCACCCGCACCCGCAGCGGCAGCCGAAGCCGGGCCGGCGGCCGCACCGGCGTCCCCGGTGCCCCGCGCACCGTGCGCGCCCGTGCCGTCGCCGTCGGCGGGGTCGTGGTCGCGCTCGTCGTGGCCGCCACCGCGTGCGGCGCGTCCGCCGGGGACGACACGGAGCCCGAGCAGCGGTCCTTCGGGCTGCACGGCCGGACCCTGACCGTCGACTCGGACGACTCCGCGCTCGATCTGGTGGTGTCGGACTCCGCGAAGGCCGGCGAGGTCCAGGTCACCCGGTGGTTCCAGGGGCATGTGACCCTCGGCGGGGACCCCCGGGTCACCTGGGCGATGAAGGACGACGACCGGCTGGTGCTCCGGATGAAATGCTCGGGTGTCATCGCCGACTGCTCGGCCCGGCACCGGATCGTGGTGCCGCGCGGGGTGGCCGTCACGGTGGAGGACGGGGACGGACGAGTGAGCGCGCGGGGCTTCGAGGAAGCGCTGAGCATTCGTACGGCGGACGGTTCGGTGCGGGTCAGCGACTCCTCGGGACCGCTGGACCTGCGCAGCGGCGACGGCTCGATCCGGGCGGTCGGCGTGGACGCCCGGAGCGTGCGCGCCCGTACCGAGGACGGCTCGGTGCGGCTCGAACTCGGCACCGTGCCCGACATGGTGGACTCCCGCAGCCAGGACGGCTCCGTCTCGATCGTGCTGCCCCGGGCCACCTACCGGGTGAGGACCGGGAGCGGTGACGGTTCGGTCCACGTGGACGTGCCCCGCGACGACGCCAGCTCGCACCGCGTCTCCGCGCACACCGGTGATGGAAAGATCACGGTACGAACCGCGAACTGACCGGCCCGTGTGTTCGTCCTTAACCGGTGGGAGAATGACAGCCGGGCAAGGCGGATGACAGCACGGGAGAGGGATGTGACGGCGACACCTTCGCAGCCGTACTCGCCGTTCGCGCGACGCGCGCGGCCGGCACACCCTCTTCCCCCTCGGCGAGGTCTCTCGCCGGGGCGGCCGGTGCGCCGTCCTCGTTCGTCCGTCGCCCGTGACGTGCTCACTCTCGTCGCCCTGCCCCTGCTCGCCGCCCTCGTGCTGCCCGCGGCCTTCGCGGGAGGCGGCACCCGGCGCTGGTTCGGCGGCCGGGCCGAGGGCCAGCGGGCCGAGGCGCAGGCCGCCAAGGACGCCGCCGCGGCGGCGTTCTACGAACTCGACACCGCCCAGCGCGACCTGCGGATCTCGATCGAGACGATCACGGCCGTGGACGACTCCCCGGCCGCCCGGCGTGTGGTCTCGGACTTCGAGGCGCTGGGCCGGCGGATCGACGAGGCCAGCCAGAAGTACATCACCGCCGTCGACGCCCACGATCTGGACCGGGACGAGCTGGAGGCGTCGGTCGCGGCGCGGGCCCGCGGCGAACTCTCCGCCGCGAAGGACGAGCTGGGCCGTGTGAAGGCCGACCTGGACCGGTTCGAGCAGAGTCTCGGTCCCCTGCTCGGCAAGGCCGAGACCCAGCTCGCCCGGCTGGCCCCGGCCGTCGAGCGCGCCCGGCAGGCTCTGCTCGGCGCCTCGAACGCCCTGGATTCCGTACGGCAGTCGGGGCTCAGGGCCGACGATCTCGCCGCCCGGCTCGCCGCTCTCGGGCCCGAACTGACCAAGCTCAACCAGGGTGCCGGGCAGCATGGCGTGCCGGAGACGCTGGAGCGCGCCGAGCGGGTCTCGCGGGAGGCCGGGGCGGTGCGCGCGGAGGCGGAGCGTCTGCCGGAGCGGGCGGCCGAGATCGACCACCGGCTCGTTTCGCTGCGTACCCGCGCGCAGGCGCTGACGACCCGGTCGGGGCAGGTGGAGCCGGTGCTGAGCGAGTTGCGGCGGCGGTTCACGGCGGAGTGCTGGCAGGACCTGCAGCATGTGCCGGAGCAGGCCGTCGAGAACGTACGGCAGGCCGAGGTGAAGCTGAAGGAGGCGCGGGCGGCGCGCGAGGCGCAGCACTGGCCGGACGCGACCTCGCTGCTGGCGACGGTGCGCGCGCTGCTGAACAACACCGACGAGGCCGTGTCGGCGGCCGGTGACCGGCTGCGGCGGCTGAACGCCGTGCAGAAGGACCCCCAGCAGGAGATCGACCGCACCCGGTTCGCGATCCGGGACGCGCAGCGGCTGGCCATGGCGGGTCGCAGCACCCCCGACCCCCGGCAGGCCCGCCCGCTCGACGACTCCGTCGCCCGGCTCGACCGGGCTGTCACCACGCTGGAGGGCAGGCATCCGGACTACTGGCACTTCCTGACCGAGACGGAGGCGGTGCGGCAGACGGTGGCGCGGGTGGTCGCGCAGATCCGCGAGGAGCGCGGCGGCGCCTGAGGAAGGCTTCGGGGGGAAGCGCGGAGGAAGCGCGGAGGCTCCCCCCGAAGCCTTGCCGCAGGGCGTTCGTTCCCAGGGGGACGGGGCCCTGCGGGGGTGTTGATCAGGTGCGGTACGCGTAGAACGCCGAGTTCGGGTACGACGCGATGAGGCTGGACACGGACCGCCGGTAGGTGTCGGTGTCGTGGTAGGTCAGATACGGCACGCCGCCGGAGCTCCGGTACGACGTGATCATGGAGTGGTCCTTGGACCCGTCCTTGTCGAAGTCCATCTGCATCACGTCACCGATGTCCATCTGGTAGACGTTCGCCAGGGGGGTGGAGCGCTGGGCGGTCTGGGTGAACCAGGACCACTCGTTGACGCCGACCCAGGTGTCGGTCTGCGTGGACGTGCCGTAGTTCCAGGTGCCGTACTCCTCGTCCGAGCTGGTGACCGGCGTCCAGCCGCCGGCCTTCAGGGACTGGCTCAGGTAGTTGGTGCAGTCGCCGCCGACGGCGTTGAAGCTGCGGTAGGCGGGGTTGTAGTTCTTCCAGTACGTCTCGGCGTACCTCGCCATGGCCGCGTAGTCGTACGGGGTACCGGTGAGCTTCTTGACGTTGGCGGGCGCGGGGTACGTGGTCGCTGCCCGGGGGGCGTCGACAGCGGCCATCGTGGTCCTGCGGGGCGTCATGGCGACGGGCTCGTTGACCTGGCGGGGACCTTTGTCCGTCGAGCGTTCGCCCGTCAGCTTCCAGGTGCCGTCCGCCCGGGCGCCGAAGGTCAGTACGTGGTGTGCGCGAAAGCCCGTGGTGGCGGGCTCGTCTCCGCGGATCTTCCGGTAGGTGAGGGTGGTGGTCTCGGTGACCCAGGCGGTGGCCCGCTGTCCCGTCACCCGGGTCCGGTTCACGGCGACGCTGGTGTCGGCGGCGCTGTAGGCCTCACCGAGGGCCGCGAGGCGGGACCGGGTGCCGTGCAGCGAGGAGACCGCGGTCTTCTCGGTGTGCGCGAGGGTGTCGGACACCCGTATGCCCGCCGTGGTCGCCTTCAGGGCGGTACGGGCCGTCGGGGCGCCGTCCAGCAGGGCGGCCGTGCGGTCGGTGAACACGGCGTCGGCCACGCGGCCGAAGGCGTCGGCCGTCGACGCGGTCACCCGGGGAGTGGGGGCAGCCGCGTGGGCGGCGGACAGGGGCAGCAGGAGGGCGGAGAGGGTGACCGCCCCCACGGTCGAGCAACTGCGGCTCAACTTCTTCGATATCACTGATGATTCTCCTTGATCCCCGGTCGGACTCCAGGGAAGGGAATCTTTACATGTCCCACTCAACTGTGCTGAATCCGGGGGGAGTTCGCGTCCGGTACAACCAAGTCCCTTATGTCCGGGGTAAGTTGACGCTCAAGGCGTTGCCGGGGCCCTGACGGCCCCACCGCGTCCCCTACTTCACCACGGTCGACCAGTCCGGCGACTGGGCGGGGTCGAGGCTGCGCAGGCGCTCCAGGGTCTCGGGCTTCTGCACGTCGAGCCAGTCGGTCAGCTCACGGAAGGACACACAGCGAACGCCCTTCTTCGTGCACACGTTCTTGATGACCTGGTCGATGGACTTCATGTAGATGCCGCCGTTCCAGTCCTCGAAGTGGTTGCCGATGAACAGCGGTGCCCTGCTGCCGTAGTAGACGCGGTCGAAACCGGCCATGTAGGACTTGACGGTCTCCTGCTCCCACTGCGGGTACTTGGCCGGATCTCCCTCGGTCTCACCGTCCGACTGGTTGTAGAGGAAGTTGAAGTCCATGGACAGGCCTTGGTACTTGCCGTTCTCGTAGGGGAGCATCTGGAGCGGGAAGTCCCAGATGCCCGCCTTCTTGGCGGGCCATATCTGGAAGTCGCCCGCGGAGCTGGCGTCGTAGCGCCAGTCGTACTTCTTGGCCGTGGCCTTCATGGCCTTGAGCAGGTTCTTCTGGCCTTCGAGGCAGGGTGCGCGCCCGCCGCTGATGGCACGCGCGGGGTCGAAGGGCAGCGCCGGAATATCGCTGTCGCCGGTGTTGGTCTTCCACTTCTCCACGAAGGAGAAGAACTGGTCGATCTCGCTCTCCCACTGCGCGACGCTCCAGTCCCCGCCGCCCTTGTCGCCGCAGAAGTGGCCGTTGAAGTGGGTGCCGATCTCGTTGCCGTCCTTCCACGCCTTGCCGAGCTCCTCCAGCGTGGTGCGGATGTGCTCGTCGGTGGCGTAGCTGATCGCCGCCGAGCCCGGATCGTGCATGGGGGGCTCGTAGAGCGTCTTCTTGTCCTTGGGCAGCAGATAGATGCCGGTCAGGAAGAACGTCATGTGGGCGTTGTACTCCTCGGCCAGCTCCCGGTAGTGCGAGAAGAGCTGGTCGTCGCCCTGGAGCGCGCCGTCCCAGGAGAAGACGACGAACTGGGGCGGCTTCTCACCGGGTTTGAGCGGTACGGCCTTCAACTCGCCCTTCTGCGGACCGGTGTAGGACGTGGAGCCGTCGCCCAGCACCTTGGTCTTCCCGTCCCACACCGGCTCCTTCTTCGCCTTGCCGCCGCCGGAGGCGTGCGCCCTGGCGGACGCGGCCGGTGTGGCCCTGTCCGTGTTCAGGGCCAGGTAGGTGGCGGCCATGGACGTGACGACGAGGAAGGCGGTCATGGCCGCGAAGCCCTGGCGTGCGGAGGCGGCGGCAGAACCGGGATCGGGCTCACGGCGACGGCGCCGGCTGTGCTTCGAGTTCATACGGGGCACATTCTGCGAGGGGGGTGGGAGGAGCGTGGCGCGGCCACCGGGTGGCCGTCGGAGGGGGCCGAGCCGAGCGGCCGGCCGACGGGCTCAGCGAAGCGGACTCATGGCACCGGACCAGATGCCGTACGGCACGTCGGCGACGGGCGCGCCGGCGATCCCCTTGAGCGCCAGCGGTTCGAGGCTCTTGGACAGATCGATGCGGTACAGGACCACCGCCGTCGACACGGATCGGTTCGTGCCCACGTACCAGGCGGCCTTGTCGTCCAGCGTGGAACCCCTCTTGCCGGCCACCTCCGCCCCCACGGGGGCCGCGCCGGGATGCCCGGTGCTGAAGGAGTCCGAGAGCGCCTCGGTGACCTGGCGGGCCACCTCCGCGCGCATCGCGCGATGGGGTGCGGGCGTGTCCAGCCCGACGCGGGAGCCGTTGCGGGTGATGCGGCGCACCGAGTACGGCTCGCTGTGCGTCCCGCCGGCGGCGAAGGTGGCGTAGGAGCTGGCCATACGGATCGCGCTCGGCGTGGAGGTGCCCAGGGTCAGTCCGGGCACCTGCGGCCCGATGCTGGAGGAAAGCAGGCCCGACGCCTCGGCGGTCCTGCGCACCTGGTCCAGGCCCGTGTCCATACCGAGTTGCATGAACGCCGTGTTCACGTTCGCGGCGAGCGCCGAACGCAGGGTGATCTGCCCGTAGTTCTTGTTGCCCTCGTTGTGGGCGGCGACCTTCTTGCCGCTGCGGTCCCAGTAGGGGCCTTCGGGCGTACTGACCGGGACACCGTCGTTGCCGTCGTAGAGGGAGTCGGGCGTGACCGGTGTGGCCGCGCTGTCGCGGGTCTTGTGGACGCCGTGCTCCAGGGCGGCGGCGTAGACGAAGGGCAGGAAGGCCGAACCGGCCGGGACGGTGGTCGCGTTGGACTCGTTGTAGCCCTGTTTACGGTGGTCGGGACCGCCGTAAACGGCGAGGATCCGTCCGTCGGCGGCGATCGAGGCGGCGCCGTAGTGGGCGGTCTTCGCGCCGTCCGGGTCGTCCTTCTTCGCCTTGTCGCGGGCCTTGGTCACCGCGTCGGTGAGCGCGGTCTCGCGCTTGCGGTCGAAGGTCGTGTAGATCTGGTAGCCGCCGAGGTCGAAGTCACGGGCCGAGATGTGACCGGCCTTCCTGGCGTACTGGGTCGCCAGCTCGACCAGGTAGTCGCTCTGCTTTCCGGTGTCGTACGCCCCGGTCTGCTCGACCGGCTCGGGGAACTTCGTGTACGTGGCCCGCTCGGCCTTCGACAGGGTGCCCGACTTGACCATGCGGTCGAGGATCCAGGACCAACGCTCCTCGGCCCGCTGGTGGTTGGCCTTGCTCAGGGTGGGGTCGTAGAGACCCGCGCCCTTGAGGAGCGAGGCGAGGAGCGCGCCCTCGCTGGCGTCGAGTTTGCTCACGTCCTTGCCGTAGTAGGCCTGGGAGGCCCGCTGGAGGCCGTAGGTACCGCGCCCGAACCAGCTGGTGTTGAGGTAGCCCTCGAGGATCTTGTCCTTGCTCATCTTGTTGTCGAGCTTGAGGGCGATCATGGCCTCGGTGAATTTGCGGGTCACCGAACGGTTCTGGGTCAGATAGACGTTCTTCACGTACTGCTGGGTGATGGTGGAGCCACCCTGGGTATCTCCCTGGCCGACCGTGCGCACGAGGGCACGGGTCAGACCTTTGACGGAGATTCCGGGGTCGGAGTAGAAACTCTCGTTCTCCGCCGCGAGGACCGCCGAGCGCACGTCCTCGGGTATGTCCTTCAGCGGCATGGCCTGGCGCCGCACCCAGCCGGTACGGGCCATCGGCGTGCCGTCCGACCAGAAGTAGACATTGTCCTGCTGGGTCGCGTATGTGTTCAGGTTCTGGGGTATGTCCGTTGCGGCATAGGCGATGACCAGAAACGATCCGCTCAGACCGATGGACAGCGCGAAGGCGCCCAGCCACTGCCGCCAGGAGGGCACCCAGCGTCGCCAACCGGCCCGGCCGGGGCGTGGATAGGCGGGTCTGAGACGGCGGGCGAGCGGCACGAGGCGCGCGGCCAGGCCGGACAGTCGGGTGGGCTGCGAGGGCTTGCGACGAGAGCCGCGACCGCGCTGCGGTCCGGATGTGCTAGCCACGGCACGCTCCTGCGCGTGGGCGGCCCAAAGACAGGGGATTCGGAGCATCGTTGCGATGCCACGTCTTGGTCACGACTGCGTCTCCCTCCGCACTTCGGAATTGCGCGCGCGGGTAGTTGCAGCGGCCACTTTCGCGGCTGCGAGCCCCCCTCCCCGACCTTGCGGCTCGTCGCGGCCCTATTAAATTATCAGCGACCAATGGGATCTCTTCGATCAGCAACGAGACAAAAAAACTCAGAGGTCAACGGGGTCAACCAGTTCGCCCCCCTTCGACCGGCCTTGGACCGCGCGCGGGGCCCTCGACCCGCCACGCCGGAGGAAGACACCGGAGCCCTACGGACGTTGGCTCGTTCCGGCTAACCTGTGCGCATGCCTCGCTATGAGTACCGCTGCCGGACCTGCGGCGACACCTTCGAACTGAGCCGCCCGATGGCCGAATCCGCCGCTCCCGCGGCCTGCCCCGCCGGACACGACGACACCGTCAAACTCCTGTCGGCGGTCGCCGTCGCCAAGGGCGGTTCGGCGTCCGCGCCGGCGTCGGCACCACGCTCGGGCGGCGGCGGAGGCGGGTGCTGCGGCGGCGGCTGCTGCGGCTGATCCCGGGGGATTTCTTACCAACTCTTCAGCCGTGCCCGAAGCCCCTCCGGCGTGTCGCGGCGGAACGGCCCCGGTCACCCCAAACGGACGAGACCGGGACCAAATTCCGCATATCCCTCAGGCGGGACCGGAGCCGGTGCAGGCGCTCACGAACTCGCGCAGGATCCGCTCCCCCGCCGCGACACCCCGCTCCGGGAGCGCGGTGATCGCCGGTGCCGTCCAGTCCGCTTCGGCGAGCTCGCCGTGCCCCGGGCGCCAGCCGCGGTCGGCGGCGAGCAGCAGGTCGGCGTCGAGCAGCGAGTCCCCCGCGCCGAGCGTGAGAACGGCTCCGGTACGGCGGGCGACCTCACGCACGGCCGCGCTCTTGGTGAGCGGCTTCGGCACGGCGTAGATCTTGCGGCCCTGCAACGAGACCGTCCAGCCGCGGTTCTCCGCCCACACGGCCAGGTCCTTCACCCACTGCTCGGGGAGCAGTTCCCGCTCCACCACCAGATAGGCGAACAGATCCTCGGCGACCCGGTGCTTGCGCACCCAGACCGGGTCCGCGGTCGCCGCCAGGTGCTCTCGCACCTCGTCCAGCGGCGCGCACTGCGAGGCGAGCCGCTCCAGCACAGCGGTGTGCCAGTCGGGGTCGGAGACGCCGTCGACCAGCAGATGTCCGCCGTTGGCGCAGATCGCGTACTCCGGCGCCGGGCCGGGCAGGTTGATGCGCTGGTACTGCTTGCGGGTGCGGGTCGTGGTGGGCACGAAGTGCGCGAGGTCGCCGAGTTCGGTGAGCAGCCCGGCGGCCGTCTCCGTCATGTAGGACAGCGGCCTGCTCTCGTGCACCTCGACGCAGAGCAGCCGGGGCGCCCGCGCGTCCGGCATGGTCAGCGCGAGCGCGGCCGAGGAGTAGATGAGCGTGCGGTCGAGGTCGCTGGCGACGAGCACCTTGGGCGCGGACATCAGAGCGTCACCGCCTTGCCGTCGGCACCGGTCGCGCCGCGCGTGTACTTCGGGTGGATCAACCCCACGCAGGTGTACGGGAGTTCCTCGACCTCCTCGACAGGCACCCCGCGCTGCTCGGCGAGCAGCCTGACATGGTCGAGGTCGGCGCCCGCTCCGGCGCGCGCGAGGATCTTCCAGGGGACCCGGCGCAAGAGCACCCGGGTGGTCTCACCGACGCCCGGCTTGACGAGGTTCACGTCGTGTATCCCGTACTCCTCGCTGATCCGCTCGACCGCCGCCCAGCCCTCCCAGGTGGGTTCGCGGTCGGCGGCGAGCAGCTCCTTCGCCCGGTCGCGGGCCGATTCGGCGACCTCGGGGAAGTGGGCGGCCACGGCGTCCAGGAATTCGACGGAGACGTCGGAGCCGGCGAGCTCGCGGTAGAACTTCGCGCCGTGGAAGTCGTGTTCGCCGACCAGGTCGGAGCGCAGCACCGTGCGCGAAATCAGCCCGGATACGGTGGAGTTGAGGCAGGCGGAGGGGATGAGGAAGTCCTCGCGGGTGCCGTACGTCCGCACGCACGAGCCCGGGTCGGCGAGCACGGCGATCTCCGGGTCGAAGCCGGTGACGCCCTCGGCCTCCTCGAACTCCTGGATCGCGTCGGCGAGTTCGCGGGTGATGGCGCCCTTGCCGGTCCAGCCGTCGACGAAGACGACGTCGGCCGGGTCGTGGTGGGCGGCGAGCCAGCGCAGCGCGTTGGCGTCGATGCCACGGCCGCGGACGATGGAGACGGCGTAGTGCGGCAGGTCGAGGCCGTGCTGGTGCTGGGCCCAGCGGCGCATCAGGACGCCGACGGGGGTGCCGGCCCGGGCCAGGGACACCAGGACGGGGCGGGGAGACCGGGCGGCGAGCACCAGCTCGGTGACGGCGCCGACGGCCTCGGCGATCCGGGCGGCCGAGGTGGTCAGGGCCGCGTGGAAGAGCTCCTGGTACTCGGGGCTCGGCTGGTACTCGACCGGGAGCGACTCCGCGTAGTGGGCGCCGCCGCTCTGGATCGCCTCCTCGCGCTCCTCGGTCGGCGCCTCCAGCGTCACGTCCGACAGGTCCTGCAGCAGCCAGCCGACCTCGTCGGGGGCGTACGAGGAGAAGGCGGGGCCGCGGAGGGGCTCGGGCAGCATGGAGGGCCTTTCGGTGGGCGGCCGTGCGGGGACGTACGACGGGACGACGGCGAGCAGGACACGCGGGGTGTGCGCCGCCAGCTGGGCCAACAGGCCGTCGGGCGCGTGCAGTTCGGGGGTGTCGGCGGTGGAGTCGACGACTGCCACGACGGCGTCGAACCCGGCGCCCGCGACGTTGTAGGCGTAGCGCTCGCCCGGTCCGTCGTCCGGGTTGTCGTGGGCCGGGAAAACGATGCGGCTGCGGATCGCGTAGCCGGGGTCGTCGAGGGCGAGCACCGGGGACCGGGTCGTCGTGGAGAAGCGCACCTCGGCGGGCACCGCCTGCTCCAGCTCGTCCGCCAGTCGGAGCGGCGCGTACATCAGTTCCTCGAAGCCGAGCACCAGCACGCGGCGGGCGCCGTCGGGCAGGGCGTCGGCGAGCCGCGCCGCCATGGCGGGCAGGGCGGCGTCCAAACGTATTCGGTGTCCGGGTGTGAACCCGTGCCGCCCGCCGTCGGGGAGGCCGCGGGGCCAGCCGAGCTCGACGCGGACGGCCGGGCCGGAGCTCTCGGGGGTGAGGGCGGGGGCGTCGGACGCCGCCGGTTCGTGCTCGGCGACCAGTGCCGTCCCCTTCTCCAGGACGCCTTCGGGGAGGCGCACCGTGCCCGACGCGGCCGAGACCAGGTCCACGCGGGCGCCGATCTCCCCGGCGAACTTCTCGAAGCGCGCCAGGTCGGACTCCGACCGCATGTCGACCAGCGCGACGACCACGTACCGCTCACGCGGGTAGCGCTCGTGCAGGTCGCGGATCGTGTTGAGGACGGTGTTGCCGGTGGAGAACTCGTCGTCGACGAGGATCAGCGGGCCGGGGCCCGAAAGCAGATCCGGGTCCTCTGGGAGGAGGAGATGCGAGGTGGCGTGCGAGTGGGACTCCTCGAAGCCGCCCGCCCGCGGGACGCCGCGGACCGGGCGGCGGGTGGAGTGGAGGTAGGGCGCGACGCCCACGCCGTCCGCCACCGAGTGGCCGAGCCCGGTGGCCGTCTCGGCGTACCCGAGGACCACGGCCGCGCGGGCTTCGTCGGTGCCCAGCAGCTCGCGCACCCGCCGGCCGAGCGCGAGTCCGTGCCCGTGGACGACGGACGGCGACTGGGGCACGTGCTTGCCCAGGATGTTCGAGACGAGCAGGTGGGCGCGCCTGGGGTTGCGCCGCAGCGCGAGCCCCAGCAGGCCGCTCAGCCCCTCGTCGCCGACGAGCTCGACACCGAGCCGCTCGGCGACCCAGCTCCCGGTCCACACCGCGTCGTCCGGGGCGTCCGGGGCGTTCACGTCGTCGGGGTCGTTCGGGTCGTGCACGGGGGTGTTCATCGGTTCCTTGATGTCGGGGTTGCGCTTCGCTCGGCCGGGCCGGCTCACGCCGTCAGTCCGGCGGTGAGCAGCTCGACGAAGCCGATGTCCTCGTGGGCGACCCCGAAGACCTCGGCGCGCAGCAGGGTGCGCTCGGCCCAGGCGCGATGCGGCTTCACCTCGTTCATTTTGTTCGTGTACGCCGACCTCAGTACACCCCCACCGCCGCGCTCCGGCCTGAGGATGTCCTGGGCGTCACTGAACTCCTCATGGCTGACCACGGACAGTGCGTGCACGGGCAGCACGTGCGAGGGGTGGATGCAGGTCTTGCCCATGAGGCCGTTGGCCTGGTCGAGGGTGATCTCGCGCAGCAGCCCGTCCATGGCGTGCTCGATCAGCCTCGCGCGCAGTTCCTCCGCCTGCCCCTCCAGGAAGGGGCTGCGGCGCAGCTGCGGCTTGAACATGCGCTCCTGGACGCGGAAGTACTCCCACACCGGCCCGGTGACGGTGAAGCCGGTGCCGTCGGCCCGTCCCAGCATGTTCACCACGTCGGCGATCACGGAGGCGACCACCTGGACGTCGTACGCCGTCATGTCGGGGGCCCGGCGCAGCGCGTACGAGGAGCAGAAGTCCGTCACGCCGAGGCGCAGCGCGAGCACCCGGTCGCGGTACTTGTCGACGGCGCGGGAGATGCCCTCCAGGGTCTCCACGCGCGATTCGCGGTAGAGCAGCTCGGGCGACTCCAGGACGGGCATGGCGAAGAGCCGTCGGCCGCTCGCCGCCTCGGCGGAGGCGAGGGCCTCCAGGAAGGGCGTGCCGCGTTCCTCGGTGAACTTCGGCATCACGAATCCGGACAGCAGCCGGACGGCGGGGCCGAGGCGCCGCACGAGGTCGGGGATCTGCTCGGGAGAGCGGACCCGGACGAACAGCAGCGGCAGCTCGCCCATGTCCGGCCTGGCCGCGAGGTCGGTGAACTGGCGGACCAGGTTCTCCTCGGCGCCCACGACCTCGGAGTCGTCGATCGAGTCCTCCAGGCACAGCACCATCGAGACCACGCCACGCAGTGTCTGCTTGACGATGTCGTCGGCCAGCCGGGGCCGGGTCGCCGGGCTGTACAGCGTCGCCCCGAGGGCGGCGGCGAGGACTCTGGCCGGGGAGTCGGACGTGAAGACGCCGGGTTCCCGGTGGAAGAGGCGCTGCCGCTCTTCCGGGGTGATGTGACCAAAATGACGCATGGGACTCCCCCGTGGCGGCTAGGTGGCCGGATGTGATGTGGCCGGTAATAGTACGTATGGATCCATGTCAGGGGTTCCCACCGGGCATGAAGTTCAGGTAACTCCGCCATGTCCAACACTCACCGGTTCCGGGACGACCCCGCATTGTCGTGACCAGGACCGACAGGGCAGGATGACCGCATGACGCACGCGATGCTGAAAGGGTCGAACGTCCCGCTGGACGCCACAGCGGTGCGCGCCGTCCTGCGCTGGGCGCCCGGACAGGGTGTCCCCGATGTCGATGCCTCGGCGCTGCTCCTCGGCCCCGACGGTCGTGTGCGATCCGACGAGGACTTCGTCTTCTACAACCAGCCCCGCCATCCGTCCGGCAAGGTGTGGCGGCTCGGCAAGAAGCGCGTCACCGAGGGCCTCACCGACACGATCCAGACAGATCTGACGGGTGTCGAGTCCGGTGTCGGACAGATTCTCCTGGTCGCATCGGCGGATGACGTCACCTTCGATCGCGTACGTGATCTGCGCATTCTGCTGTACGACGCTGCCGTCACGGACGGTGAACCGCTGGCGTACTTCGACATCAAGCCGGAGACCGGTGCGGAGACCGCGCTGATCTGCGGCGAGCTGTACCGGCGCGGCGAGGGGTGGAAGTTCCGGGCGCTCGGCGAGGGCTACTCCAACGGTCTGGTGGGGCTCGCGACCGACTTCGGGATCTCGGTGGACGAGTCCGAGGCCGCCGCGGCGGCCGGATCCGCTCCGGAGGTCACCGCCTGGGCCTCGCCCGCCACGGCGCCCGAGGCCTCGGTGCCGCTGCCGCCGGAGCAGTCCGCCCCGGTCCCTCAGCAGCCCGCGTACGGCTATCCGCAGCCTGCCGCGCCGGCCGTGACCGAGCCGGCGTACGGCTACCCCCAGCCGGCCAGTCAGCCGGCCGGCCCGTCCGCCTACGGCTACCCGCAGCCGCAGACCGCGCCGGCCACACAGCCCGCGTACGGCTTCCCGCAGGCGGTGGGCGCGGGGCCCGACCCGGACTTCAGGCTGCCGCCGCAGGGGCCGCAGTTCCTCGGCCGCTGAGCATGGCCGCGGTCCGGCCGCCGAGCGCGGCCGGCCTCTAACGGTCGGCCTTCGACTTGTATCCGCGGCCCCACTGGAGCCCCCAGCCGTAGAGCCGGTCGAGTTCGGCCTGGAAGCCGTACACGAACTTCACCTCACGGCGTACGGTCACCTCGCCCTTGTTGCACTCGATCATGACGACGGCGCAGGAGCGGGCCTGCGGATGGCGTTCGTCGAGGCCGATCTCGATGCGCGGGCCGTTGCTCGGATAGAGCGTGATGATGGCGTGCGTGCGGTCGAAGGCCGGGGTCTGGTCGTAGATGTAGACGAAGACCAGCAGCCGTTTGATGTCGTCGCGGTGGTCGAGGTTGACGTAGGCCGTCTCGCCCGAGGCGGAACCGAAGCGGTCATCGCCGCTGAGTTTGACGAACGGCGGGGCGTTGAGTTCGCCGAGGAAGCTGCCGAGCGGCTGGACGACGCCCTTGGTGCCGTCCGTCAGCTCGTACATGACGCCGAGGTCGAGGTCGACGTTGACCATGCTCTGGGTGTGCCCCTGGACCACTTCCGGCTTGAAGGTGCGGAAGGGGTGGCGCAGCAGGCTGCCGCGCTGTGGTCCGCCGAAGTCGGAGGTACGCATCCGCCAGGACAGGTTGATGCGGAGGTTGCCGGTGGCCGCGCCCTGTTTGGTGAGCGAGACCGTGTGGTTGCGCTTGGTCATTTCAATGGAGTTGGACGCCGCGCTGCCGGAGTCGAAGTCCGCCGAGCGCCCGCGCCACAGGTCCTGCCAGATGCCCATTCCGCCCCCCACGTTTCTCGGTATGCGGCGGGGCGGCCGCGGAGGACTCGTCCTCGACGACCGCCCCGCTCAGAGCGTTCCTCAGCGGGAGGGGTGTCACACCCCGGACGAGACCTCAGCCTTCTCGTCCGAGGTCGGGCCTTTTCCCTCGGCCTCGGCGAGCGCCTTGTTGCGGCGCACCGAGGACCAGAAGGACCAGCCGATCAGGACGACGCCGACGAGGCCGGTGATGACCTCGTTGATCTCGTACTGGATGGTCACGAGGAGGATCATGGCGAGGGCGCCGATCGCGTAGTGCGCGCCGTGCTCCAGGTAGACGTAGTCGTCGAGGGTGCCCTGGCGGACCAGGTAGACCGTGAGCGAGCGGACGTACATGGCGCCGATGCCGAGGCCGAGGGCCATCAGCACGATGTCGTTGGTGATGGCGAAGGCGCCGATGACGCCGTCGAAGGAGAACGAGGCGTCCAGCACTTCCAGGTAGAGGAACATGAAGAACGCGGCCTGGCCGGCGAGGACGACGGCCGGCTTCTTCTTGCCGCTCCGCTCGGCCTCCTCCTCTGCCTCGTGTTCGCGCTCCTCCTCCTCTTCGAGCTTGTCCTCGAAGTAGCCGGAGAGTCCGCCGACGACCATGTACGTGATCAGGCCCGCGATGCCGGAGATCAGCACCGTCTGCGCCTTGTCGACGTGTCCGCCGCCGTGCTGGTGGGCGTGGACCGCGAAGGTCATGGAGGTGATCAGCAGGATGATCAGAGCGATGCAGACCGACAGCATGTCGACCTTGCCGAGCTTGGCGAGCGGGCGCTCGATCCAGCGCAGCCACTGGATGTCCCGGTCCTCGAAGATGAAGTCGAGGAAGATCATCAACAGGAACATGCCACCGAAGGCGGCGATCGACGGGTGGGCGTCGGTCACCAGCTGCTGGTACTGGTCCTTGTCGTTCAGCGCGAGATCGACCGCGTCGATCGGGCCGATCTTGGCGCTCATGGCGACGATCACGACGGGGAAGACCAGGCGCATACCGAAGACGGCGATCAGTACGCCGACCGTGAGGAAGATCTTCTGCCAGAAGGCGTTCATCTTCTTCAGGATTCCGGCGTTGACCACCGCGTTGTCGAAGGACAGCGAGATCTCCAGGACGGCCAGGATCGCCACGATGCCGAAGGCGGTCCACCCCCCGTAGAAGGCCGCTGCGACCAGACCGAGCGCGGTAATCGCGAACGACCAGCCGAAGGTTTTCAGAAGCACTGGCTACCCAATCATCGTGTGGTGGGGGCACCCCCAAGCGGTAGCTTGGGGGAGGGTCGCCCCCGCGCCGTACTCGGCTTTACCTACTGTTGACCACGAAGTCTAAGGGGCCGCCTCCGGCCGGTGCAGGTGGGCCTAGGAAACATTGACCCCGAAGTCGAGCGCGATGCCCCGCAGCCCGGACGCGTACCCCTGGCCGACCGCCCGGAACTTCCACTCGCTGTTGTAGCGGTAGACCTCGCCGAAGATCATCGCCGTTTCGGTGGAGGCGTCCTCGGAGAGGTCGTAGCGGGCGAGCTCCTGGCCGTCGGCCTGGTTGACCACACGGATGAAGGCGTTGCTGACCTGGCCGAAGGTCTGGCCACGATTGTCCGCGTCGTGGATGGAGACCGGGAAGACGATCTTGTCGACGTTGGCCGGAACCTTGGAGAGGTCGATCAGGATCGACTCGTCGTCGCCCTCGCCCTCGCCCGTGAGGTTGTCACCGGTGTGCTCCACGGAGCCGTCCGGGCTCTTGAGCTGGTTGTAGAAGATGAACCACTCGTCCCCGAGCACACGGCCGCCGTTGCACAGCAGGGCGCTGGCGTCGAGGTCGAAGTCGGCTCCGGTGGTGGAACGTGCGTCCCAGCCGAGCCCGATCATCACCTGTGTGAGGTTCGGTGCGGCCTTCGAGAGGGAGACATTGCCCCCCTTGGCGAGCGTGACGCCCATGATGCTGGTCCTCCCCGAGGTCGATCTTCACTTGGTACGGCAGGTCCGGTGCCGCACCGAAAAGGGGTGCGGCACCGGACCGAGGTGCCTGAAGCCCTGAGGCTCAGACGTTGACGCCGAAGTCCTGCGCGATGCCGCGCAGGCCCGAGGCGTAGCCCTGGCCGATGGCACGGAACTTCCACTCGGCGCCGTTGCGGTAGAGCTCGCCGAAGACCATCGCGGTCTCCGTCGAGGCGTCCTCGGAGAGGTCGTAGCGCGCGATCTCCGCCTCGCCGGCCTGGTTCACCACGCGGATGAACGCGTTGCGGACCTGGCCGAAGGACTGCTGGCGGTTCTCGGCCTCGTAGATGGAGACCGGGAACACGATCTTCGTGACGTCGGCGGGAACGGCGGCGAGATTGACCTTGATCTGCTCGTCGTCGCCCTCGCCCTCACCGGTGATGTTGTCGCCGGTGTGCTCCACCGAACCGTCCGGGCTCTTCAGGTTGTTGAAGAACACGAAGTTCTGGTCGGAGCTGACCTTGCCGTCCGCGTTCGTGAGGATGGCACTGGCATCGAGGTCGAAGTCCACACCGGTGGTGGTCCGGGCATCCCATCCCAGACCGACGATGACCGCGGTCAGTCCCGGGGCCTCCTTCGACAGCGATACGTTGCCGCCTTTGCTGAGGCTGACTCCCACGAGTCCTCCCAATGGTGTTCAGGGGCGGGGAGCCCCGTAGGTGCGTTGGTATCGGATCAACGGTTCGATCCTAGTGACGGGTTCCCGTGCCTTGCAGGGCTTGGAACCGAAGAATCACAGGGTGTCGAGCGCCTTGACGTACTCGTTCAGGTCACGCGCGTCCGGCAGGGCGTTGACGACGGTCCACCGGACGACACCCTCCTTGTCGATGATGAACGTGCCGCGCACCGCGCAGCCCTTGTCCTCGTCGAAGACGCCGTACGCGCGCGAAATGTTGCCGTGCGGCCAGAAGTCGGACAGAAGCGGGTACTCCAGGCCCTCCTGCTCGGCGAAGACGCGCAGGGTGTGGATGGAGTCGTTGGAGACCGCGAGGAGCTGGGTGTCGCGGTCGGTGAACTGCGGCAGGTTGTCGCGCAGGGAGCACAGCTCGCCGGTGCACACACCGGTGAAGGCGAACGGGTAGAAGAGCAGCACCACGTTCTTCTCGCCACGGAAGTCGGACAGTTTCACGGTGGCGCCATGGTTGTCCTTCAGCTCGAAGTCCGGGGCCTTGGTGCCGACCTCGATGGCCATAGTCACTCGCTTCCCTTCCACAGGTCTGTTCGGGTGACGACCAGCGTACGCAGTGATCGACTCCCGGCTCCGGCGCGACCCCGCCGGGTCGGCCCGGGCGTATGCGTGAGGCCCCCGCCGAGGTGGCTCGGCGGGGGCCTCACGGATGCTCTGCTTGCAGACGGGGCTGCAGCTCAGCGCTTCGACTTGGGAGTGGCCAGGCGGGTACCCGACCATTCCTTGCCGACGGAGATGCTCTTCGTCTGGGAGAGGCCGGCTGTCTGTGCGGCATCGCTGATGTCGCTGGGCTCGACGTAACCGTCCCTGCCGGTCTTCGGAGTCAGCAGCCAGATCATGCCGCCGTCCTCAAGGAGACCGATGACGTCCACCAGTGCGTCCGTGAGATCGCCGTCCTCGTCCCGGAACCACAACAACACCACGTCAGCGACGTCGTCGTAGTCCTCGTCGACCAGATCCTGGCCGATCAGCGATTCGATGCCTTCACGGAGCTCGTGGTCAACGTCGTCGTCGAAGCCGATCTCCTGGACCACCTGTCCGGGCTCGAACCCCAGCCTGGCGGCCGGGTTGGTCCGCTCCTCCGCGTGGTCCGCGGTCGCGCTCACGGCTTGCCTCCTGATCATGTTTCGGAATTGGGGTCTCCCCCTGCTCGTCCAGAGTCAGGGGGGTCTCAGCCACGCGCGTGCGCGAAGCGTTGGCCGTAGTCCACACGGGCGGAGCGGATCGCGCAAGTACCCGGCCGTCGAGACCGCCGAAACGGTGACGATCCTGGCAGTGCCGACGCAACTCCCGGCGGGCCATCATGACGCCACGTGACGGGCACCACACCCTTCTGCCCCATTTATCCACTTCGGAACCCTTGGGGCGTGCGAAGGCCGAACGACTTTGCGGAACGCGTCACGCACTGAGCGTATCGTTACGTTTTGGTCGGGGCCGTCCCAACGGTCTGCACGAACGTCTCGGTTACCCCTTAGTAGAGATGACGTATGCGTTCCCGAGGTACACGATGGGGAACGGTGCAGATACAGGGAAAACCCACCGTAGACAGCCCTCTGACAGCGAAGGAACAGCGTGGCTTCCGGATCCGATCGCAACCCGATCATCATTGGCGGCCTTCCCAGCCAGGTCCCGGACTTCGACCCTGAGGAGACTCAGGAGTGGCTCGACTCCCTCGACGCAGCCGTCGACCAGCGCGGCCGTGAGCGGGCCCGCTATCTGATGCTGCGGCTGATCGAGCGGGCCCGTGAGAAGCGCGTGGCCGTGCCCGAGATGCGCAGCACGGACTACGTCAACACGATCGCCACCAAGGACGAGCCGTTCTTCCCGGGCAACGAGGAGATCGAGCGCAAGGTCCTCAACGCGACCCGCTGGAACGCGGCCGTGATGGTCTCCAGGGCGCAGCGCCCCGGCATCGGCGTCGGCGGCCACATCGCGACCTTCGCCTCCTCCGCCTCGCTCTACGACGTCGGCTTCAACCACTTCTTCCGCGGCAAGGACGAGGGCGACGGCGGCGACCAGATCTTCTTCCAGGGGCACGCCTCGCCGGGCATCTACGCCCGCGCGTTCCTTCTGGACCGGCTCTCCGAGCAGCAGCTCGACGCGTTCCGCCAGGAGAAGTCGAAGGCGCCCTACGGCCTTTCCTCGTACCCGCACCCGCGGCTGATGCCGGGCTTCTGGGAGTTCCCGACCGTGTCGATGGGCCTCGGCCCGCTCGGCGCGATCTTCCAGGCCCGGATGAACCGCTACATGGAGGCGCGCGGCATCGCCGACACCTCCAAGTCACACGTCTGGGCGTTCCTCGGCGACGGCGAGATGGACGAGCCCGAGTCGCTCGGCCAGCTGTCGATCGCCGCGCGCGAGGGCCTGGACAACCTGACCTTCGTCGTGAACTGCAACCTCCAGCGCCTCGACGGCCCGGTACGCGGCAACGGCAAGATCATCCAGGAGCTGGAGTCCCAGTTCCGGGGCGCCGGCTGGAACGTCATCAAGCTGGTCTGGGACCGCACCTGGGACCCGCTGCTCGCACAGGACCGCGACGGCGTGCTGGTCAACCGGCTGAACACCACGCCGGACGGCCAGTTCCAGACGTACGCCACGGAGACGGGCTCGTACATCCGCCAGCACTTCTTCGGCGACGACCACCGGCTGCGGGCGATGGTCGAGGGCATGACCGACGACCAGATCCTGCACCTGGGGCGCGGCGGTCACGACCACAAGAAGATCTACGCGGCGTTCTCGGCGGCCAAGGAGCACAAGGGCCAGCCGACGGTGATCCTGGCGCAGACGGTCAAGGGCTGGACGCTCGGCCCGAACTTCGAGGGCCGCAACGCCACGCACCAGATGAAGAAGCTGACGGTCGCCGACCTCAAGGGTTTCCGCGACCGGCTGCACCTGCCGATCTCCGACAAGGAGCTGGAGGACGGCGCGCCGCCGTACTACCACCCGGGCCGGGACTCGGAGGAGATCCAGTACATGCACGACCGCCGCAAGGGGCTCGGCGGGTACGTCCCGACGCGAATCGTGCGGTCGAAACCGCTGGTCCTGCCCGAGGACAAGACGTACGCGAGCGTGAAGAAGGGCTCGGGTCAGCAGTCCATCGCCACGACCATGGCGTTCGTTCGACTGCTCAAGGACCTCATGCGGGACAAGGAGATCGGCAAGCGGTTCGTGCTGATCGCGCCCGACGAGTACCGCACCTTCGGCATGGACTCGTTCTTCCCGAGTGCGAAGATCTACAACCCGCTCGGCCAGCAGTACGAGTCGGTGGACCGCGAACTGCTCCTCGCCTACAAGGAGTCGCCGACCGGCCAGATGCTGCACGACGGCATCTCGGAGGCGGGCTGTACGGCCTCGCTGATCGCGGCGGGTTCGGCGTACGCCACGCACGGCGAGCCGCTCATCCCGGTCTACGTCTTCTACTCGATGTTCGGTTTCCAGCGAACGGGTGACCAGTTCTGGCAGATGGCCGACCAGCTGGCGCGCGGTTTCGTGCTGGGCGCCACTGCCGGACGTACGACGCTGACCGGTGAGGGTCTGCAGCACGCGGACGGCCACTCGCAGCTGCTCGCCTCGACGAACCCGGGCTGTGTCGCCTACGACCCGGCGTTCGGCTTCGAGATCGCGCACATCGTCCAGGACGGTCTGCGCCGCATGTACGGCTCGTCCGAGGAGCACCCGCACGGCGAGGACGTCTTCTACTACCTCACCGTCTACAACGAGCCGCTCCAGCACCCGGCCGAGCCGGAGAACGTGGACGCCGAGGGCATCCTGAAGGGCCTCTACCGCTTCAGCGAGGGCACCTCGGGCACCATCCCCGCACAGATCATGGCCTCGGGTGTCGCCGTTCCGTGGGCCCTGGAGGCGCAGCGGATCCTCTCCGAGGAGTGGAACGTCAGGGCCGACGTCTGGTCGGCGACGTCCTGGAACGAGCTGCGGCGCGAGGCCGTCGACGTGGAGCGGCACAATCTGCTGCACCCCGAGGAGGAGCAGCGCGTCCCGTATGTGACGCGGAAGCTGTCCGCCGTCCAGGGTCCGTTCGTGGCCGTCTCCGACTGGATGCGATCGGTTCCCGACCAGATCGCGCGGTGGGTGCCCGGCACCTACCAGTCCCTCGGCGCGGACGGCTTCGGCTTCGCGGACACGCGCGGCGCGGCCCGGCGCTTCTTCCACATCGACGCGCAGTCGATCGTGGTCGCCGTGCTGACCGAGCTGGCCCGTGAGGGCAAGGTGGACCGGTCGGTGCTGAAGCAGGCGGTCGACCGCTATCAGCTGCTCGACGTGACGGCGGCCGACCCGGGCGCGGCGGGCGGCGACGCGTAGCCGTTCGTACGACGGAGTGGGGGCGGTGGGCCGTGGACCCGCCGCCCCTCCCTCTTTTTCTTTCTACGATGCGGGCATGAAGCAAGAATCGGCACAGGCCCGTTGGGAAGTGCGCACCCAGCGGCCCCTGCTCGTCCTCGCGGTGGCGTTCGCCCTCGGGTACGCCGTGCCGATCGTGGACAGCGACGCCGGCCGTTCGGTGACGTTCACGTGCACGGTGGTGGAGTGGGTGGTGTGGGGGGCCTTCGCCGCCGACTATCTCGTCCGGCTCGTCCTCGCCCGACGTCGGCGGGACTTCGTCCGCACCCACTGGCTGGACCTGTGCGCGGTGATCCTGCCGATCCTTCAGCCGCTGCGGCTGCTGCGGCTCGTCTCCACGCTGATGCTGGTGGGGCGGCGCGCGCGGATGGCCTCGCAGATCCGGCTGACGACGTACGTCGGGGGCGCGGTCATCGGCCTGCTGATGTTCGGCTCGCTCGCCGTGCTGTCCGTGGAGCGGGACTCGCCGAACGGGAACATCAAGACGCTGGGTGACGCGGTGTGGTGGTCGTTCACGACGATGACGACCGTGGGGTACGGCGATCACGCCCCGACCACGGGGATGGGCCGCGTCCTCGCGGTCGGCCTGATGCTCTCCGGGATCGCCCTCCTCGGTGTCGTCACCGCGAACATCGCCGCCTGGTTCATCTCGCGGTTCGAGAAGGACGACGTGGAGGAACGGCGGCAGACCGCGGCGATCGAGTCGCTCGCGGCGGAGGTGCGGGCGCTGCGGGCGGAGGTCGCAGCCCTGACGGGCGGCCCGGGAATGCTGCCGCATCCCCTGTCGGCGGGGTCGGAGGAACACTCCCCCACGTAGATCCGGGGGACGCGTGGACCTGGGGACGGTGGAACTCCCCCGTACGGACCGGTGGCCCGCGCGCCGCTCGGGGCGGCACGCGGGCCCACTGTCGATATCCGCTGCGTCGATATCCGCTGCCCGGCCGGTGTCAGAGCAGGCCGCTGCCCGCGCCGCCAGGCCTGCCGGTGCGCGGGTCCGTCCGTCAGATGTGTCCGGCGCCCGCTCCCGCGGCGTCGGCGTTCTCGCCCCGCTTGGTGAGCAGCGCGACGAAGACGGCCACGACGGCGACACCGGCGGCGACGAGGCAGGCGAGGCTCATGCCGGAGATGAAGGTCTCGTGGGCGACGTCGGTGATCCGCGCGGCGATCGCGGCCGGAGTGCCCGGGGTGACCGGCGCGACGCCGCCCCGGACGGCCTCGGACGCCTGGTCCAGCTGGGCCGGGGTGAGCGGCGGCAGCTTGGCGTCGGCCCAGTTGCCCGCGAGGTCGTTGTCGACCTTGGAGGCCATGACGGCGCCCAGCACGGCCGTACCGAGGCTGCCGCCGATCTGCATGGCGGCCTGCTGGAGACCGCCGGCGACACCGGAGAGCTCCATCGGCGCGTTGCCCACGATGACCTCGGTGGCTCCGACCATGACCGGCGCGAGTCCGAGGCCGAGGCCCGCGAACCAGATCGACATGACCAGGCTGCTCGTGTCCGTGTCCAGCGTCGACATGCCGTACATGGAGATCGCGGTGAGCGCCATGCCGCCCGCCAGCGGGATGCGCGGACCCGCCTTGGTGATCAGGACGCCGGCCAGCGGCGAGCCCACGATCATCATTCCGGTGAGCGGCAGCAGGTGCAGACCGGCGTCGACCGGGCTCATCCCGTGGACCCGCTGCAGGTAGAAGGTGACGAAGAACAGCCCGCCGAGGAAGGCGATGGCCATCAGGACCATCAGGACCACACCGGCCGACAGCGGCACGGAGCGGAACAGCGCGAGCGGGATCAGGGGCTCCTTGACGCGCTTCTCCCAGAGGGCGAAGACCACGAAACCGAGGATCGAGGCGCCCAGGAAGGACCAGGTCGTGGCGGAGCCCCAGCCCCAGGCCGGGGCCTTGATGAGCGCCCAGACCAGGCAGAACATGGCGCCGGAGAGCAGCGCGATGCCGAGGAGGTCGAAGGAACGCGGGGCGTTCGCGGAACGGTGGTCGGTGAGGATCAGCACGCCGAGGACCAGCGCGATGACGCCGACGGGCACGTTGATGAAGAACACCGACTGCCAGCTGACGTGCTGGACGAGCAGACCGCCGAGGATCGGGCCGCCCGCGGTGGAGGCGCCGATGACCATGCCCCAGATGCCGATCGCCATGTTCAGCTTCTCGGCCGGGAAGGTGGCGCGGAGCAGGCCGAGCGCGGCCGGCATCAGCAGCGCGCCGAACAGGCCCTGGAAGACGCGGAAGGTGACGACGAAGGCGATGCTGTGGGAGAGCCCGATGGCGCCCGAGGCGGCGGCGAAGCCGACCACACCGATGAGGAAGGTCTGCCGGTGGCCGAACCGGTCGCCGAGCTTGCCCGCGGTGATCAGGGTGACCGCGAGGGCGAGGAAGTAGCCGTTGGTGATCCACTGGACGTCGGCGAAACTGGCGCCGAGGTCCTTCTGGATGGCGGGGTTGGCGATGGCCACGATGGTGCCGTCCAGGGCCACCATCATGACCCCGACGGCCACGGTGATGAGGGTGAACCACGGGTGGCCGCGCAGGCCCGTGGACGGGGCCCGGTCCAACGGGGAGACCGGAATCTTGTCCCCCGGGCCCGTCTTGTCGATGGTGGTCTGACTAGTCATTTTTCGAGGCTAGTGACAGCCACTGACAATTGACAAACCAATTCACAAGTCGGTAACTGTCACGTTACTCACAGATAGGCTGAACTGCGCGAACAGTTCGGAGAAGAGGGTCGCGACACCATGACGGACACGGTCGGCACGGCGGCGGAGACGGTGGCGCCCCGCCCCGGACTGCGCGAGCGCAAGAAACAGCGCACCCGCGACGCACTGCTGCGGGCCGCCCTCGAACTGTTCACCACCCAGGGGTACGAGCACACCACCGTCGACGAGATCGCCGAGGCCGTCGACGTCTCCCAGCGCACCTTCTTCCGCTACTTCGCGGGCAAGGAGGACGCGGCCCTCTTCCTGCAGCGGCTCGCGGAGTCGCACTTCATCGCCGCAGTGCGCGAACGGCCGCCCCACGAGGCCCCGTTGGAGGCGCTGCGCCGGGCGGTCCTGGAGAGCTGGGACACCATCGGCGAGGCGATCGAGGCCGTCGTGCCGATCGAACTGCACATGCGCACCTACCAGTTGATCGAGTCGACACCCGCGCTGCTCGCCGTCCATCTGCGCCGCTCGGAGGAGATCGAGGAGGAGATCGCGCGACTGATCGCCGAGCGTGAGGGCCTCGACGTCGACGCGGACCCGCGCCCGCGCATCGCGGTCGCCGTGTTCGGCGGGGTGATGCGGGTGACGGGCCGCCTGTGGGGCGCGGGCGAGGACACCAGCGTCGAGGCGATCCGCGAGCTGACCGCCACCTATCTCGACCAGGTGGGGCCCGCGTTGGCGGAGAAGTGGGGCCCCGGGCCGCGGTGACGGCCGGTGACGCTCCGTCGCCGTCACCCTTCGACACCATCGCGCGACACCCCGCGGCGTCCGCGTGCGGAACCCGGCACGTACTCGCGCACGTTGCACGGATGACGTGCGCACGGGATCTCCGCGGAATCCCCGCAACCGCACAACACCCCCACGCGGAGCGTCACATATCGCACACGCGTCGCAGGTGTCCGCGTACAGAGCGTCACTATTTATCTCAAACTGAACCCGGTTTGCCCCAATCACCCCATCGGAAACGTGATACCAGTCACTCGTTTAACGGGAGGCACCTCACTTCTCCTAGGGTGTCCTCTCAGTGACTTCCTTCGACACACCCCCCCAACTCAACGTCTGGCGCGCACTGCTCGCGCTGGCCGTGGTGTTCGTGATGCTGGCCACCAGTGGCTGGACCGCACTCCACAGTCATCGGGCGGCTTCGCCCCTCCAGTCGTCCCGCTCCGCGTGGGAGCACGGCAGCATCGCCGGACACCGGCTTCCGGACCCGGATGCCGCTCCGGGCCGGCTGTCCCACTTCTTCAGCACGCTCGACTCCCAGCAGCGTTCCCGTCTCGCCCACCGCTACCCGCTCGCGGTCGGCAACATGAACGGGGCGCCGGTGACCCTGCGCTACGAGGCGAACCGCCTCGCGCTGAAGCACGAGCGCAAGGTCGAGCACAAGCGCATGCGCGACACCCGGCTGTCGTCGCTCGGCCAGCACGACGCGGGCCGCCGGATGCACCGCTACGAGGCTCTGCTCCACAAGGGCCGCAAGATCCTCGCCTTCGACCCCAACGGCTCGGGGCGGGTCGCCGAGGTCTTCGGCGACCTCGACAAGGCGCGCCGTGTCTCGGTCGTGGTGCCCGGCGTCGACACCGACCTGCTCACCTTCCAGCGCACGTACAAGCGGTACTCGGCGCCCGTCGGCATGGCGAAGTCGCTGTACGCGGCGGAGCGCGCGGCCGATCCGGCCACGCGTACGGCCGTGATCGCGTGGGCCGACTACACGGCGCCCAACGGGCTGGGCATCGACGCGGCCACCGCCATGCGCGCCGAGGACGGCGCGGTGCGGCTGAACGCGCTGGTGCGGGCGCTGCCGGGAACCACGGACGTGGCGCTGTACTGCCACAGCTACGGCTCGGTCCTGTGCGGGGTGGCCGCCCACGCGCTGCCCTCCCGGGTCTCCGACATAGCGGTGGCGGGCAGCCCCGGCATGCGGTCGGCGAACGCAGCGAACCTGCACACCACCGCCCGGGTCTGGGCGATGCGCGACGCGGACGACTGGATCCAGGACGTGCCCTACATGGAGGTCGGCGGCCTCGGACACGGCGCGGACCCGGTGTCGAAGGGGTTCGGGGCGCGCGTGCTGTCCGCCGCCGGGGCGAAGGGGCACACCGGCTACTTCGAGCCGGGCACGGAGAGTCTCCGCAACTTCGCGGAGATCGGCATTGGCGCGTACCGCGCGGTCCAGTGCGCGCACGATGATGACGTGTGCCGGACGGGTTTGTCCGCCGGCGCGTCGGCCTGACGCGCGTAGAGGACGAAAAACTGCGGTCTGCCCAGAGAGGCGACGGAGGCTTGCGTGCCGCATACGATGGCCCGCATGGGTGACGTACTGGCCGGATTTCATGCCGCCTGGGAGTTCGAGTCCGACTCCGTGCTCATCCGCTTCGAACGGGGGATCCGTACACCGAAGCTGTTCCAGGCGCTCGGCGAACGCCGTATCCCCCTGGAGGCGATCGCGGCGGTGACGCTGACGCCCGGGAAGCGAGGCACGGTCGTTCTGCGTGCGGTGCCGAGGCCCGGCGCCGATCCGCTGATGGAGGCGGCCGCGGGACAGCTCAAGGAGGGGTGCGACCCGTACCGCCTGGTGCTGCCCGCCGAGCGCGAGACGCTCGCCGAGTACTACGCGGACGAGCTGCGCGGACAGCTCACCGCGGACGACGAGCCCGCCGAGCGCTATCTCGTACGGCCGCCCGAGGGACCCCTGCACTTCAAGGCGTACGACGGGAAGGCCTCCTTCGACGGGAAGGCGGTGTCCTTCCGGTGGTTCTGGACGGGTGCCTCCTCGGCGAAGTGGAAGGCCGGCGACCAGACCTTCCCGGTCTCCGGGCTCTGCGGGGTCGAATGGCGCTCCCCTGAGGTGTTCGAGGGCCATCTGCGACTGCTGCGGCGGGACCCCGCGCCGGCGCAGCCCGCCCAGGCGGACCAGGATCCGGCGGCGGTCGTCTTCGGGCTCGGGTACGGGCCCGTCCACGAGTCGCTGCCGTTCGCGGCGGCCGTGCTCGCCGCCACGCGCTCCGCGAGTCCCGCGCCGGTGACCGCGTCCTCGGCTCCGCGCCGGGACCCGGCCGACATCGCCGACCGGATCCGGCATCTCGGGGAACTGCACGAGGCGGGGCTCCTCACGGACGAGGAGTTCTCCACCAAGAAGGCGGAGCTGCTGGCGCAGCTCTAGGGCCTGTCCGGCGGCCGGAGAACACGCCCCGGTCGCCGCCGCTCACTCGCGGCCCGCCGACGAGAACGACATGTCCGGGTAGCGGTCGCCCGCCACCTTGGCCGCGATGGGTTCCAGGAGAGCCAGCTCGTCCTCGGTCAGGGTGATGCCCGTGGCCGCCGTGTTCTCCTCCACCCGCTCGCGCCGGGTGGTGCCCGGGATCGGTACGACGTTCAGGCCGTGGACCCGCGCCCGCTGCTGGACCCAGGCCAGCGCGATCTGGCCGAGCGAGGCGCCCCGGGCGTCGGCGACGGTAAGGATCGGGTCGAGGAGCGACACGTTCGCCGCCGCGTTCTCGCCGGTGAAGCGGGGCTGGGTGCGGCGGAAGTCGTCCTGCGAGAGGTCCTGGTCGGCGTTGCCGAAGGAGCCGGTGAGGAAGCCGCGGCCCAGCGGTGAGTACGGGACGAGCGCCACGCCCAGCTCGCGGGCGGCGGGCACCACGTTCGTCTCGATGTCGCGGCTGAACAGCGACCACTCCGACTGGACGGCCGCGATGGGATGCACGGCGTGGGCGGCGCGCAGCTCCCCCGCGGTGACCTCGCTCAGGCCCAGATGCTTGACCTTGCCCTCGCGGACCAGGTCGGCCATGGCGCCGACGCTCTCCTCGATCGGCACGTTCACATCACGTCGGTGCATGTAATAGAGGTCGATCACGTCGACGCCGAGGCGCTGGAAGCTGCCCTCGACGGCCCGGCGGATGTACGGCGGGTCGTTGCGGATGATCCGCCTGCGGGGGTTGTCCGGCGGGATCGTGAGCCCGTACTTGGTCGCGATGACGATCTCGTCCCGGTGCGCCTTGAGGAACGGCGCCAGGAACCTCTCGTTCTCGCCGCCGCCGTAAACCTCGGCGGTGTCGTAGAGGGTGACGCCGAGTTCCAGCGCCCGGCCCAGGGCGGCCCGTGACGCGTCGGCGTCCGGCGGCCCGTACGCCCAGCTCATGCCCATGCAGCCGAGACCCTGCACACCGACCTCGGGCCCCTCGCTGCCGAGCCGTACCGCCTTGATCCTGCTGTCGGTCATCGAGACCTCTCCGACGCGAGGGCGTGCCCCGCGTCCCCATAGAAGCTGATCTTCCGGTCGAGCACCGCGAGGGTGTCCTGGAGCTCCGCGATCCGGGCCTTGACGTCCCGGCGGGTCGCCTCCAGGAGTTCGTAGCGCTCCCCGTAGGTGTGGTCGCCCGCGCGCACCATCTCCGCGTAGCGGACCATGTCGGCGACCGGCATCCCGGTGAGCCGGAGCTTGCCCACGAGGCCCAGCCAGTCCAGGTCGCGGTTGCTGTAGCGGCGCTGGCCGGTGTGCGAGCGGTCGATGTGCGGCATCAGCCCGATGCGCTCGTACCAGCGCAGGGTGTGTGCGCTGAGGCCGGTGAAGGCGACGACCTCGCTGATCGTGTAGTTGTCGTGGCCGTCCGGGCGCCGCTCCCTCTCGGGAAGGCCGGCGCAGGCGTCGGTCCCGGTGCCGGTCCCGGTGGCCTCGGCTGTGGTCTCCATCACCGTCATGGCCCCCACGCTAAAACCTTGGAGTGCACTCCAGGCAAGCGGAATCCGTCGGAAAAGCGGGGGACGCGGCCGGGACGCGGTGGCTACCGTGCGGATCATGAGTCTCGTACGCCGCGCCACGCCCGAGGACGCCCGGGAAGTGCTGCGCCTGCGCCAGGTGATGCTCGATGCGGTGTTCGACGTCGGCACGTCCACCGAGTGGCACGCCGCGTCGCTGCCCACCGTACGCGGGAAGCTCGCCGATCCCGAGGGGTCCTTCGCGGCCTTCGTGGTCGACCATCCGGACCGCCCGGAGGCCCTCGCGGCCCTCGTCGCCGGGACGATCGATTACCGGATCGGGCGAGCGGACAATCCGCGCGGCGCGGTCGGGTACGTCTTCAGCGTCGCCACCGATCCGGACGCCCGGCGCCGCGGTTACGCCCGCGCCTGTATGGAGACACTGCTCGACTGGTTCCGCGAGCGGGGTGTCGCGCACATCGACCTCAACGCGTCCGCCGAGGCCGAGCCGCTCTACGCGGCCCTCGGATTCGTCCGCAAGCCGGACCCCTCGATGCGGCTGAGCCTGTGAGCCGCTTAGGCTCGTGGACATGTCCTTGCAGAGCCTGGCGCTGATCTCGAACTGGCCCGTTCCCACCGCCGCCGCCGCGGTCGTCCGCGCGGACGGCACGGTGGCCGGCTCGTACGGGCCGGGGCAGCACCGTTTCCCGCTCGCATCCGTCACCAAGCCGCTCGCCGCGTACGCCGCGCTCGTCGCGTACGAGGAGGGGGCGATCGAGCTCGACGAACCGGCCGGGCCCGCCGGTTCGACGGTCCGTCATCTGCTCGCGCACACCTCCGGTCTGGCCTTCGACGAGCACCGGGTGACCTTCGCGCCCGGGGAGCGGCGGCTGTACTCCAACGCCGGGTTCGAGGTGCTCGGGGACCACATCGCCAAGGCGGCGGACATGCCCTTCGCGGAATATCTGCGCCAGGCGGTCCTCGAACCGCTCGGTATGACCTCGACGACGCTGGACGGCTCGCCCGCGAGGGCCGGCGTCTCGACGGTGGACGATCTCGTCCGGTTCGCCGCCGAGCTCCAGGCGCCCCGGCTGCTGGACGCGCGTACCGTCGCGGAGGCGATGACCGTCCAGTACCCCGGGACCAAGGGCGTCCTGCCGGGGTACGGCCACCAGAACCCCAACGACTGGGGGCTCGGCTTCGAGATCCGCGACTCCAAGTCACCTCACTGGACGGGGAGTTCGTCCTCGCCGCGGACCTTCGGCCACTTCGGGCAGTCCGGTACGTTCCTGTGGGTCGACCCGGTCGCGGGCGCCGCCTGCGTCGCGCTGACCGACCGGGCCTTCGGTCCCTGGGCGGTCGAGGCGTGGACCCCGTTCACGGACGCGGTCCTCGCCGACCTCACCTCCTGACGCGGGGCGGCGGCAGCCCCGCACGGTCAGCGGAACGCCGCCGCGTTGCGCCGCGCCCAAGCCGCGAAGGTGCTCGCGGGACGGCCGAGGACGCGTTCCAGGTCGGGGCTGACGCGCCGCTCCTCCTCGGTCGGTTCGCCCAGGATCGCGAGGGTGCCCTCGACGACGGGCAGTGGCATGAAGCCCGCCATCAGGGCGTGCGCCTCCTCGCGGGTCTGTTCGGTGAAGCGCACCGGCTCGCCCAGTGCGGCACCGATCGCGGCGGCCCGTTCGCGCGGGGTGGTCGGCGCGGGGCCGGTCAGGGTGTAGACGGCCCCGGCGTGCGCGTCCCCGCGCAGGGCGGTCGCCGCCACGGCCGCGACGTCGTCCGGGTCGACGAAGGGCAGGCCGACGTCGCCGAACGGCGCGGCGGCCTCCCGCCGGGCGCGGATCGGCTCGGCCCACGCGAAGGCGTTGGTGGCCATCCCGCCCGACCTCAGAACCGTCCACTCCAGCCCGGACTCCCGGACAGCCGTCTCGAAGCGGACCGGGTGCCCGTAGGCCTCGGGGCGGGTTCCCGCGCCCTGTGAGGAAAGGAGCACCACCCGCCGGATTCCGGCGGTCTTCGCCGCGTCCAGGACACCGTGCGGGTCCTCTCCCGCCACCAGCAGGAACAGCGCCTCGGCGCCCTCGAACGCGGGCCCGAGCCCGGCCGGTTCGGCCAGGTCGGCGGCTACCGCCCGGACACCTTCGGGCACATCGGCCCCGGTGATCCGCCGGGCCACCGCCGTCACCGGCAGTCCGGCCCCGGTGAGCGTCCGCACCAGCGCGCGTCCTACGTTCCCGGTCGCACCCGTCACCACGTACATGTCGATCTCCTCGACCCGTAAGTTAGTTAGTCGACTGACTAACTCCGATGAGCCGGACGCTAGCAAGGCCGGACGCCGGCTGTCTATAGTCAGTCGGGTGACTGACTCAGAGATGTCCCGGAGGCCGCGGGCCAAGGCGGCCGGCAAGCGGCGGCAGCTGACGGCGGCCGCGGCCCGGGTGCTGCACGAACAGGGCGTCGAGCGCACGACGATCGCCGACATCGCCCGAGCCGCCGAGGTACCGGCGGGCAACGTGTACTACTACTTCAAGACCAAGGACGAGCTGGTCGAGGCCGCCCTCGCCGAGCACGCCGGTCATCTCAGGGAACTCACCGACGCGCTCGACCGGCTCCCCGAACCGCGGACCCGCCTCAAGGGGCTCATCGAGGCCTGGGTCTCCGGGCGGGACACCGCGGCACGCTACGGCTGCCCCACCGGCACCCTCGCCGCGGAGCTCGACAAGCGAGAGGAGGGCGGCCTCGACCTGATGGCGGGGCAGGTCCTCCGCCAATTGCTGGACTGGGTCGAACAGCAGTACCGGGAGATCGGCGCCGCCGACCCCGGGGGCGGCGCGCTGACACTCGTCGGCGCCTACCAGGGCATGTCCCTGCTCTCCAACGCCCTGCGCGACCCGGAGATCATGACCCGCGAGGGAGACCGGCTGATCCGCGAGCTGGACGCGCCGGCCTAGGGCTGGACGCGCCGGCCTGGGGCTGGGATGGCCGGTGCTGGGATGTACGCGCCAGCGTCTGGAGCGGCGCGTCGGCGTCGGAGGCGGCGCATCGGCGTCGGAGGCGGCGCATCGGCGTCGGAGGCGGCGCATCGGCGTCGGAGGCGGCGCATCGGCGTCGGAGGCGATCCGGGCGGCACCCGCCGTCAGCCGACCGCCATCTCCCATACCAGCAGCTCGGCGGGGACGCCCGCGACCAGCTCCAGGTCCTTCGCGTCCGTGATGCGGGCCGCGTCGCCCTCCCCCAGCTCCTCGCCGTCCAGGCGGACTTCGCCGCGCACGACGTGGACATAGACGAAGGGCGCGTCGGGGACGGCCGTGCGCTCGCCCGCCGTCAGCCGGCGCACATGGAGCATGGCGCCCGCCTCGGGAACGGCGTACGGGGTGGAGTCGGCGATGCCGTGGACGGTCTCGTACGCGGGGTCGCCGCCCGGTTCCAGCGGGGCCAGCCACATCTGGACGAAGACCAGCGGCAGCTCGCCGTCGTTGCGCTCGGCGTGGCGGACGCCGCCCGCGGAACTCAGCCGCTGGACGTCGCCGCGGCGCAGCACCGACTCGTGTCCGGCCGAGTCGCGATGGGTCAGCTCTCCCTCCGCCACCCAGGTGACGATCTCGGTGTGACTGTGCGGGTGCTCGTCGAAGCCGGCGCCGGGGGCGAGCCGCTCCTCGTTGCAGGCGATCACCGCGCCGAAGCGGAGGTTGTCGGGGTCGTAGTGCGGGCCGAAGGAAAAGGCGTGGAGCGAGGAGATCCCGGCCGCCGGATCCCCTCCGCGGTAGCGCTCGTCGGCGCGGCGGACGTCCATCACATCCACCACGGTAGCCCCGGCCCGGCGACCGCCCCGCTCTTACTTGCGCCCCGCCGCCGCACAGCTCCGTCCTGATAAGGCAGTCTTGTCCCGTGCCCGAACCCGAAGCCAGCAACACCGAGCGCTCTGCGCACGACGTCCAGACGCACACCGCGACCCTCAAGCGGCTGGAGAAGTCGGCCGGCAGTCTCGCCGCCCAGGCCATCACGCGGATGGACGAGACGCTGCCGTGGTACCGGGCCATGCCGCCGGAGAACCGGTCCTGGATCGGACTGGTCGCCCAGGCCGGTATCGCCGCCTTCACCGAGTGGTTCCGGCACCCGGACGCGCCGCAGGCCATCTCCACCGATGTCTTCGGCACCGCGCCACGCGAGCTGACCAGGGCCATCACCCTGCGCCAGACGGTGGAGATGGTGCGGACGACGATCGAGGTCATGGAGAGCGCGATCGACGAGGTCGCCGCCCCGGGCGACGAGGGCGTGCTGCGCGAGGCGCTGCTCGTGTACGCCCGCGAGATCGCCTTCGCCACCGCCCAGGTCTACGCGCAGGCGGCGGAGGCACGCGGTGCCTGGGACGCCCGGCTCGAATCCCTCGTCGTGAACGCGGTGCTCTCCGGCGAGGCCGACGAGGGCGCCGTCTCCCGGGCCGCCGCGCTCGGCTGGAACTCGCCCGAACACGTCTGCGTGGTGCTGGGCACGGCACCCGACGGTGACAGTGAGCTGACGGTCGAGGCGATCCGGCGGGCCGCCCGGCACGCCAAGCTGCAGGTGCTGACCGGGGTGCTCGGGGACCGGCTGGTCGTCATCGCGGGCGGCAGCGACAACCCGCTCGCCGTCGCCAAGTCACTGATCGGTCCGTACGCCGCCGGCTCCGTCGTCGCCGGGCCGATCGTGCCCGATCTGCTCGCCGCGACCCGGTCCGCGCAGGCCGCGGCGGCGGGGCTGAAGGCGTGTTTTGCCTGGCAGGACGCCCCGCGTCCGGTTCTGGCGGACGATCTGCTGCCGGAGCGCGCGATCGCCGGAGACCCGTCCGCCCGCGAGCAGCTGGTGGAGGAGATCTACAGACCGCTGGAGGAAGCGGGCTCCGCGCTCCTGGAGACGCTCAGCGTCTATCTGGAGCAGGCGAGCAGCCTCGAAGGCGCCGCCCGGATGCTCTTCGTCCATCCCAACACCGTGCGCTACCGGCTCCGACGTGTGACTGACGTCACCGGCTGGTCACCCTCGGATGTACGATCCGCGTTCACCCTGCGAATCGCGCTGATCCTGGGGCGTCTGGCCGATGGAGATCCCCAGACCTAGGCTTTTGTCGGGGACCTACAATTCCCCCTCGTGTTCTTCGTCCCTGTCCCCACGGGCGGCGGTGGCCGTCCACAAGAGAGAGTGTGAGAGTGCTCGTACTCGTCGCTCCCGGCCAGGGCGCTCAGACGCCCGGCTTCCTGACTCCTTGGCTCGACCTCCCCGGTGCCGCCGAACGCCTCGCAGCGTGGTCGGACGTCATCGGGCTCGACCTTGCCCACTACGGCACGCAGGCAGACGCGGACGCGATCCGGGACACGGCTGTCGCACAGCCGCTCCTGGTCGCCGCCGGCCTCCTGTCCGCCGCGGCACTCGGTGACGTGAACCCGGGTGCCGTCGCCGGCCACAGCGTCGGCGAGATCACCGCCGCCGCGTTCGCGGGAGTGCTCGACGACACCGCCGCGCTGACCCTCGTACGCAAGCGCGGCCTGGCGATGGCCGAGGCCGCCGCCATCACGCAGACCGGTATGTCGGCGCTCCTCGGCGGGGACCCCGACACGACGGTCGCGCATCTGGAGAAGCTCGGGCTGACCCCGGCGAACGTGAACGGCGCGGGCCAGATCGTGGCCGCCGGCACGCTGGAGCAGCTGGCCGCCCTGGAGGCGGACAAGCCCGAGGGCGTCCGGCGTGTCGTGGCCCTGAAGGTGGCGGGCGCGTTCCACACCCACCACATGGCCCCCGCGGTCGAGGCGCTGGCGAAGGCCGCCGAGGACCTGAGCCCCGCGGACCCGCGGATCACGTACGTCTCTAACCGGGACGGCCAGGCCGTCACCTCCGGTGCCGAGGTCGTCTCGCGCCTGGTCGGCCAGGTCGCCAACCCGGTCCGCTGGGACCTGTGCATGGAGACCTTCAAGGAACTCGGCGCGACCGCGCTGATCGAGGTGTGCCCCGGCGGCACGCTGACCGGTCTGGCCAAGCGCGCGCTGCCCGGCGTCACGACGCTGGCGCTGAAGACACCCGACGACCTCGACGCGGCTCGCGAGCTCATCGCCGAGCACAGCGCGGCCTAAGGAGCCCGAGACCATGTCGAAGATCAAGGCACCCAAAGGTGCTCCCTTCGCGCGCATCCTCGGCGTCGGCGGCTACCGCCCCGTCCGGGTGGTGCCCAACGAGGTGATCCTGGAGACGATCGACTCGTCCGACGAGTGGATCCGCTCCCGCTCCGGCATCGAGACCCGGCACTGGGCCTCCGACGAGGAGACGGTCGCCGCGATGTCGATCGAGGCGTCCGGCAAGGCCATCGCCGACGCCGGGATCAGCGCCGACCAGATCGGTGCCGTGGTGGTCTCCACCGTGTCGCACTTCAGCCAGACCCCGGCCATCGCCACCGAGATCGCCGACAAGCTCGGCACCAACAAGGCCGCGGCCTTCGACATCTCGGCCGGCTGCGCGGGCTTCGGCTACGGCCTGACCCTCGCCAAGGGCATGATCGTCGAGGGCTCGGCCGAGTACGTCCTCGTCATCGGCGTGGAGCGGCTGTCCGACCTCACCGACCTGGAGGACCGCGCGACGGCCTTCCTGTTCGGCGACGGCGCGGGCGCGGTCGTCGTGGGTCCCTCCGACGAGCCGCACATCGGCCCCACCGTCTGGGGCAGCGAGGGCGACAAGGCCGGCACGATCAAGCAGACCGTGCCGTGGGACCGCTTCAGGATCGGCGACGTCTCCGAGCTGCCGCTCGACTCCAAGGGCGAGATCAAGTTCCCTGCCATCACGCAGGAGGGCCAGGCGGTCTTCCGCTGGGCCGTGTTCGAGATGGCGAAGGTCGCCCAGCAGGCGCTGGACGCGGCCGGGATCAGCTCGGACGACCTGGATGTCTTCATTCCCCACCAGGCCAACGAGCGGATCATCGACTCGATGGTGAAGACGCTGAAACTGCCGGGACACGTCACGGTCGCGCGTGACGTGCGCACCACCGGCAACACCTCGGCCGCCTCGATCCCGCTCGCAATGGAGCGGCTCCTGGCGACCGGTGCGGCGAAGAGCGGCGACACCGCGCTCGTCATCGGCTTCGGGGCGGGTCTCGTGTACGCCGCGACGGTCGTTACCCTCCCCTAGGCACTCCGTGCCGGATCATCCGGTCCGTACGGAATACCGCCCCCCTCTGGAAACACACCGAAGGAGCGCCTGACATGGCCGCCACTCAGGAAGAGATCGTCGAAGGTCTCGCCGAGATCGTCAACGAGATCGCCGGGATCCCCACCGAGGACGTCCAGCTGGACAAGTCCTTCACCGACGACCTGGACGTCGACTCGCTGTCCATGGTCGAGGTCGTCGTCGCCGCCGAAGAGCGCTTCGACGTCAAGATCCCGGACGACGACGTCAAGAACCTCAAGACCGTCGGCGACGCGACCGACTACATCCTGAAGAACCAGGCCTGATCTTCCGATCACCTGGGCCGACCGTCCGGGTTCACCGGGGCCGTGTGCCCTGGTTCGCCCGGGCTGATGCCCCGCCACCCGGCGGTGGCGCCGCTGAATCCTCGTATCCGTTGGAGAAAGAATTCCCGTGAGCCCGACCAATCGCACCGTGGTCGTCACCGGTATCGGCGCAACCACACCGCTGGGTGGCGACGCAGCCTCTACCTGGGAGGGCCTGATCGCCGGACGTTCCGGCGTCCGCCCCCTCGAGCAGGAGTGGGCCGCCGACCAGGCTGTCCGTATCGCGGCTCAGATCGCCGTGGAGCCGGGCGAGGTCATCCCCCGCCCGCAGGCCCGCCGCCTGGACCGCTCGGCGCAGTTCGCGCTGATCGCGGCCAAGGAGGCCTGGGCGAACGCCGGTTTCACCGACAAGGCGGGCGAGGACCCGAGCGTCGACCCCGACCGGCTGGGCACGGTCATCGCCTCCGGCATCGGTGGCGTGACGACCCTGCTCGACCAGTACGACGTGCTGAAGGAGAAGGGCGTACGCCGCGTCTCCCCGCACACCGTTCCGATGCTGATGCCGAACGGTCCGTCCGCCAACGTGGGGCTCGCCGTGGGCGCCCGCGCCGGCGTGCACACCCCGGTCTCCGCCTGCGCCTCCGGCGCCGAGGCCATCGGCTACGCCATCGAGATGATCCGCACGGGCCGCGCCGACGTCGTCGTCGCCGGTGGCACCGAGGCGGCCATCCACCCGCTTCCCATCGCCGCGTTCGGCAACATGATGGCGATGTCCAAGAACAACGACGACCCGCAGGGTGCCTCGCGCCCCTACGACGTCGCCCGTGACGGCTTCGTCCTCGGCGAGGGCGCCGGCGTCCTCGTCCTGGAGTCCGCCGAGCACGCCGCCAAGCGCGGCGCCCGCGTGTACGCCGAGGCGGTCGGCCAGGGCATCTCGGCCGACGCGCACGACATCGTGCAGCCGGAGCCCGAGGGCCGTGGCATCTCGCACGCCCTGCAGAACCTACTCGACAACACCGACCTGGACCCGGCCGAGATCGTGCACGTGAACGCGCACGCCACCTCGACGCCGGCCGGTGACGTGGCCGAGCTGAAGGCGCTGCGCAAGGTGTTCGGCGACGAGGCCGACCACTTCGCGGTCTCCGCGACCAAGTCGATGACCGGTCACCTCCTCGGTGGCGCCGGTGGCGTCGAGTCGGTCGCGACCGTGCTCGCCCTGTACCACCGGGTCGCGCCGCCGACCATCAACGTGGAGAACCTCGACCCCGAGGCCGAGGCCGCCGCCGACATCGTCCGGGGCGAGGCGCGCAAGCTGCCCGTCGAGGGCCGGATCGCGGCGCTGAACGACTCGTTCGGCTTCGGTGGACACAACGTGGTGCTGGCGTTCCGTAGCGTCTGACGCCCGGTTCCGTTCTGAACGGCGTGTGGCCCGTACCCCTGGTTCAGGGGTACGGGCCACACGCCGTTCGTCGTCTCCGGTGCGCCCTCCGCGGGCGGGTGGGGGCCGGTCGCGGCCACGCGGCGGAGCCGCGTATCGATACGGCACCGCGCCGCTGACGGGGCGTCACACGACCTGGTGCAGCCAGCGGACCGGGGCGCCCTCGCCCGCGTAGCGGAAGGGCTCCAGTTCGTCGTCCCAGGGCTTGCCGAGGAGCTTGGCAAGGTCGGCCTCCAGGTCGCTCTCGCCGCGCTGGGAGCGCAGGAGCGCGGCGCGCAGGCGGTCCTCGGGGATGAGGATGTCGCCGTGGATGCCGGTGACCGCGTGGAAGATTCCGAGTTCGGGGGTGCAGCTGTAGCGCTCGCCCTCGGCGGTGGGGCAGGGCTCGGCGGTGACCTCGAAGCGCAGCAGGTGCCAGCCGCGCAGCGCGGAGGCGAGCTTGGAGGCGGTGCCGACCTCGCCCTTCCAGGAGAACTCGGATCTCCAGGTGCCCGGGGCGGCGGGCTGCCGGATCCAGTCGAGGTTGACGCGCGTGCCGAGCACCCCCGCGACCGCCCACTCGACGTGCGGGCACAACGCGCGGGGCGCGGAGTGCACGTAGAGAACTCCACGTGTCGTCACTGGGGCCTCCGGACAGAGCGAGACATCTTGTAACTTAGCGGAAACGCAGTGGCAGGGCGGCCACGGGGCGAGGCTACCGTGCGGCGGCGCAAGGAGTGTGACGTACCGTCGGTCCAAGCGCCGTGAACCTCCGAGGTTTCACCCGGCGGGACGCGTCCGGACTCCCCTGCCGGGGGTCCGGGGTTGTTCCCCGGGCAGAGCCGGCCGCCCCATGGGAACGCGGTGCGACCGGCCGTGTACGACGTGGTGCGACCGACCGCGCGAGGCGGGTGCCGACCAACCCTGTACAACGAACGAGGGGACCAGGGGATGCGGAATCGCAGCCACCGTTCACGGGCCGTCCTCGCCTTCGCGGCCGCGACGGCTCTTCTGGGCGTCGCCGCTTGCGACGCCACCGGTGGCAACTCCTCCGCGCCCAGAGGGACGAACGGAGCGTGGCCGTCCCCGAAGCCCACGCCGGTCTGGGACCGCAGCCCGCAGTCCATGGCCGCGGTCGGCGACTCCATCACCCGCGGGTTCGACGCGTGCAGCGTGCTGTCCGACTGCCCCGAGGTGTCGTGGGCGACCGGCAGCGATCCGCAGGTCGACAGTCTCGCCGTACGCCTGCTCGGCACGACCGGAGCGGCCGAGCGCAGCTGGAACTACGCGGTGACCGGCGCGCGGATGGCCGACCTGTCGGGCCAGATGGCGCAGGCGGCGACCCGGAAGCCGGAGCTGGTGACGGTGATGGCGGGCGCCAACGACGCCTGCCGCTCCTCCACGTCGGCGATGACGTCCGTCGCCGACTTCCGTACCGGGTTCCAGGACGCGATGGACACCCTGCGCGGCGCGCTGCCCAAGACCCAGGTGTACGTGTCGAGCGTGCCGGATCTGAAGCGGCTGTGGTCCGAGGGGCGCGGCAATCCGCTGGGCAAACAGGTCTGGAAGCTGGGCATCTGCCCCTCGATGCTGGGCGACGCGGACTCGCTGGACTCGGCGGCGACCCTGCGGCGCGGACAGGTGCAGGACCGGGTGGAGGCGTACAACACAGTGCTGCGTGAGGTGTGCGCCAAGGACCGGCGCTGCCGCTTCGACGGGAACGCGGTGTTCGACTACCGCTTCGGCACGAACCAGTTGAGCCACTGGGACTGGTTCCACCCGAGCAAGGACGGACAGGCGCGACTCGCGGAGATCGCCTACCGGACCATCACCGCGCGCGAACCGGTGACCTAGGGTTTCCCTCATGAGCGAACTTTTCGGCACACTTTCCGACGGCACCCCGGTCCACCGCTGGACGCTGGAGCGTTCCGGGGTCCGGGTGCGTGTGCTCACGTACGGCGGGATCGTGCAGTCGGCCGAGGCGCCGGACGGGGACGGACGGACCGTGGACGTGACCCTGGGCTTCCCCGAGCTGGCGGGTTACCTGGCGCACCCCGAGCCGCATCTCGGGGCGCTGGTCGGGCGGTACGCGAACCGGATCAGCGGCGCCCGCTTCCCGCTGGACGGAGCGACGTACCACCTGGAGCCGAACGACGGGCCCAACACGCTGCACGGCGGCGACCGCGGCTTCGACAAGCGCGTGTGGGACGCGGAGCCGGTCGAACACGGGGTGCGGCTCTCCCGGGTCAGCCCGGGCGGCGAGGAGGGCTTCCCGGGCCGCCTGGAGGTCTCGGCGACGTACACGCTCGACGAGCGGGGCGCGCTGCGGATCGCCTACGAGGCGGTCACCGACGCCCCGACCGTGGTGAACCTGACGAACCACACGTACTGGAACCTGAGCGGCTCCGGCAGTGCGGTCGGGCACGAACTGCGCCTCGACGCCTCGCGGTTGACGCGGGTGGACGCAGAGCTCATCCCGACCGGGGAACTCGACCCGGTCGAGGGCACGCGTTTCGACTTCCGGGAGTCCCGCAAGACGGGCACGGGATACGACCACAACTACGTCCTCGACAAGGGGGTCACCGGCGCTCCCGTGGAGGTCGCCGAGCTGCACGATCCCTCGTCCGGACGCGTGCTCACCGTGGCGACCACCGAACCCGGTCTCCAGTTCTACACCGCCGATCACCTGAGCGACCCCTTCGCCCCCAACGACGCCGTCGCGCTGGAGACGCAGCACTTCCCCGACTCCCCGAACCGGCCCGAGTTCCCGAGCACGGAGCTGCGGCCGGGCGACGTGTACCGGTCGGAGACGGTGTACGGGTTCTCCGTACGGCCCTAGGGCCTGGGCGGGCGGCCTCGGTGCCGCGTGACGGGTGACTGGTGACTGGTGAGACGGCGAGCCCCGGTCCGGAGGTCAGGTTCCGGACCGGGGCTGCTCAACGGGGGCGTACGCCGGTCACGCCTCGATGATCGTGCTCAGACGACGGTCCGTGAGGGAACGGCCTGCCTGAATCTCGTACGAACCCTTCACAAACGCCCAGGCGTGCGCGGCGGTGTCCCAGATCTCGAAGGCGCGGCGCGGAAGCTCCACGACCGCCTCGACGCTCTCGCCGGGTCCGGCCTCGACGCCCGCGAACCCGGCGAGCACACGGGCTGGCCGCTCGGCGTCGTGCTCCACGGGGGCCAGGTACACCTGGACGACCTCGCGCCCGGCGCGCTCACCGGAGTTGCGGATCCGGACGGTGGCGGTCGTGCCCTCGACCTCGATCGACTCGTACGTCCACTCGGTGTAGCCGAGGCCGTGGCCGAAGGCGTACGAGGGGGTCCTCCCCTCCTTCTCCCAGGCGCGGTAGCCGATGAAGACGTCCTCGGTGTACGGCAGTTCGCCGTCGGCCGGGAGCACTCGGGTGACCGGGGCGTCTGCGAGGGAGCCCCAGGTGGTGGGGAGGCGGCCGCCCGGCTCGTGGGCGCCGGTGAGGACGTCGGCGAGGGCCGCGCCGCCCTCCTGGCCCGGGAACCAGCTGAGGAGCACCGCGGCGACCTCGTCGCGCCACGGGAGTTCCACCGGGGAGCCGGAGTTGACGACCACGACGGTGTTCGGGTTGGCGGCGGCGACCGCGTGCACCAGCTCGTCCTGGCGGCCCGGGAGCCGCAGGTCCGCCCGGTCGAAGCCCTCGGACTCGACGCGGTCGGTGGTGGCGACCACGACGACGGCGGTGTCGGCGGCGCGGGCCGCCTCGACGGCCTCGGCTATCAGTTCGTCCGCGTCGCGCACGGGCTCCTGGTGGGCGAGGCAGAAGCCGACGACCTTCATGGGGATGCCCTCGGGGAGCGCGACGACGTGCGTGAGGGAGACGTCAACCGGTTCGCCCGCGGTGAGTTCGGCCTGGCCGCGGGATACCGGGGCGCCGAAGAACGTCACGAAGGGGTCGTCCTTGCCGGCGCCCTGGACGTCGTCGAAGTACGTCGTGCCGTCGACGGTGAGGGTGAACGCGCCGAGACCCTTGATGCCGAAGGTGTGCGGGCCGCTGTCGCGCGGGGTGAAGGTGCCGGTGAGTTCGACGGTGTGGAGGGAGTCGTGCGTGACGCCCTCGGGCAGGTCGTCGCCCATCCACTGGATCTGGCCGTTCGGGGCCGAGCCGCCGCCGATGATGTCGCCGGCGGCGTCACGGCAGATCGCGCGCAGTTCGAACCCCTTGTCGGCGACGGGGAGTTCGACGGTGAGGTCGGCACCGACGGCGTAGGTGAGGCTGCCTTCGGGAAGGGCGGCGGTGAGGCCGTCGAGGGGCGAGACGATCCGGGCGGGGAAGACGGTGGCGGAACCGCCGCCGAGGACGCGGGCGTCGCGGGCGGCGGCGCCGATGAGGGCCACGCGGTGCCCGTCGGCCAGCGGCAGGGCGCCCTCGTTGCGGACGAGGACGAAGGAGCGGCGGGCGATCTCGCGGGCCAGCGCCTCCCCGTCCACGGCCTGGGGCGGTTCGGTCACGACGGGCTCGGCGCCCTCCAGGACGCCGACGCGGGCGGCGAGGCGGAGCACATTGCGGACGGCCGCGTCGACCGTGGCCTCCGCCACCTCGCCGGAGCGCACGGCCGCGGCGAGCGGCGGACCGTAGACGGTCCCGGGACCGGGCATGGCGACGTCGAGGCCGCCCTCGATCGCGGCCTCGGTGGAGCGGGCGGCCATCCAGTCGGAGACGTTGAAGCCGTCGAAGCCCCATTCGCCGCGAAGGATCTCGTTCACCAGGTAGCGGTGCTCACTCATCGTCGTGCCGTTGACCGAGTTGTAGGCCGTCATGATGCCCCAGGGGTGGGCGTTCTCGACGATGGCCTGGAAGGGGGCCAGGTACAGCTCGCGCAGGGCGCGTTCGGAGACGAGGTTGTTCACGGTGAAGCGCTCGGTCTCGGCGTCGTTGGCGACGAAGTGCTTGACGGTGGTGCCGACGCCGCCGGACTGGACGCCCCGGACGTAGCCGCTGCCGATCGCGCCGGTCAACAGGGGGTCCTCGCTGTAGGCCTCGAAGTGGCGGCCGCCGAGCGGCGAGCGGTGCAGGTTGACGGTGGGGGCGAGCAGGACGTGCACGCCCTTGCGGCGGGCCTCCTGGGCGAGGAGCGTGCCGGCGCGGCGGGCCAGCACCGGGTCCCAGGTGGCGGCGAGCGCGGTGGGCGACGGGAGGGCGACGGACGGGTCGTCGGCGGTCCAGTGGACGCCTCGGACGCCGATCGGGCCGTCGGACATGACGAGGGACCTCAGCCCGATCTCGGGGAGCGCGGGCAGCGACCACATGCCCTGGCCGGACAGCAGCCGGGCCTTAGCGTCCAGGCCGAGCCTGCCGAGGGCCGCCTCGACGACGGCCTCGCGGGCCGCGTCCGCCTCCTGCCGGCCCGTCGCCGTCTCCACCGCTGTCTCCGCCATGTCGGCACCTCCTCGTTGAAAGCCGTCGGTCTCCACTCATCCTGCATCGGTCACCTGTAGAGCGGTAGGTTTCGTTATCTTGCCGTTACTATGGGGGTGATCGGATGCCGTACGGTGACGCCATGGCGACCAGGACCAGGAGTGAGGAGCGACGCGCGGAGATCGTGCGCGCGGCGCTGGAGGTGATCGCCGAGCGCGGCTACCGGGGCGCGAGCCTCGCCGCGGTGGCCGAGCGCGTGGGGCTCACCCAGCAGGGCCTGCTGCACCACTTCCCGACCAAGGAGGCGCTGCTCGTCGCCGTGCTCAAGGAGCGGGACCAGTGGGACGCCGTGCCGAACACCACCTGGCGCGCCGATCTGCTCGTCTCGCTGGTCGAGTACAACGCCATGCGGCCCGGGATCATCCAGACCTTCTCGGCGCTGCTCGGCGAGAGCGTCACGGAGGGGCACCCGGCACGCGAGTTCTTCACCCAGCGGTACACCGCCGTGCGCGCGAACATGGCCTCGGTGCTGCGCGCCGAGTACGGGGAGCGGCTGCCGAGCGGCCTCACGCCGGAGCGCGCCGCGCCCCTGCTCGTCGCCGTGATGGACGGGCTCCAGTACCAGTGGCTCCTGGACCCGGAGTCGGTCGACATGCCGGCCGCGTTCCGGGACTTCCTCACGCTGCTGGGCGAGGACTGACCGCCCTCGGGCCGCCGGACCGGCGCCGACCGCCGCGACGGCCTCCACCTCCACGAAGGCGTCCGGCCTAGTCGGTGGCGGAGCGGCCCACGCAACAGGGCACGCCCTTCGGCCACTTCCGCCTCGCGCCATGGTGTCCGCCCCCGTCGTCACGGGATACTGCCGCCGTCCGGCAGCACCCCTCTTCGACGGAAGGCCCGAACTCCCTTGACCTGGTTACGTGTTCGGATCGGCATGCTCGGGCTGGCGCTGCTGACGGGACTCGCCGCGACGCCCACCGCGTCGGCGACGGCCGCCGAGAACCCCACGGCAGAGGAGCTGCGCCTCGACGGGGCGGCGCCCCAGGAGATCCTGCGGCGCTCCGGATTCGACACGGTGGCACCGGAGTTGGTCCGGGCGCTGGACCGGGCCGAGTCGTACGCGCAGGCCGAGCGGATCGTGACACGGCAGGGCGCCCGGCTGTGGAGGCGGGCGGTCGACCGGGCGCAGGGCCGGCGCCCGGCGGGCGGGGACCTGAGCCGGGACGACGACCGGCCGCTGTACTGGGCGCGGCTCGGGATGACGCGCGAAGTGCGCGGGTGGGCGCCCGGGTTCGGGCTGAGCTCCGCACGACGTGCCCGTCTGCTGGCCGGTCTGGAGCGGAGCTCGCGCGGTCAGGAGGCCATACGCTTCCCGTCGCGCACGGGGGTGAAGCGCGTCCTGGTCACCGGGTTCGACCCGTTCACGCTGGACCGCGACATCCGGATCTCCAACCCGTCCGGGGCGACCGCGCTGGCCCTCGACGGCACGACGATCCGGACGGCGGACGGTCCGGCGCGCGTGGAGACCGTCGTGTTCCCGGTCCGCTGGCAGGACTTCGCCGGGGGCGCCTCCCAGGCATTCGGCTCCGGGGAAGGCACGGTGGAGCGGACCCTGCGGCCGTACCTCCCGCACGTGGACCTGTTCACGACGGTCAGCCAGGGCCGCGTCGGCCGGTTCGACGTGGAGCGGACCAACGGGGCCTGGCGGGGCGGCTTTCCGGACAACGAGAACGTCTCCAGGACCGGGCCCGTCCCGGTCACCGACCCGGCCTCACGGCCCGAGTGGACGTCGACGACCCTCCCGTACGCGGAGATCGTCGCGGCGCGCACGGGCCGCTTCCCGGTCTACGACCACACGTCGGTGACCGAGATCCCGGCGGGAGCGACCGATCCCGTCGTGCGCCCCGACGGACCGACCCCGGGATCGCGGGCCCGCGCGGGCGGCGGCGGGGACTATCTGTCGAACGAGATCGCCTACCGGGCGACGCTGCTGCGCGACCGTCTCGGCCTGGGCGCGAGCCTGCCCGGCGGCCATGTCCACACGCCCGTCCTGCAGTTCGGCGCGGGCAACACGGACCCGGCGACCGGGGCGGTGACGGACCCCGAGTTCGTGCGCAACCGCCTCGACATCATCGCGCAGGTGCGGGCGATCCTGACGGTGGCCGTGGACGCGTCCGCTCAGGCCGTCAGCGGGACGGCGCGAACGCGCGGGTGACGCCGGGGCCGGGCAGGACGGCGACGGCGCTGGCGACGGCGAGCGTCTCGGTCACGAGGTGGCCGTCTCCTCCTCGGCGGCCGCCTCGGGGTCCTCGGGGTCCTCGTCGGCGGTGCCCTCGCCGATCTCCTCGCCGAGCAGGTCGCGGGCCATCAGGGTGGCGCCCGCGACGGCTCCCGGCATCAGGAAGACCGCGACGAACGGAACGAGGAAGGCCAGGCCCAGCGGGGTGCCGAAGCCCCAGACCAGAGTCTTGCGGGAGCGGAGCAGGGTGAGGCGTGCCCGGAGGTCGACGCGGCGGCGCTGCAGGGCGACGGCGACGAGTTCCTCGGTGAGGAAGAAGCCGGTGACGACGAAGCCGAGCACCGGGACGACGGTCTGGCCGATGAACGGGACGAAGCCGAGCGCGAAGAGGAGGACGGCCCAGACAAGGGCCCGCACGAGGATGCGCAGGCTGTCGCGTCCGGAGATCCACAGTTCACGCCAGAGCGGCAGCCCCGACTCGGGGGCCGTGCCTTCCGGGGAGACGTCGCGGTCGACCCTCTCCGAGAGGCTCTCGTAGAAGGGCTGTCCTATGAGCAGGGTGACCGCGGTGAACGTGAGGACCGCGAGGAGAAGGGCGAGCGCGAAGAGCACGGCGGTGAGGAAGCCGCGGAACAGGCCCGACCAGGGACTGGTCCAGTCGTCCGCGAACGGGGTCGCCCAGGTGACGAAGCCCTCCCCGTAGACGCCGAGGGCGACCAGCGCCGCCGCGTAGAGCACGAGCGTGATGAGCCCCGGCAGCAGCCCGAACCCATAGCTCTTCCCGTGCCGAGCCACCCATCGCTGGCCTCGCAGCAAGTAACCGAAGCCCACCCCAAGATCGCGCATGGGGAAACTTTATCGGGGCGCCGCGACGGACCTCACCGCACGGTGGGATCGGCCCGCACCGTGGGACGGCAATGAGCGACGGTGACGGCGCCGAGCGACGGTGACGGCAATGAGCGACGGTGATCGGGCTTTGCGACGGTGACCGGGCATTGCGACGGTGACCGGGCTAGGCGATCGTCACGGCGACCACCACCCCCTGATCCGCCGCGGGCGCCATCGCGGCGGTGACGCGGACCGCGGCGGCGCGGGCGACACGGCCGGCGCGCCGGGCGGAGCCGAGCATCACGGGCTGGAGCTGTTCGAGGCCGGCGACGAGGAGTTCCTCGCTCGCGACGAGAAGGGGGCGCGCCGCCGTCACGGCGGCGGCCGCCGCCTCGATGAGGTCGGCGAGCGGCGGAAGGCCGGCCCGGACGACGCCGGCCCCGGCGTCGGCCGCGCGCTCGGCGAGGGCCACCTGGAGGGGCAGCAGCGGAGCCAGCGCGGCCGTCAACGCGTCGGCGACGCGGCGGAGTTCGGGCGAGGAGTCACGCAGCACGCCCGCCGCGGCCCGGATCACCGGGGTGAGCGCGAGCAGTGCTCCCGCCGCGACGCCGGCCGCGGCGGGCAGCAGCGGCGAGGTGGCCTCGACGAGCTCGCCGAGCGCGACGACGGCCTCCTGAACGGCGGGTTCCACCGCGTCGAGGACGGGCAGCAGACTGTCGCCGATCGCGGCGAGCAGCGCCTGGGCGGGTTCGCTCACGGGGTGCACGGCGAGGGGAGCCCCGCTGGTGCCGAGCCGGGTCAGGGTGTCGACGATCCTGTAGAACGCCTCCTGTGCCTGCGGGGAGGCGCTCGCCTCGGCCAGTTCGGCCGTCGTCTCGCGCAGGACGCGCAGCGCCTCCGTTCCGGAGCCGTCCCGGGGGTCGAGGGTGTTGACGGCGATTCTGGTGATGTTCCCCGCCGTGTCGAGGAGTTGGCCGGTGATGTCGGTCGTGCTACGCACCATGCGGAGCACGTCCTCCCTGCTGGGGAGCGACGGAATCGGGGACATGGGCTCTCCTCGCCACACGCGTCGCCGCCGGGACCTGTCCGGCGGATCGGGCCGGGTGCCGCACTCAGCATGCCCGCACCGGCCCCCCGGTGATGCGCCGTCCGGGGCATCCATGGCGGCCGTCGGGACGGACGCGAGGGCTGGTGTGACGGGAACGCGCTCTTGTTGCGCGAGAGTCGAACAGGTACACCTCGCCGTACCGGCCCGAGCCGGTCCGTGCCGGCCCGAGCCCGTCCTGGCCGGTCCGTGCCGGTCTCGGGAAGCCGCCCGCACGCCCTTCAGGATCCCCCTGCCCCGGAGGTACGACGCATGCGCTTACCGAAGCCTCGCCGGCCCCTGCCGAGACCCGCCCTGTTCGCGGCCCTCGCCGCGGTCGCGGCCGGCTCCCTGGTGACCGCCCCGACCAGCGCCACCGCGGACCGCAGACCACCGGTCCGCGAAGGCACCGCCGCCGGCGGCGGTGCCGCCCGGTCGCCCGCGGGCGCCGCCCGCGCCGCGCTCACCGCCCCCGTCACCGACCTCTCGGCGAGCACCCGCGGTTATCCCCGCGAACAGGTCCTCACCCCCGACCCGGAGAACCCCGCCGACACGTCCATCAAGCTCGGCCTCACCCCGTACCACGCCATCGCACCGAAGCTGAACGCCCTGCAGCGTCTGGGCGACCGGGTGAGTGTCGAGGTCGCGGGGCGGTCCGCGGGCGGCCACCGGCTCTTCCTCGTCACCGTCACCGCCCCGGAGTCCGCCGCGCGGACCCGCGCCCAGGAGCGGATGCGCGAGCTCATCGAGAACGCGCCCGGCGCCGCCGCCGAGGACCCCGCGATCAAGAGCGACTACAAGACGCCGGTCTTCTTCAACAGCAACATCCACGGCAACGAGTGGGAGGGGACGGACGCCGCCCTCTCGCTCATCGGGCAGCTCGCGACGGCCGAGGACGCGAAGACCAGGGACCTCCTCGCCCACAGCCGGCTCTACTTCAACATCACCGCGAACCCGGACGGCCGGATCGCGGGCACCCGCGCCAACGCCAACGGTTTCGACCTGAACCGGGACCTGATCACCGCCTCGCAGCCCGAGGCGCGCGCGATGCGGCAGATCGCGATCGACAAGCAGCCGGCCGTCATGCTCGATCTGCACGGTTACGTCAACGGCACGCTCATCGAGCCGACGACCCCGCCGCACGGCGAGAACTACGAGTACGACCTCTTCCTCAAGAACACCTACGCCAACGCCCTCGTCATGGAGGCCGCCGTCAACGGCCTCGGATACACCCCCGCGGCGGACGGTGTGGAGCCCGCCCAGATCCCCTTCCGCGACCAGCAGGAGGGCTGGGACGACTGGCCGCCGATATTCACTCCGCAGTACGCGGCCTTCCACGGCGCGGTGGCCGCGCACACCGTCGAGATCCCGATGACGGTGAACGGCACGGCGTACGACACCCTGCCGGTGGCGGAGCTGAGGCGCCGCTCGGCGATCAACGTCGATGTCGCGGGTGCCGCCCTGCGCGCCACGCTCGACTTCGCCCGGTCGCACCGGACGTCGCTCGTCGCCGACCAGATCGAGGTCTTCCGGCGGGGCGCGGCGGGCGCCGCGCAGGTACCGGTCTCCGCCGGGACGGTCCCCGGTGTCCCGGGCATCGGCCCCGAGGACGTCTACACGACCGACTTCCCGAGCGCGTACGTCATTCCGGCGGGCGCGGCCCAGCGTTCCGGTGCCGCCGCCGCGCGTCTGGTGGACCACCTGATCGCCAACGACGTGCGCGTCACCCGCGCTACACGCGGTTTCCGGCTCGCGGGACGCTCGTACCCGAAGGGCTCCTACGTCGTCGATCTGCGTCAGCCCAAGCGCGGTCTGGCCAATGTCATGCTCGCGGACGGGCGGGACATCAGCGACAAGGTGTCGACGATGTACGACATCTCGGGCTGGAGCCTCGGCCGTCTGTGGGGCGCGACGGTCGAGCGGGTGCGGAGCGGCGGTCTCTCGGCCCTCCCACTGAGCGCGGTCGACGCCGCGCCGCGCGCCGGGTGGGTCGCCGCGCACGGCGACCTGCGGCTCCGGCTCGGTACACCGCAGGAGGTCGCCGCCCTCAACTCCCTTCTGAAACAGGGTGTTCCGGTACGGCAGGACGGCGATGGCGGGATGGTCGTGCCGGCGTCGGCCCGCGCGAAGGCCACCGAGGCGGCCCGCGTCTACGACGTCGGCTTCGACACGGCGAAGGCTCCGCGGGGTGCCCCTCTGCGGCGGGTCCGCGTCGCCGCCGCCGTCACGCCCGGCGAGCTCTTCGCCCTCCGCGAGATGAACTTCGACGTGGTCCCGGTGTCGACGGCGATCCTCGACGCGGGCTTCGACTGGTCGACGGTGGACGTGCTGTTCGTGTCGTCGGGGCTGGATCACGCGGCCCTCGCTCCGGCCGCTCGGGCGGCGCTCGACACGTTCGTGGGCACGCACGGCCTCGTCGGGCGCGGTGCCACTGGCGCGGCGCTCAACACGGCCGCCGGGCTGCTCCCGGTGCGGGCGGTGGAGGGCAACCAGGAAGCCAACGGTGTGGTGCGCGTGGTGAATTCGGGCGGCTCCGTGACGGCGGGCGCCCCCGATCACACCTTCGTCTACGCGCCCGTCTGGTTCACCGATCCGGGTCCCGGGGTCCGCGTCGAGCAGTCGTACGCGACCGGCGATCCGCTGGTCTCCGGGCACTGGCGGCCGTCGGACGACGGTTCGGGAGGGCCGACGGCGGCCGGCGGCCGGGCCTCGGTGGTCTCCGGACCGCACGCCGTGCTGTTCGGCACCGAACCGCTCTTCCGTGATCACCCGAAGGGAGAGTTCCCGCAGGTGGCGAGGGCGTTGCTGACGGTGTCCTGAGAGGCGGGGCGAAACGGCGGAGGCCGCACCCCACGTCCCGGGGTGCGGCCTCCGCCGTGTGCAACGAGCGCCGTCAGGCAGGCGTCACGGTGATGTCGCCGTGGGTCAGAGCTTGACGATCATCTTTCCGATGTTGTCGCCGCGCAGGACGCCGAGGAAGGCCTCCAGGTTGTTCTCGATGCCCTCGACGACCGTCTCGTTGTACTTCAGCTCTCCGGAGCGGACCCAGGCGCCGACCTCCCGCACGAACTCCTGCTGGAGGTCGTAGTGGTCGCCGACGAGGAAGCCCTGGATACGGCCGCGGGTCTGGATCAGCCGCGCCAGGTTCCTGGGGCCGGGGACGGGCTCGGTGCTGTTGTAGACGGAGATCATGCCGCAGACGGCGATGCGTCCGTCCCGGTTCAGCGAGCCGATGGCGGCCTCCAGGTGGTCACCGCCCACGTTGTCGAAGTAGACGTCGACACCGTCGGGGGCGGCCTCGCGCAGCTGCTGGGAGACCGGGCCGTTCTTGTAGTTGAAGGCGGCGTCGAAGCCGTACTCCTCGACGAGCAGCTTGACCTTCTCGTCGGACCCGGCGGAGCCGATGACGCGCGAGGCGCCCTTGAGCCGGGCGATCTGGCCCACCTGGCTGCCGACGGCACCGGCGGCGCCGGACACGAAGACGGAGTCGCCCTCCTTGAAGGAGGCCGTGCGCAGGAGCCCGGCGTAGGCGGTGAGGCCGGTCATGCCGAGGACGCCGAGGTACGTCGACAGCGGCGCGGCCTCCGGGTCCACCTTGACGGCCTGCTTGGCGTCCACGACGGCGTACTCGCGCCAGCCGAGGAAGTGCAGCACGTGGTCGCCGACGTCGATGCCCTCGGCGTTCGAGGCGATGACCTCGCCGACCGCGCCGCCCTGCATCGTCTTGCCGAGCTCGAAGGGGGCGACGTAGGACTTGGCGGCGCTCATGCGGCCCCGCATGTACGGGTCGACGGACACGTAGGCGTTCCGCACCAGGACCTCGCCCGGACCCGGCTGCCGGACGTCGGCCTCGACCAGGGCGAAGTCCGCGGGCTCGGGCCAGCCGACCGGACGGCTGACCAGGTGCCATGCGCGGCCGACGGAGGGGAGCTGGGGGGTCTCGGACATGAGGGTGCGCCTTTCAGGGTGACCGGCGAGCGGCTCTAATACTTCAGTACCTGAAACAACCATGCTCCTGAATATTTCATGATGTCAAGTAACGCGGTACGCTCGGAGGCATGGCCACCCATAAGAGACCTCGGATCGACCCCTTGACCATGGAGGTCGTCGAGCTGATCGGCACGGTCGTGGCCCGCTATCACGAGGAGTACGAGGACGCCGCCGCCGAGCACGCCCTCACCGGCGCGCAGGCGCGGCTGCTGAGCCTGCTCTCGCTGGAGCCGCTGCCGATGCGCCGCCTGGCGCAGCAGCTGAAGTGCGAGCCGTCGAACGTCACGGGGATCGTGGACCGGCTGGAGACGCGGGGTCTGGTGGAGCGCCGCCCGGACCCGGCGGACCGCCGGGTGAAACTGGCCGCGGCGACGGCCGAGGGACGCCGGATCGCCGGGGGGCTGCGCGACTCACTGGACTTCGCCCGCGAGCCCCTCGCGGAGCTGTCGGACCAGGAGCGGCTGGCACTGCGCGACCTGCTGCGCCGCATGCTGGGCGCGGACGACGGCAACGACTGAGGGCGTCGGCCGGGGCACGGTGGGCGCCCGGCGGACCGCAACACCTCACGGAACGGGGGCAGTCGCCGACCCGGTGAACCGCCAGGCAGGTCCTAGGTGCACCACCACAGGAAGCGGTCGCAGGTCTCCGAGGACGAGGGGGCCGGTGCGGGGCCCGAGGTCGCCGGTGCCGCCGTGGCGGATCCCGACGGCCGGGGGGACGAGGAGACGGACGGGGCCGGAGTGAACCGGCCCGGGAGCGTGCCCGCGCTCGCCGACCCCGCACTCCCGGAACCCTTCCCGCTCGTCGCCGAGGGAGATATGGAGGGCGACGCGGAGGCGGAACCGGAGGACGACGCCGAGGCGTCGGGCGTGTCACTGGCCGAGGCACTGGCGGACTCGGACGGGGCGCGCTTCGCGTGCGAGGTCGCCGCCGAGGCGGAACCGTCCGCCGACTCGCCTCCCGCCGCCGCGGGGCTGGGGCCCAACCCCGGTGCGTCGACGCCGAGTTCGGCGAGGCTCAGACCGCCGCCCGCGAGAACGAAGCCCACCGCGACGAACAGGGTGCGGCGTCGCCGCCGACGGTGCGCGGCGGCCTTGCGGTCGCGCCGGCTGGTGCCACTCGGGGCGTCCGGGCCCTGCGGACCGCTCGGACTCCCGGCATCCCGGCCACGGCCGCGTCGCCGGGCAGCCTTCCCGGAGCGCTCATCGGCGTCGCCCTCGTCGTAGTACGCGTCGGCGTCGGCGCCCGATTCCGGGCGCGCGTCGGCGTCTTCCGCGTCCGCGCCGAGTTCGTCGACCGGGGTACCGCACCCAGGACAGGCGAGGGCGCCGTTGAGGTGCCTTCGGCACACGTGGCAGTAGTCCATGACGCGGGAAGACTAAGTTCGCCGCCGGTAACGTTCCTAGGCGCAGTTGTGAATGTTCTGTACGGAATCCTTCGTTCCGGTCCGTCGTACCCCGACACCTCCGAACATTCCCCGCCATCCTGCGCCCATCGCGGCGAAACCGTTATGCGTCCGACCCATTGACACTCCGGGGGCCGCGTCCTTACTGTCACGCCAGCATTTCGAACGTGTGACGAAATTTCGAACAGAGCTGAAGCACAGGGGGCATCTGCCGTGCGCATCACGGGAATCACCACACACGTGGTCGGGACACCCTGGCGGAACCTGACCTACGTCCAGGTGCACACCGACGAGGGCATCACCGGAGTCGGCGAGACCCGCATGCTGGGCCACACCGACGCGCTGATCGGCTATCTGCACGAGGCGCAGGCCAACCATATTCTCGGTTCCGACCCGTTCGCGGTCGAGGACCTGGTCCGCCGGATGAAGTACGGCGACTACGGGCGCGCCGGCGAGATCGTGATGTCCGGCATCGCGGTCATCGAGATGGCCTGCTGGGACATCAAGGGCAAGGCCCTCGGGGTGCCCGTCTGGCAGCTTCTCGGCGGCAAGGTGACCGACAGGGTCAAGGCGTACGCCAACGGGTGGTACACCACCGAACGGACCCCGGAGGCCTATCACAAGGCCGCGCAGGAGGTCGTCGCCCGGGGCTACAAGGCCCTCAAGATCGACCCCTTCGGCACCGGCCACTTCGAGCTCGACCACGAGGCCACCCTCTACTCGGTGTCGCTCATCGAGGCGGTGCGCGACGCGATCGGGCCCGAGACCGAGCTGATGCTGGAGATGCACGGCCGCTTCTCGCCGTCGACCGCCGTCCGGCTGGCCCACGAGCTCGCGCCCTTCAAGCCCGCGTGGCTGGAGGAGCCGGTGCCGCCGGAGAACCTCAAGGCGCTGGAGAAGGTCGCCGCCAAGGTCGACATCCCGGTCGCCACGGGTGAACGGATCCACGACCGCATCGAGTTCCGCGAGCTGTTCGAGAGCCAGGCCGTCGACATCATCCAGCCCGACGTCGGTCACATCGGCGGCATCTGGGAGACCCGGAAGCTCGCCGCCACCGCGGAGGCCCACTACGTCCTGGTCGCACCGCACAACGTCGGCGGCCCGGTCCTGACCGCCGCCTCCCTCCAGGTCGGGTTCACCTCCCCGAACTTCAAGATCCTGGAGCACTTCAACGACTTCGCGGACGCGGAGATCAAGAAGGTCGTGAAGGGCGCTCCGCAGGTCGTCGACGGCTACTTCGAGCTGTCGCACGAGCCCGGTCTCGGCGTCGAGCTGGACGTCGACGCGGCGGCCGAGTTCCCGCAGCAGCAGGCGCGGTTCGACCTGTGGGCCGACGGCTGGGAGCAGCGCAAACCCAAGGGGGCGCAGTGAGCACCGCGGTCGTCATCGAGGGGCCGGGCGAGCACCGGCTGACCCCGCACGAGCCGGTTCGGCCGTCTGCGGGCGAGGCGCTCGTACGGGTGCACGCGGTCGGCATCTGCGGCAGCGACCGCGAGGTCTACCAGGGCAACCGGCCCGAGGGGTACGTCCGCTACCCCCTGACCCCGGGTCACGAGTGGTCCGGCACCGTCGAGGAGGTCGGCGCCGGTGTCCCCGGGGCGCTGGTCGGCCGCAAGGTCGTCGGTGAGGGCTTCCGCAACTGCCAGGTCTGCGACCGTTGCCACGCGGGCGAGACAACGTTGTGCACGGCCGGGTACGAGGAGACCGGGTTCACCCAGCCGGGCGCGATGGCGAGCACGCTGACGCTGCCGGCGCGGCTGCTCCACGTCCTGCCCGACGACGCCGATCTGACCGCCGCCGCCCTGCTCGAACCGGCCGCCTGCATCGCGGCCGCCGCGCTCAAGGCGAACGCGCGGCCCGGTGAGCGCGTGGCGGTGGTGGGCACCGGAACGCTCGGCATGTTCGCCGTGCAGTTCCTGAAGGCGGGTTCCCCGGCCGAGCTGCTCGTCGTGGGCACCCGCCCGGACCGGGCCGCGCTGTCGAAGGACTTCGGCGCCACCGACTTCCGCACCAGGGACCAGCAGCTCCCCGACGACTTCGACGTCGTCATCGAGACCGCCGGGTCCGCGTCCGCCGCGCGCACCGCCGCCTCCCTGCTGCGGCGCGGCGGACGCCTGGTCCTCACGGGGATCCCGGCGCCGGGTGCCGAGGGACTCGACCCGACCGATCTCGTCGTACGGCAGCTGGAGGTGCACACCGTGTTCGGGGCGCCGCCGGAGGCCTGGGCGCACACGGTGCGGGTGTTCGGCGCCGGCCTGCTGAACCCGTCGCCGCTGGTGACGCACGAGCTGCCGCTCGCCGCGTTCCCCGAGGCCATCGAGTTGGTGGGCTCCGGTGATCCCAAGGTCGGAAAGGTCCTGCTGAAGCCGTGACCGCCTGAGCCGTACGCCGGTGCGGAGTTCCTGACGGTTCCGTACCGGCGTACACCCGGCCCCCGCACACCCATCGCCGCGAACCTTGCCCGAAATTTCGAACATGAAGGACACCTTGTGACCGACGCCTCCCCTACGGCAGCCCGTCGACCCGGTGAGCAGGTGCTCTCCGCGCTCGGTCTGGGCGCGCCCGCCCTCTCCCCCGCCGACGCCTCGCCGCACACCTTTCCGGAGGGCGGTCGCTGGCGGACCGAGGTTCCCTCCGTGGAGGGGCCCGAGGCGCTCGCCGTGGTCCTCAAGGAGGCCTCGCGGCTCGATGTGCCGATCCACCGGATCAGCCAGGGCAGCGGTATCTGGATGCTGACCGATGCCGAGATAACCGAGATGGTCGAGGCCACCGGTGAACGCGACATCGAGCTCTGCCTGTTCACCGGTCCGCGCGGCATCTGGGACATCGGCGCCTCGGTCCGCACCGACTCGCGCGGCGCCGGGCTGCGTGCCCGCGGCCACGACGCCGTGGCGGGCTGTGTCGAGGACGCCGTCCGGGCGACGGAACTGGGCGTCAAGTGCCTGCTCGTCGCCGACGAGGGCGTGCTGTGGACGCTGCACCGGGCGCGGGTCGCCGGGATCATCCCGCCCGACACCACGTTCAAGGTCTCGGCGCTGATCGGTCCGGTCAACCCGGCCTCGTACGCCGTGTACGAGAACCTCGGCGCCGACTCGGTGAACGTGCCGAGCGATCTGACGCTCGATCACCTCACCGAGATCCGGCGGGTCTCCGCCGCCCCCATGGACCTGTACATCGAGGCCCCCGACGATCTCGGCGGGTACATCCGGATGTACGAGGTCGCCGAGCTGATCCGGCGCGGCGCACCGCTGTATCTGAAGTTCGGGCTGTCCAAGACGCCCGGCATCTACCCGTACGGACACCATCTGCGGGACCTGACCCTGAGCACGGCCCGGGAGAGAGTGCGGCGCGGCCGGCTCGCCCTCGACCTGCTCGCGCGGCACGGAGCGGACGGCGACATGGCGCCGCTCGGCACCCGTCTGCCCGGCAAGCTCACGCGGTTCGACACTCCCTCATAACGTTCGCACAAACCCCCTTCACACAAGCCGACACAGTCGCGCACAATCCAACACACCCCTTCTCGGCCTTCCTCTCTCAAAGCTCCCGGAGCATTCGAGTTCCGCGAGACCGAGCCCGGTCCAAGACATCAAGGATGATGATCATGCGTAACCGCAGAGCCGCTCTCACCGCCATAGCCGGAGCAGCATCCCTCGCCCTCGCCCTGACCGCCTGCGGCCAGAACGGCGACGGCGGCAGCAAGGACAAGTCGGGAGACACCAAGGGCGCCACTATCGGCATCTCGATGCCGACGAAGTCCTCCGAGCGCTGGATCGGCGACGGCAACAACGTGGTCAAGGACCTTGAGTCCAAGGGCTACAAGACCAAGCTGGCCTTCGGTGAGGACGACCCGGACCAGCAGGTCTCGCAGATCGAGAACATGATCACGCAGGGTGTGAAGGCCCTGATCATCGCGGCCATCGACAACAAGTCGATGAACAACGTGCTCCAGCAGGCCGCCGACGCCAAGATCCCGGTCATCTCCTACGACCGCCTGATCCTCGGCACCAAGAACGTCGACTACTACGCGTCCTTCGACAACTCGAAGGTCGGCGAGCTCCAGGGCAACTACATCCTGCAGAAGCTCGGTCTCGCGGACGGCTCCAAGAAGGGCCCGTTCAACATCGAGCTCTTCGCCGGCTCGAACGACGACAACAACACGAAGTACTTCTTCGGCGGCGCGATGAAGGTCCTGCAGCCGTACATCGACAAGAAGCAGCTCGTCGTCAAGTCCGGCCAGACCGCGCTGAACCAGGTCACCACCCTGCGCTGGGACGGCGGCACCGCCCAGAAGCGCATGGACGACATCCTGACCTCCTCGTACAAGAGCGCCCGGGTCGACGCCGTGCTCTCGCCCTACGACGGCATCTCCATCGGCATCCTCTCCGCGCTGAAGTCGGACGACTACGGCTCCAAGAGCAAGCCGCTGCCGGTCGTCACCGGCCAGGACGCCGAGCTCGCGTCGGTGAAGTCGATCATCGCGGACGAGCAGACGATGACCGTCTACAAGGACACCCGCCAGCTCGCGAAGGTCGCCGGGAACATGGTCGACGCCGCGCTCAAGGGCAAGAAGCCCGAGATCAACGACGACAAGACGTACGACAACGGCACCAAGGTGATCCCCGCCTACCTGCTGCAGCCGGTCAGCGTCGACAAGAGCAACTACGAGAAGGAGCTCGTCACCACGGGCTACTACAAGGACAGCGACCTCAAGTAACCGCCACCCCCTAGTGATTGGAAGGCACGACCATGGCGGGACCCGTCCTGGAAATGCGCTCGATCGTCAAGACCTTTCCCGGCGTCAAGGCGCTCTCGGACGTCACTCTGACCGTCCGGCAGGGCGAGGTCCACGCCATCTGCGGGGAGAACGGCGCCGGCAAGTCGACCCTCATGAAGGTCCTCTCAGGCGTTCACCCGAGCGGCAGTTACGAAGGGGACATCCTCTTCGAGGGGGAGGTCTGCTCCTTCAGGGACATCAGGGCCAGTGAGAACCACGGCATCGTGATCATCCACCAGGAACTGGCCCTGGTGCCCTACCTCTCCATCGCGGAGAACATCTTCCTCGGCAACGAGCACGCCACGCGCGGCATCATCAGCTGGACCGACACGCTGCGGCACGCCTCCGAGCTGCTGCGGCGGGTCGGGCTCGACGAGAACCCGCAGACCCGCGTCGCCGACATCGGCGTGGGCAAGCAGCAGCTCGTGGAGATCGCGAAGGCGCTGTCGAAGAAGGTGAAGCTGCTCATCCTCGATGAGCCGACGGCCGCGCTGAACGACGAGGACAGCGGCAAACTCCTCGATCTCATCCTGGAGTTGAAGACCCAGGGCATCACCTCGATCATCATCTCCCACAAGCTGAACGAGATCGAGCGGGTCGCGGACTCGGTGACCATCCTGCGCGACGGGCGGACGATCGAGACGCTCGACGTGAAGGCGCCGGAGACCACCGAGGACCGGATCATCAGCGGCATGGTCGGCCGTGACCTCGAACACCGCTTCCCGGAGCGGACACCGCACGAGCCGGAGGCGGGCGCGGCGCCCGCACTGGAGATCCGCGACTGGACCGTGTTCCACCCGATCGACCAGCAGCGCAAGGTGGTCGACGATGTGTCGATCTCCGTGCGGCGCGGCGAGATAGTCGGCATCGCGGGCCTCATGGGCGCCGGACGCACCGAACTGGCGATGAGTGTCTTCGGGCGCTCCTACGGCCGGTACGCGGGCGGCACGGTGCTCAGGGACGGCGACGAGATCCGTACGAAGACCGTGTCCGAAGCGGTCGGGCACGGGATCGCGTACGTCACCGAGGACCGCAAGCACTACGGGCTCAACCTCATCGACACCATCAACCGCAACATCACACTCAGCGCCCTGGACAAGGTCTCCAAGCGTGGTGTGGTCGACGAGCACGAGGAGCGGCAGGTCTCCGAGGGCTTCCGCACCTCCATGAACATCAAGGCGCCGACCGTCTTCGAGCCGGTGGGCAAGCTGTCCGGCGGCAACCAGCAGAAGGTCGTCCTCAGCAAGTGGATCTTCGCGGGGCCCGAGGTGCTGATCCTCGACGAGCCGACCCGCGGGATCGACGTGGGCGCCAAGTTCGAGATCTACACGGTCATCGACAAGCTGGCGGCCGAGGGCAAGGCGGTCGTCTTCATCTCCTCCGAGCTGCCGGAGCTGCTCGGTATGTGCGACCGCATCTACACGATGGCCGCGGGACGGCTGACGGGTGAGTTCTCGCGGGCGGAGGCCTCGCAGGAAACGCTGATGCGCCAGATGACGAAGGACAAAGAGGTAACCCGATGAGCACGGATGTGACCGCCAAGACGCCGGCCCCGGCGCCGGCCGACAAGAGCGGCTCGGACACGGGAGAGAACCTGTTCCAGCTGATGCTGGACGGCATGCGCCGCAACATGCGGCAGTACGGCATGCTGTTCGCCCTCGGCCTGATCGTGGTGCTGTTCACCGTGTGGACCGGCGGCGACCTGCTGCTGCCGCGCAACGTCTCCAACCTGGTGCTGCAGAACAGCTACATCCTGATCCTCGCGATCGGCATGATGCTCGTCATCATCGCGGGCCACATCGACCTGTCGGTCGGCTCGCTGACGGCGTTCGTCGGCGCGGTGGGAGCCGTGCTGATGGTCAACCACGACATCCCCTGGCCCATAGCCCTGGTGATGTGCCTGGCCATCGGCGCGGCGGCGGGCGCCGCACAGGGCTTCTTCATCGCCTATCTCGGCATGCCGTCGTTCATCGTGACGCTGTCGGGCATGCTGATCTTCCGCGGTCTGACCGAGATCTTCCTCAAGGGCCAGACGATCGGCCCGTTCCCCGAGGGCCTGCAGAAGGTCGCCAACAGCTTCCTGCCCGAGGTCGGACCCACCACGAACTACCACAACCTCACGCTGCTGCTCGGCATCGGCCTGATCGCGTTCGTGGTGTTCCAGGAGGTCCGCGACCGCAAGCGGCAGCAGGAGTTCTCGCTCGACGTCCTGCCGAAGAACCTCTTCCTGCTCAAGCTCGTCGCGCTGATCGCCGCCGTGCTCACCGTCACCATGCTGCTCGCCAGCTACAAGGGTGCTCCGGTGGTCCTGCTGATCCTCGGGGTCCTGGTCGCCGGCTTCGGCTACCTGATGCGCAACGCGGTCATCGGCCGGCACATCTACGCGATCGGCGGCAACCTTCCGGCGGCCAAGCTGTCGGGTGTGAAGGACAAGAAGGTCACCTTCCTGGTCTTCCTCAACATGGGCATGCTCGCCGCACTCGCGGGCCTGGTCTTCGCGGCCCGCTTCAACGCGGCCTCGCCGAAGGCGGGCCTGAACTTCGAACTCGAAGCCATCGCGGCCTCGTTCATCGGCGGTGCGTCGATGAGTGGCGGCGTGGGCACGGTCCTCGGCGCGATCATCGGTGGTCTCGTCCTGGGCGTGCTGAACAACGGTATGAACCTCGTCGGCATCGGCAGCGACTACCAGCAGGTCATCAAGGGTCTCGTCCTGCTGGCAGCGGTCGGCTTCGACGTGTGGAACAAGCGCAAGGTCGGTTCGTAAGTCAGCCGGGGCCCCGCCGAGAGACGGGGCCCCTCCATTGGGCAGGAGCCGCACATGGAAACGAGCAGACGTACGGTCATAGCAGCGGCGGCGGCAGCGGGAATCACCGCGGCCACCGTCGGCACGGCGCACGCCTCGGGCGGCAGGAAGCCCGAGAAGGAGCTCTTCGGCAGGCTCGCCGACGGGACGAAGGTCCACCGGTGGTCGCTGCAGAACGGCGGGACACGGCTCAAGGTCCTGTCGTACGGCGGAATCGTCCAGTCCCTGGAGATCCCCGACCGGCACGGCAGATACAAGAACGTCTCGCTGGGCTTCGACAACATCGACTCCTACGTCGCCGGCAGCCCGTACTTCGGCGCGCTGATCGGCCGGTACGGCAACCGCATCGCCAAGGGGCAGTTCACCCTGGACGGCAAGAGCCACCAGCTCTCCGTCAACGACGGCGTCAACAGCCTGCACGGCGGCGCGAAGGGCTTCGACAAGCGCGTCTGGGACGTGGAGGGTTTCACCTCCGGTTCCGACGTCGGACTCGTCCTGCACTACACGAGCGTCGACGGCGAGATGGGTTACCCGGGCACGCTCAGGACGAAGGTCACCTACACCCTGACCAGGCACGGCGACTGGCGCGTCGACTACGAGGCCACCACCGACAAGGCCACCGTCGTCAACCTCACCAGCCACGTCTACTGGAACCTCACCGGCGAGGGCAGCGGCTCGATCTACGACCACGAGCTGGAGATCTCGGCCGCCCGCTACACCCCCGTCGACTCGGGTCTGATCCCGACCGGTGAACTGGCCAGGGTCGCCGGCACCCCCTTCGACTTCCGCCGGACGAAGACCGTCGGCGAGGACATCCGCCTCGCCCACCAGCAGCTCCTGTACGGCAAGGGCATCGACCACAACTGGGCCCTCGACAAGGGCATCACGGCGAAGCCCCAGCATGTCGCGACGCTCCGCGACCCCTCCTCCGGGCGCACCCTGAAGATCGCGACGACCGAGCCCGGCCTGCAGTTCTACTCGGGCAACTTCCTGGACGGCACCCTGGTCGGCACCGGCGGCCACATCTACCGCCAGGGCGACGCCCTGTGCCTGGAGACCCAGCACTTCCCGGACTCCCCGAACCATCCGTCGTTCCCGTCGACGGTGCTGCGGCCCGGACAGACGTACCGGACCAGCACGGTGCACTCGTTCGGTTCGTGACCCGGCTTCACAGCCGGTTCACAAAGTCCACACGATTGCGCAGCGATTGAACAGCGCCACATCCGTATCCGTATGAAAGGGCGGCCCGTGCTCCCCCGCGCGGGCCACCCAAAGACGGAGGGCCCGTCCTCCCCAGCGGGCTCGCCCATACGGAGGTTCCATGGCCGGCAATGTCACCTCGCTCTTTCGCGGCACCGCGGCGCACAGCCCGTCGATGGCCGCACTGACGCGGGAGGGCGACGGAGCCGGGCCCGTGGATTTCTGTATTCCGTGCAACCCGTACTTCCCCACCCCCGCGATGTTCGACGAACTCGCGAGCCGGTTGCGCGAGATCATCACCTATTACCCGAGCAGCGCCGACACGATCACCAGTGAACTGTGCTCGCTGCTCCAACTTCCGCCGCAGTGCGTCGCGATGGGCAACGGGTCGACCGAACTCATCACATGGATCGATCACTTGCTGGTCCGTGAGTCCCTCGCGATCCCCGTCCCCACGTTCGGCCGCTGGACCGACCAGCCGATGGAGACCGGCAAGCGGGTCGACATGTTCCCGCTCCAGGAGTCCACCGGCTTCGCACTCGACCTCGCCGCGTACGCCAAGTTCATCCGCGCCCGCGGCACCAAGGTCGCCGTCATCTGCAACCCGAACAACCCCGACGGCGGCTTCCTGCCCCGCCAGTCCGTCATCCAGTTCATGGACGCGATGGCCGACCTGGACCTCGTCATCATCGACGAGTCGTTCCTGGAGTTCGCCGACGCCGAGTCCGAGCCCAGCGTGGTCGAGGACGCGGTGATGCGGCCCAACGTCATCGTGCTGCGCAGCCTCGGCAAGAACTTCGGTCTGCACGGCATCCGCTTCGGCTATCTCGTCGCCAACCCCGCGCTCGCGGGCAAGGTCCGCTCGATGCTGCCGAAGTGGAACCTCAACTCCTTCGCGGAGACCGTGGTGTTCATGCTCAAGAACCACGGCGCCGAATACATGGAGAGCCTGCACATGGTCCGCCGCGACCGGCTCGACATGGCCCGCCAGCTCTCCGCGCTGCCCGGTCTGACGATCTACCCCTCGCAGGGCAACTTCCTGTTCGTACGCCTCCCCGTCGGCGCCGAAGGCACCGTGGTCCGGGACCGGCTGCTCACCGAGCATCGCATCCTGGTCCGCGAGTGCGGCAACAAAGTCGGTTCGTCCAGCCGCTTCCTGAGACTCGTGGTGCGCCCCCAGACGGATGTGCGTCGCCTGGTGTCCGGCCTGGAGCAGGTGCTCTACGGGTCCAGGAGGGGAACCGCCGTACCCGAGCTGAGCCAAGGGACCGGCTACAGCTCGGGTACGGCGGCGGTGGACCGGCTCGTCGGCGCGACCAACGGAGCGGGCATGCAGGGGCTGGCCGCCCAGGCGAACGCCTGGCCCGGGCAGCCCGCTCAGGTGCAGCCCGCGCCGGCGCCCGTCCCGCAGCCGATCCTGCCGCCCGCGCAGCCCGCCGCCCAGCCCGCGCGCCCCGCCGCGGCCGCCTACCCCGCCCAGCAGCCCGTCTCGCCCTATCCCGCCCCGCAGCAGCCCATGGCGGCCTCGAACTACCCCGCTCCGCAGCCCACCGCCTGGCCGGCCGCGGCCCAGGGCCCGGGTGCGATGCCGGCTCAGATGCCCCCCGCGGCCATGCCCGCCCCGGCCCAGCCGGCGGGTCTCCAGCCGGCCGCCCAGACGGGTATGCCCGGGATGGCCAACGCCGCCTCCATGGGCGCGCAGGGAGGCCTGACGGCGGCCCAGGTCCGCGGCAGGACCCAGCCGGAGCCGCCGCCACCGCAGTCGGACGGCGGCTGGGGAGCCGTGGGCGCGATGCTGTACAACCAGGCCGGCTAGGGCCTGTCCGGCGGATCATGCCGGAGACGCGGGGCCTGGCACCCCCTCCCCCAAGCTCTTCGAGCAGGGGGGACCCCCAGCTGCGTTGTCGTCGGTTGCCGATGCTCCGCATCGACGCCCTCCTCCGCCTTGCAGCTGGACGCACCAGACCCCGCTCACGTGCGCTGATCAGGCGCCGCAGGTTTCCTCCGACCTGATCCGCCGGACAGGCCCTAGGCCACTCACATCAGGGCGGACACCCGACGACCGGCCACGGGCCGACCGCCGGGAACCGCCCGTGTCCGGCGGCGCGGACGGGGCGAAGGTGCTGGTGTGCCGCCGGTGACACACCGCCGGAACCAAAACGCAACCGTCGCGGCCCTGTGCGCCGCCCGCCTCCCGGCCTACGATCGACGCTCTTCATCTACGCGCGTCGAGAATGGCTGGAACAGGGGTGATGGCCGTGCGTCGCAGTGCCCGGATCATAGGGACGATGGTCGCCGCGCTCGCGCTCGTGGCGGGCGCGGGCGGCTGCGGCGCGGGGTCGGGGACAAAGGACGCGAAGGCCACCACCCTGACCGTCGTCGCGACCAACTACGGCGACAGCGTCCACAAGAACTCCCAGGGCTACTGGGACCGGGTCGGGCTCGCCTTCCAGGCCACTCACCCCGGCGTGCGGGTGGTGACGACGGTCTACCCGGCCGACACCGTGGACGCGAAGGTCGCCGCGCTGGTGAAGCGGGGCAAGGCACCCGACGTCGTACAGACCGGCAGTTTCGCCGAGTACGCGGCCGCGGGGAAGCTGTACTCCGCCGACGAGCTGCTCTCGATCCCCGTCCAGGCCGGGTTCGTGCGGAGCCTCGCCGATGCGGGCAAGGTCGCGGGTACCCAGTACGGGCTGCCGTTCACCGCGAGCACCCGGCTGCTCTACTACAACAAGGACCTGTTCCGGCAGGCGGGCCTCAAAGCCCCGGCCACCTGGCAGGAACTCCTGGTCGACGCGCGCGTGCTGAAGGCCCGGGGCGTCAAGTACCCGATCGCGCTCCCGTTCGGGCCCGAGGAGGCGGAGGCGGAGACCCTGGGGTGGCTGCTGGCCGGAGAGGGCGGCTACACCAACAACGCCGGAAGCTACGACCTCGCCTCCGACGCCAACGTCTCGACCCTCACCTGGCTCAGGTCGAACCTCGTCGAGGCGGGCCTCACGGGCCCGGTCGCGCCCGGCCGCCTGAACCGCGGCGCGGCGCTCACCGCCTTCGTGGACGGCGAGGCCGCGATGGTCAACGCCCCGCTCTCCCTGATGCGGCAGATCGAGGACTCGTCGACGCACGTGTCCTACGGCACCGTCGCGCTGCCGAGCAGGACCGGCAAGACCGTGCCGACCATGGGCACCGCCGACTGGATCACCGCCTTCAAGCAGGGCGGCCACCGCGAACTGACGGGCGCGTTCCTCGACTTCCTGTACGGCGACAAGTACGTACGCGAACAGGCCGCCGAGTACCAGCTGCTCCCGGTCACCGCGTCGGTGAGCGCCCGCATGCGCGCCGACGGCCGTTACAAGCGCCTCTGGAACGGCCTCGACGCCCTGGGCAACGTGAGCCTGTATCCGCTCTCCGAGACGAGCTGGTCGCGGGTGTCGGCCGCGATCCGGTCGAAGATCGGCGCGTCCGTCGCTCCGGGCGGCGACCCGAGGGCGGTCCTGACGTCGATCGCGAAGACGGCACGCTGAGCCGAGGCCGACCGCGCAACCTGTCCAACAAGGAGCTTGACGTGCTGTCACTTTGCGGAACTGACAGCTCACGGACAGCCTCCCCTCCTACGGTGCCGTGTTCATGACAAACACCCCCGCGAAAGACATGTCAGAGGCCCCGGTCGGGCGCCGCACCGTACTGATCGCCACGGGCGCCACGGCCGCGGCCCTGGCCGTGGGCGCCGCGGCACCCGCCGCCCCCGGCACCGACACCGACACCGACACGGCCGACGCGACCCCGGTCGCCGCCGCGGCCGTCTGCACCCTCACCAAGGAGATGACCGAAGGCCCCTACTACCTCGACGGACAGCTCGTCCGCGCCAATGTCACCGAAGGCAAGGCGGGCGCCCCGCTCAAGCTGGTGCTCACCGTCGTCGACGACGACACCTGCGTGCCGATCAGCAACGCCCTGGTCGAGATCTGGCACTGCGACGCGCTCGGCGAGTACTCCGGCTTCGTCGGCAACAACGGCCACAGCGAACCGGACGACGGCACGTTCCTGCGCGGCGGCGTCCTGACGAACACGTCCGGCGTCGCGAACATCACCACGATCTACCCAGGCTGGTACCGGGGCCGCTGCGTGCACATCCACGTCAAGGTGCACACCGGCGTCACCCTCACCTCCGACGGCTCCTTCACCGGCGGCAGGGAACTCCACACCGGCCAGCTCTTCTGCAGCGAGACGATCACCGCGGCCATGGCCAAGGTGTCCCCGTACTCCACCAACACGGTCACCCGCACCACCCTCGCCCAGGACTCCATCTACGACGACGGAGGCGCCTCCTCCGGCCTCCTCACGCTGACGGCCCTCGGCAGCACCACCTCCGCCGGATACACCGGCACCCTGACGCTCGGCGTCGAGACGAGCTGACCCGCCCCTTCCCCCCACGGAGGCCGGGGGCGGCCCGTGATCGTGCGGGCCGCCCCCGGCCACGACGGACGGGCGGCCCGGGGCCAGGGGCCGTCGTTCCGGCGTTCCGCACCCCTCGGCGGGCGCCCATCCCGCGTAATCCGCCCGCGCCGTGATCGTCATATGACGATCGGATGACCCGCTCCTGTGGACAATGGCCGCACCTTCCCCCGGATCCTCGGGCTCGGCCCGACCGGGGGAACCCCCATCGCCGTCCCCGGGAGGACCCGCATGGTGTTGAGCAGACGTACCTTCAGCGCACTCGCCGGCACCGCCGCGCTCGGCTTCTCGCTGAGCGGCAGCGGGGGCATCGAGGCGTGCGCGGCCGGAAGGGCGCCCCTCGCACCCACCGGGCCCGCGCCCGCACCGCCCAGCGCCGACGGCCGGTCGCACACGGTCGGCTTCGACCGGTACTCGATGCTGATCGACGGGCAGCGCCTGGTGATCTGGTCCGGGGAGGTCCACCCGTTCCGGCTGCCGAGCCCGTCCCTGTGGCGGGACGTCCTGCAGAAGCTGCGCGCCCACGGCTACAACGCGATCAGCATCTACGTCGCGTGGAACTACCACTCCCCCGCACCTGGGCAGTTCGACTTCACCGGGGTCCGCGACCTCGACCTGTTCCTGCGCACCGCCGCCGAGACCGGGCTGTATGTCATCCTGCGCCCCGGCCCGTACATCAACGCCGAGGTCGACGCGGGCGGCTTCCCCGGCTGGCTGACGGCCACCCCCGGCGTCGCCCGCACCTCCGACCCCACCTATCTCCAGCACGTCGACGCCTGGCTGACCGCCGTCGACCGCATCGCCGCCCGCCACCTCTACACCGACGGCGGCGGCACGATCGTCCTCTACCAGCTGGAGAACGAGTACGACAACCATGTGACCGAGCCCGCGGGCCGCGATTACATGGCGCACCTCTACGCCAAGGTGCGGGCCGACGGCATCGACGTACCGCTCTTCCACAACGACAAGGGCAGGAACGGCCACTGGGCCCCCGGCACCTTCGACATGGGCGGCGAGCGGGGGCGTTACCTCTACGGCTTCGACGGCTATCCCTCTCCCTCCAAGACGCCACCGGACTGGGGCCACTTCGGCATCGGCGGCGCGAAGGGCGGCTCGACCGCCAGTCCGGACACCCCGGGGTTCATCCCCGAGTTCGGGGGCGGCTGGTTCGATCCGTGGGGCGGGGCGGAGTTCGACGGCCTGGGGTACGCGGGGTCGCGCATCACCCGGAACGCGGCCTACGAGCGGCGCTTCTACCTCACCAACCTCGCCAACGGCATCACGATCCACAACGTCTACATGACCTTCGGCGGTACGTCCTGGGGCTGGCTGCCCGCGCCGGTCGTCTACACGTCGTACGACTACGGAGCCGCCCTCGACGAGGCCCGGCAGCCGACCGAGAAGCTCGTCCCGATGCACCAGCTCGGCCAACTGCTGCGTTCCGTGCCCGACTTGGCGAAGCTGGACCGCGGCGAGGAGATCCCCGACGACGACACGGGTGCCGACCTCGGCATCAAGGCGTACCACCTGGTCAATCCGGACACGAAGGCGCACTTCCACGTGCTGCGCAACGACTCGTCCACCGAGGCCGTCGCCTCCGTCCCGCTCGCGGGGACGACCGTCGCGGTGCCGGTGCCCGGCCTCGACGCCCGCCTGGTCGCCGCCGGAATCTCCCTGGGGCGGTGGAAGTTGAGCTACTCCACCGCCCAGCCGATGCTGTGGCTGACCGCCGGGCGGCAGGACATCGCGGTGTTCACCGGCCGGGCGGGCGAGTCGACGCGCACCTGCCTGGAGTCCGCGAGCGAGCCGACCGTCACCGTGCTGGAGGGGGAAGCCGGCCACACGTACCGGGACGGAGTCCTGCGGATCGACGCCCGGCTCGGCGGCATCACCCGGGTCCTGGTGAAGGGCGGTGGCATCGCCGCCCCCCTCCTGCTGCTGCTCGCCGACGACGAGAGCTCCCGCCTGCTGTGGCGGTACGACACCCCGTCGGGTCCGGTGCTGGTGCGCGGCCCGGCGCTGCTGCGCACGGCCGCCCTGCGCGGCACGGCCATCCATCTCACCGGGGACACCGTACGGGCGGCGGACCTGGAGGTGTGGGGGCCGCGCGGGATGAGTGAACTCGTCTGGAACCAGCGCACGTTGAGGGCCTGTGCCACCGCCTCCGGGAGTCTGCGGGCCGAGCAGCCGCTGGCCGGGGTGCCTCCGGTGCGGCTGCCCGCGCTGACCGACTGGCGCCGGGCCGACGGGAATCCCGAGTCGGCCACCGATCACGACGACACGGCGTGGCGGGTCGCGGACAAGAAAACCTCGTACAGCGTCACGCCCGTACCCGCCGGGCAGCCGGTGCTGTTCGCCGACGACTACGGCTTCCACTACGGCGACGTCTGGTACCGGGGGCACTTCGCCGACGCGGCCAACGCCGAGTCGGTGTCCCTCTCCTATGTCGCGGGCACTCAGGGGCTGTTGATGGCCTGGCTGGACGGCGAGCCGCTGGGCACGCACCGGATGCCGGTGCCGGACAAGAAGACCGTGCGGCAGGGGACCTGGGCGGCCACCGCCACCTTCCCCGTCCGGCCGCGGGCCGGGCACCCCCGTGTGCTGTCCGTCCTGGTCCGGCGTATGCAGCACGACCAGGACGGCAAGGCCGACGACTCCCACAAGGTGGCCCGGGGTCTGACGGCCGTCACCTTCACCGGGGCGGCTCCCGCGGTCGGCTGGCGTATCCAGGGCACGGCGGCCCCCGATCCCGTACGTGGACCGCTCAACACCGGAGGTCTGCACGGGGAGCGGCACGGCTGGCATCTGCCGGGGTTCGCGGACGGCCACTGGAAGGTGGTCGGCTTCCCGCGCGCCGAGCGGCGCCAGGGGGTCACCTGGTACCGCACCGGCTTCCGGCTCGCCGTCGACTCCGGGGTGGACGCCTCGATCGGGCTCACCCTCACCGACGACCCGGCTCGCGCCTATCGCGTCCAGCTCTTCCTGAACGGCTGGAACATGGGCCAGTACATCAACGACGTAGGGCCCCAGCACACGTTCGTCCTCCCCAACGGGGTTCTGCGCACACGGGGGCTCAACACACTGGCCCTCGCCGTGCTGTCCGACGGGACCACCGCCGCCGGACCCGGCCGGGTGGAACTGACGCTGCTGGGCAGCGCGGCCGGAGGAGTACGGGTGACCCCGGTGGACTCCCCCGGCCCCACGACCGCCCAGGGCCGGTCCTAGGCGAGCCGGATCACGTTCCAGGACAGCGGCTCCAGGACGGCGCTCAGCGTGCCGTCCCGGAGCGTGGTCCCCTCCACCGGGTGCGGGGTGACGCGCTCCTGGTCGTGCAGGGTGTTGGTGGCGTCCGGGTCGGCGTCGGCGATCGCGCTGTGCTCGACCACCGTCGTCAACCCCATCCGGTTCAGGGCGACTTCGAGCGGCAGCGGCTCGGTCTGACCGCGGTTGACGGCGAAGACGGTGACCGAACCGTCCTCGGCGCGTACCGCGGTGGCGTGCAGCAGGTCCGCCTCGCCGTACTTGCGGGTCGGGTACGTCGGCGAGTCGACCCGGACGTCGAGGACCCTCCCGCGTCCGTGCGCCGAGGCCTGCGCGAACGGATAGAACGTCGTCTGCCGCCAGGCCGGTCCGCCCGGTTCGGTCATGATCGGCGCGATGACGTTGACGAGCTGGGCGAGGCAGGCGACGGTCACCCGGTCCGCGTGCCGCAGCAGCGCGATGAGCAGCGAACCGAAGACGACCGCGTCCGTGACGGAGTAGGCGTCCTCCAGCAGACGCGGGGCCTCCTGCCAGTCCTCGACCGGGTGCGGGTTGGGCCGGCTCTGGTACCAGACGTTCCACTCGTCGAAGGAGAGGTCGATCTTCTTCGCGGACTTCAGGCGGGCGCCCACGTGGTCGCAGGTGGCCACGACGTTCTCGATGAACGACTCGGTGTCGACGGCGGAGGCGAGGAAGGAGTCCCGGTCGCCGTCGGTCTCCTCGTAGTAGGCGTGCAGGGAGATGTGGTCGACGAGCTCGTACGTCTCGGCCAGGACCGTCGACTCCCACTCGGCGAAGGTCGGCATCCCCTGCCCGGAGGATCCGCACGCGACGAGTTCGAGGTCCGGGTCCATCTGCCGCATCGCGCGGGCGGTCTCGGCGGCGAGCCGGCCGTACTCCTCGGCGGTCTTGTGGCCGGTCTGCCAGGGGCCGTCCATCTCGTTGCCGAGGCACCACAGCCTGATGCCGAACGGGTCCTTGTCGCCGTGCGCGATCCGCAGGTCGGAACGGGCCGTCCCGGAGGGGTGGTTGGCGTACTCCTGGAGTTCCAGGGCCTCGGCGACACCCCGTGTGCCGAGGTTGACGGCCATCATCGGCTCGGCCTGCGGGCCGATCTTCCTGAGGAAGCCGATGTACTCCCTGAGCCCGAAGCGGTTGGACTCGGTGGAGCGCCAGGCGAGGTCCAGTCGGCGGGGCCGCTCCTCGGCGGGGCCCACCGAGTCCTCCCAGTTGTAGCCGGAGACGAAGTTGCCGCCGGGGTAGCGGACGGCTGTGACACCGAGCTCGCGGACCAGCTCCAGCACGTCCGTGCGCAGGCCTTCGGCGTCCGCGGCCGGGTGGCCGGGCTCGAAGATGCCGGTGTAGACGCAGCGGCCGAGGTGCTCGACGAAGGAACCGAAGAGACGGGGGTTGACCTCGCCGACGGTGAAGGCGGGGTCGAGAGCGAAGCGGGCGGTGCGCATGGTGTCCTTTCGGGGGCGCCTGGGGTGGGAGCGGCTCCCACTGTTCGAGATTTCGACAGATGATCGCAAATTCGAACGGGACCGTAGACAGGAAGCGCTTACCAGTCAATGGTTTACGCAAAAACGTTGGCGCGAAAACGCCAAGTCCCCGCCCGGTGACCGGCACCTGGGCGGGGACTCGCGGCGGGGCTGGGTGCGCCGGCTATCCGGCGAACTCCGGCTGCGGCAGGCCCTTGCCCGCGCCCGGGACGACGAGCAGGGAGCCGGACATCGGGTGCGGTGCCGTGAGGCCCGTACGGGCGGTGGTGATGTACAGGTCGGTGAGGTCGGCGCCGCCGAACGCGCAGGAGGTGGGGCGGCTCACCGGCAGGTCGATGACCCGGTCCAGCGCGCCGTCCGGCGTGTAGCGGCGGACCGCTCCGCCGTCCCAGAGGGCCACCCAGACGCAGCCGTCGGCGTCCACGGCCAGACCGTCGGGGAAGCCGGAACCGTCCTCCACCGTCGCGAACGGGCGTCTGTCGACCGGGAGCCCGTCGTCGGCGATGCCGAAGACGTCGATGCGCCTGGTCGGTGAGTCGACGTAGTAGACACGGCGGCCGTCGGGGCTCCAGCCCGTGCCGTTGCTGACGGCGACATCGTCGAGGATCGCGTGGACCGTGCCGTCGGGGGCGATCCGCGACAGCGTGCCCCCGCCCGGTGCCTCGTCGTAGCGCATGGTGCCGCACCACAGCGAGCCGTCGGGGGCCACGGCGGCGTCGTTGGCCCGGCGACCGGGCACGGGCTCACGATGCAGCCAGCGGAACGTGCCGCCGGTCCTGTCGGACCCCTCGCCCTCCTCGTCTCCCTCAGTCCTCTCCACCTTTCCGGCGCCGGTGGACCCGCCGGACGCCGTCGGCCCGTAGAGGCCCACTCCGTCACGGAGGTTGACGACCAGGCCGCCGCCCGCGCGGGGCTTGGCGGCACCCACGTGCTGCTCGGTGGTCATCACCGTGCGGCGCCCGGAGGCGGGGTCGTAGGTGTGGACCCGCGAGCCGAGGACATCGACCCAGATGAGCCGGCGCGCCCGGACGTCCCAGGTCGGACCCTCGCCGAGGGCCGCCTGCGCCGGGACCGCGACCTCGAGGGCGGTCATCGCACGTTCCGGTGGCCGAGCCGCTCGGACAGTTCCGCGGCACCCTTCGCCGCGAGCTGCTCCAGCTCGACACGGCGCTCGTCGCTCCAGCGGATCATCGGTACGGAGATCGAGAGCGCCGCGACGACCTGCCCGGCACGGTCGCGGACCGGGGCGGCGACACAGCTGACGTCCGGGTTGGACTCGCGGCTCTCCACGGCGATCCCCCGACGGCGGATCTCGGCGAGGGCCTCGCGCAGCGCGCCCGGCTCGGTGATGCTGTTGGGGGTCATCGCGACGAGGTCGGCGCCGTCGGGGACGCGTGAGCTCAGCTCCGGCTCGGAGAGGGAGGCGAGCAGCATCTTGCCGACGGAGGTGCAGTGCGCGGGAAGGCGGCGGCCGGCCGCCGAGACCATCCGGACGGCGTGCGTCGAGTCGACCTTCGCGATGTAGATGACGTCGGTGCCTTCGAGGATCGCCACGTGCACGGTCTCGTCGCAGGTCTCGGCGACGGAGCGGGCGACCTGCTGGCCCTCGGCCGCGAGGTCGAGCTGCTCGGCGTAGCGGCTGCCGAGCTGGTACGGGCGTACTCCGAGCCTGTAGCGTCCCGGCTGGCCGGGCACCTGCACGATGTACGAGCGGGCGGCGAGCGTGGTGACCAGTTCGTGCACGGTCGTGCGGGGCAGCTGGAGCCTGCGCACGATGTCGGGGGCGGAGAGAGTCCCGTCCCCGTCGAGGAAGAGCTCCAGTATGTCCAGAGCTCGGGTCACGGCAGGTACGAGGCGTCCCACAACCGGCTCCCTTATGTTCGAAATTTCAACAGACGATCGGCATGACGAACACAGGCTAGTCATACTGACCTTGGCCGGGCAATGGTTTGGGGAGTGTCCCCGGCCCGGAGAGCCCCACGACACCCAACGACAGCCCATGACAGCCCTACGGCGAGCCCCGCGACGGGCCCCACGACAGGCCCCACGAGGAGCCCCGCGACGGGCCCGTACCTGGCACGACGGCCCGGTGGACGGGAGTCGGCGCCGGGCCCGGTCAGCGGCGGGGGCGGGGGTCTCCGAGCTCGCCGCGGAGACGTTGCGCGCGCAGCACGAGCTCCAGCTCGAACCGCCGGTCGGGGTCGTCGATCTCGTCGCCCCACAGTTCTCTGATCTGCCGGAGGCGGTAACGGACGGTCTGCGGGTGGACACCGAGACGGGCCGCGACCTCGGGGGCGCCGCCCCGGGTCTCCAGCCACGCCAGCAGGGTCGCCGCGAGTCTCCGGCCGTGCGTGGGCCCGCAGTGGGCGAGCGGTTCCAGGCAGCGCAGGGCGAGATCGTCGATCAGCTCCTCGGGCTGGAGCAGCACCAGCGCCTCGGTGTGTTCCGTGCAGTGCAGGACCTCACCGGGCGGGAGCAGCCCCCGCTCCATGAGCCGTACGGCGGCCTCCGCCCAGCGCAGCGACTTCGCGGCGTCGGCGAGCGGCACCGGCGGCCCGATCGCCCCGGCCCAGCCGGTCAGCGCCCGGTGCAGCAGCTCGGGGCGGCCCGCGGCGTCCGGCTCGGGCACGACCATGCGCGGCTGCTCGTACTCCATGTCGAGCAGCACACTCGGTCCGACGGCGGGCGCGACCGCTTCCCGGGCGGGCCGCAGCAGCACTCCGACGGCCAGCCGGTCGGGCAGCGGCCAGCCGATCCGGGCGGCCCGTTCGACTAGCGCCTCGGCGAGATCGCCGCGGGTGTGGTCCTCGGAGAGCAGGAGCTCCATCAGGCGCCGCTGGAGACGCAGCCGCTCCCCGGCCTGCCGGGCCGCCGCCTCCGCGTAGCCGCGTACGGACTGGTCGACGAGACCGTCCAGGTACTCGTATCCCGCGTCGACGAGCTCGTACATCGCCGGGGGCGGGATGTCGACACGCTGCCCGATCTCCGCGAACCGCCGCCAGGCGAGTCTGACCCCCAGCCGGTAGATCGCCTGGAGCGAGTCGAGGCTGCGGCCGTGCATGCCCTCGCCCCGGCCGAATTCCTGGAAGACCTCGGGGTGGACGCGCGGGCGGCCCTCCGCCGTCTCCAGGTGCTGCACGAAGACCTCGATGGCGCGGCGGATGCCGACCAGGGCCATGGGCTCGCCGGAGTCGTCGAGGACGAGGGGCAGCTGCGGGTACTCGCGACGGATCTCGCGCAGGATCTCCTCGGCGAGCACCGGCGCCTCTGCCATGGCGATCGTCGCGAACTGCCGCACCTGGAGACGGGGAACGTCGTGCCAGGCCGAGCGCGCGGTGCCGGGCCCCGGGCGGCCCTGCGCCGCCCGGTCCGCCTCGGGGGCAGCGCTGACCGTGCCGGGCGGGCCGGCGCGGCCGGTGCCCGGCGGGCCGGCGCGGCCGGTGCCGGAAGGGCGGCCTTGCCCGGACTCCGCTTCGTCGGGGTCTCCGCGCGCCCCCGGTTTCTCGGCCCCGCTCGGCCAGGAGGGACCTTCGTCCTCACGCGACAGCGCCGGCCGTGCGCCTCTGCGGCTCGGCACGGTCAGCGCTCCTGGCCGGCATTCTGGTAGGTGATCAGCGGCGTGTTCGGCTGATCGGGGGTCGCGTCGAGCAGCGCCACGATGCCGAGGGCGGCACCCACGGCGAGTGCGGCGGCGACGGCCACGGTGAGTGCGGCGGCGAGCAGTCTGGACATCGCAGGGTCAGCCTCTCTGTCGGAGGTCGTCCCCACCCCGGGACCGCGCGGCCACCGGTCGAGTGGTCCCACGGACACCGCCCACGCCGGCCCCGCCCGGCAGGAGCCAGTCTCGACAATGCATTGACACTCCGTCAAGGGTGCGCCTACGGTTCCCGGCCCATACCGCACGTGCACTTTCTCCCTCGGTGTCGACGCATCCGTATCACCTCGTACCACCAGATATCACCTGTGCGTCGAGCCTCCTCACGCCCCTGGAGTGCCCGGATGCGCCGGAAGTTCTCACCCGTCTCCCTGATCCTCGTCGGCCTCGGCACCTTCCTCCTCGTGCTGGCCCCGATGCTCGTCTGGTACGTGGAGCCACGTGCCGCCGTGAACCCGATCGACATCGACACCACCGCCGTCTACACCGGCACCGGCAGCGTCTTCGACGTCGACAAGGTCGAGACCGTGCCCGGCCAGAACATCACCGTCACCCAGGTGGTGCGCGGCGACGTCGCCGACAGCGAGCGCAGCGGGAAGGCCGTCTGGGACGTGACGACGACGGTCGACACGGACCGGTCGCTGCCCGCGGCCGACCCGCACGACGCCCTGGAGTTCACACCGGGCCGCTGGGTCACCGACCGGAGGTCCAACGAGCCGGCGCACTGCTGCCAGGAGAGCCCGTACTACGAGGGCGAGGCCTATCTGAAATTCCCCTTCGACCTGCGCAAACGCGCCTACCGCTGGTGGGACAACTCCCTCGGCGCGCCCGTCACCCTGCACTACAAGGGCACCAGGAAGATCCGCGGGTACGAGGGGTACCGGTTCACCGGAACCGTCCCCGCCACCCGGACCGGGACGCGACTGGTGCCGGGCGCGATCGTCGGCGAGCCGCAGCGCAGCCAGGTGCTCGCCGAGGAGTGGTACGCCAACCACCTCATCGAACTCGTCGCGGACCAGCGCACCGGACGGGTGATCTACGCGCAGGTCGGCCCGCGCAAGACACTGCGCGCCCCGGGCGGCGAGAAGGACGCGGCGGTACTCCTGGACAGCCGGAAACTGGCCTTCACGGCCGCGACCCAGCGTGACCAGGTCGAGCAGGCGAGGACCGAGAGCGGTCAACTGCGTCTTCTGGGGGAGACGTTGCCGATCGGTGCCGGTGCGTTGGGATGCGTACTGGCCCTGGTGGGTGGCGTTTTGATGGTACGAGGGCGGCGTGGTCCCGATTTGCCGGAGTCGTCCCCCACTTCTCTCACGATGTGATGTGCCGTCAGCTCCACAAAGCCCCGAAATTGTCACTCCGGTGAGTAGCCGACGCGAACGGCTCGGCGAAAACTGTCCAACCCCACCCGAACACAGCCCGTCCACAGCCCCGTTACAACAAGCGCCCGCGTCCCCCACGACCGGGCGGACCCCCCGGCGTCACTCACAGAAAGCACTCAAGCCCGCACGATCACCGATGATCCGCACCGCGTCCCACCCCCCACACTGAGTTCCGCACCCCGAGACGAGTTGGAGCACCCATGCCCCAGCACGTGCCGTCCCCGCTGCGCACCGCGTCCCCGCGCTCCGCGCAGTACCCTCCGGCGCTTCCCCCACACCCGCGCCGCATCGTCTTCCTCGCCCGCCGTGATCTCGGCAATCCCGCGGCGGGCGGCTCCGAACTCCTCGTCGACCGGCTGGCCGAAGGACTGACCCGGCTCGGCCACCAGGTCACCCTGCTGTGCGGTGGCCCCGCGTCCTACCGCGACTACCGGGTCGTCTCGGCGGGCGGCGACCTGGGCCACTTCCTGCGCGCCCGCCCCGCCTTCCACCGTCAGGTCGGTGACTGCGACCTGCTCGTCGAGGTGTGCAACGGGCTGCCGTATCTGACACCCCTGTGGCACCACGGCCCCACGCTGTGCCTGGTCAACCATGTGCACACGGATCTGTGGACCATGCGGTTCGGCGGACCGCTGGCGCCCGCCGCCCGGCTCGGCCGAAGACTCGAACACTGGGCGCTGGCCGGTGCGCAGCGCGGCAATCTGCTGGTCGCCGTCTCTCCGTCGACGGCGCACGCCCTGCACACGATCGGGGTCGAGCGGGACCGCATCCGGGTCGTGCACAACGGGGTCGAGGAGCCGGGGCCGCGCGCCGCGCGCTCGCCCGAGCCGCTGTTCGTGGCGGTGGGGCGGCTCGTGGAGTACAAGCGGATCGATCTGCTGCTGCGGCTGTGGGAACGGGTCCGCCCGGTCACCGGTGGCCGTCTGGTCGTCATCGGGGACGGCCCCGAGCGGGCGCGTCTCGAACAACTCGCGGGCCCTGGAGTCGAGTTCACCGGCCATGTCTCCGAGGCCGAGAAGCACCGGCTGCTCTGCGCCGCCTGGCTGCTGCTGCACCCGTCGGCGGTCGAGGGCTGGGGGCTGGTGGTCACCGAGGCGGCCGCGCGCGAGACCCCGGCGATCGCCTTCGACGTACCCGGACTGCGGGACTCCGTCGTGGACGGCGAGACGGGGGTGCTGGCCCGTGGCGAGTCCTCCTTCGCGGCGGCCTGGTGCACCCTTGCTCTGTCCGCCCACCGCCGCGCCCTGCTGGGCCGGGCCGCCCGCGACCGCGCGGCCCGCTACCGCTGGCACCACACGGTCCGCCGGTTCGAAGCGGTGGCCGCGGAGGCGGTGAGGGGCTGGGCGCCATGACGGGCGCCGGGCGCGCTGGAGCCAACGGGTCCGCCGGTGACGGACGGTCGGCGAACGGCAAGCGGAAACGTTCCGGTACTGACGCCGGCACGGGCACAGGTGCCGGGACTGGTACCGGTCCTGGTGCCGACACCGGTCCTGGCACCGGCACCGGCACCGGCACCGGCCTCAAGGATCCCTCCATACGCCGGTCTCTCGCTCTCTTCCGGGCCTTCCTGCACGAGCAGGACGACCCGGAGTCCTGTTACGCGCTGCTCGCCCGGGACGCCGCCGACCAGGTCGAGGCGGCGTACGGCGCCGTCGAAGGCCGGACCGTCGTGGACATCGGGGGCGGCGGCGGCTACTTCACCCAGGAGTTCCGGCGGCGCGGCGCCCACGCCTATCTCTTCGAGCCGGACATGCGGGAACTGGGCCCGAAGCCGCCCGAGTCGGCCGTCGTCGCGGACGGCTATCTGCTGCCGCTCGCGGACGGGGTCGCGGACGTCTGCTTCTCCTCCAACGTCCTTGAGCACGTGGCCGATCCGCAGACGTTCCTCAGCGAAATGGTCCGGGTCACCCGCCCGGACGGACTCATCTACGTGTCCTTCACCAACTGGCTGTCCCCGTGGGGCGGTCACGAGTGGGCGCCCTGGCACTACTTCGGCGCCGAACGGGCTCGCGCCCGCTACCGGCGCCGTACCGGAAAGCCCGCGAAGCACACCCTCGGCGAGAACCTCTTCGCCGTGCACATCGGCACCACTCTGCGGCAGGTCCGCGCCCGCGACGACATCACGGTCGTCTCGGCCCGTTCCCGCTACTGGCCCTTCCTCGCGGAAGCCGTCGCCAAGGCGCCGGGGCTGCGCGAGTTCGCCACCTGGAACCTTCTCCTCATCCTCCGGCGGTGTCCACCATGACGAGCACGGTCCAGGCCCCTCCCCCGGCAGCCGTCCGCCCCGCCACCGGCACGTCCGGCCCCCCGGAGGGGCCGCGCTCCCGGCGCTGGCTGCTGGGTTTCTGGGCCGTGGTGTTCGTGCTGTTCCTGGCCGTGCACCCCGGGCGCACGACGTTCGACACGAAGCTCGGTGTCGCGCTCGACCCCTGGCAGTTCCTCTCCGATCTGGGCCAGTTGTGGCACGACCGGGGCGGCTTCGGCGGCCTCCAGGACCAGTACGTCGGCTACGCCTGGCCGATGCTGCCGTACTACGGCCTGTGCCGGCTGGTCCACCTCCCGGTGTGGCTGGCGGAACGACTGTGGCTGTCGGTCATCGTGTCCGTCGCGTTCTGGGGCGCGCTCAGGCTGGCCGAGCGGCTGCGGACCGGCAGCGGCGCGTCCCGTCTGCTCGCCGCCGTCGCGTACGCGCTGTGGCCGGTCTTCACGATCGTGGTCGGGTCGACCTCGGCGGCCGCGCTCCCGGGCGCTCTCCTGCCCTGGGTCCTGCTGCAGCTCACCGACGAGCGCCACAGCGCCCGGATCGCGGCCCTGCGCTCGGCGCTGGTCGTCCCGTTCATGGGAGGGGTGAACGCGGCCGCGACCCTGGCGTCGCTCCTCCCGGTCGGGCTCTATCTGCTGTCCCGCCCGCGCGGGCCCCGGCAGCGCAAGCTGATCGCGTGGTGGGTGCCCGGCGTGATCCTCGCGACGGCCTGGTGGTGGATCGCACTGCTGCTGCTCGGCGCATACGGCGAGAACTTCCTTCCTTACATAGAGACTTCGCAGACCACGACCGCGACCATGTCGGCCACCGAGTCGCTGCGCGGCGCCGGCAACTGGGTGGCGTATCTGCACTTCGGAGAGGCCTGGCTGCCGGCCGGCTGGTCCGTCGCGTCCTCGGTGATCGTGATCGTCTGCTCGGCGCTCGCGGCGGGACTGGGCCTCGCGGGCCTGGCGAGACGTGACATGCCCGAGCGGCGCTGGCTCGTGCTGACCGTCCTGTCGGTGGCACTCATCACCCTTGCCGGGTACGGCGGTTCGTTCGGAGCGCCCTTCCACGGCGTGGTCCAGGACTGGCTGAACGGCCCGCTCGTCCCCTTCCGCAACATCTACAAGTTCCAGACGGGCCTCGCGCTCGCCCTCACCCTCGGTCTGGCGCATCTGGTGGGTGTCGCGGCGCAGACGCGCGGCGCCCGTCCGGTGCGCGGCCGGCGCTTCGCCCCGCTGATCGCGGCGGTCCTCGTCCTGCCCGGACTCGCCTGGCCCTATCTCAACGGGTCGATCCTGCAACCGGGTTCGTTCCAGGAACTCCCCCGGTACTGGCAGACCACCGCCGACTGGCTCCAGAAGTACTCGCCCGACTCCCGTGCCCTCGTCGTCCCCGCCACCGCGCACGGCATCTACACCTGGGGCTCCCCGATCGACGAGCCCCTCGACGTGCTCGCCGACTCCCGCTGGGCCGAGCGGGACTACGTCCCCTTCGGCACCCCGGGCAACCGGCGCGCGATGGACGCGGTCGAACAGGCCCTGCTCACCGGCGGCGACGTGCCGGGCCTGGCGGACTATCTGAGCCGCGCCGGCCTGTACTACGTCGTCGTCCGCAACGACCTCGACCCCGACCAGATCGGCTATGTGCCGACCACGACCGTGCGGCGCACCCTGGAACAGTCCGGCTACCGGCGGGTCGACGGATTCGGGCCTGTCATGACCGGCGGGCGGATCGCGAACGACACCCCGATGCAGGTCGAGGGGCTCTATCCGCGCCGGCGCGCCGTCGAGATCTACGAGCCGTCCGATCAGGGAGTGGCACGGCCGGGGCAGGCCGGACTGAAGCCGATCGCCGACACCGCCGTGGTCTCCGGCGGGCCCGAATCGCTGCTGCCGCTGGCCTCCGACCCCTCGATTCGGGGCCGCGCCGCCGTGCTGACCGGCGACAACCATCCCGGTCTCGGAACACCGCCGGTGCAGGTGGTGGGCGACGGGCTGCGCCGCGCCGACACCCGCTTCGGCCTGGTCGACGCCAATACGTCGTACACGTACACGCGCGACCAGCGCAACGACAGCGGCAGTGTGCAGGACCCCGGCGGGAGGCCGCGCCAGATCCTTCCGGCCGAGGGGGTCACGCACCAGACCGTCGCGGAGCTGCGCGGCGCCCGCTCCGTCACGGCGTCGTCCACCGGCAACTGGCTGTTCCATCTCCCGCAGTACGACCCGGTGAACGCCTTCGACGGCAACCCCGACACGGCGTGGGCCGAGGGCGCGGCGGGCTCGGCGAACGGCCAGTGGCTGCGGATCCGCTTCGACGGCTCCGTGGACATGCCCACCTCCTTCGACGTGATCCCGCTGCCGCAGGACGGTGTGCGCTCGGCCGCGACCCGGGTCCGGATCGAGACGGAGAAGGGTTCGGCCACCAGCTACCTCCGGCCGAACGGCATGAAGCAGTCCGTCAAGGCCCGCCCCGGGTCGACGAGTTGGCTGAAGATCACGATCATCGGCTCCACCGCGCGGCACGCCGGTCTGACCGGCGCGGGCTTCTCCGAGATCGACCTGCCCGACGTGCGCGTGACCCGTCTGCTGAAGCTCCCCACGGACGCCTCGGGTTCGGACGCCTCCTCCGAGATCGTCTCCCTGCACCGCTCCACCGACCCGACCGGCCTCTCCCCGACCGGGACCGAGGCGGGCCTGCACCGTATCTTCTCCACCACGACGTCGGGGACGTACACGGTGAGGGCGAACGCCGTCCCCGTGCCCGGCGAGGAACTCGACAAGCTGCTGTACGAGGTCGCGCCCGAGCAGCAGAACCGGATCACGGCGACCGCGGACTCGACGGCGAAGCTGGGCGCGGGCCTGTCCGCGCGCAACCTCACCGACGGCGACCTGACGACGGCGTGGATCGCGGGCGGCAACCCGACGATCCATCTGAGCTGGCCCGGCAAGCAGCCCGTCTCGTCCATCGTGCTGGCCCCGGCGGGGGGTCTGTCGACCCGCCCGACGAAGATCGACATCAGTTCCCCGGACGGCGCGGCGATCGTCGGGGTCGACGAGTTCGGCTGGGCCCGCTTCGACCCCATCACCACCGACCACCTCGACATCACCGTCACCGAGACAGCGCCGCTGACCGTCCACAACCCCGTCGCCGGAGCCGACCTGCAACTGCCGGTCGGCCTCACGGAGGCGTACATCCCCGCCCTCGACCAGTACCGCACCCCGCAGCCGGCCGGCACCCGCCCCTTCTCGCTCCCCTGCGGGAAGGGTCCGGTCGTCGCGGTCGACGGGAAGCTGTACGAAACGAGCGCGAAGGGCACGGTGCGGGACCTGGTGGAGCGCCGGGCCGTCGAGCTGACACTCTGCCAGGAAGGGCGCTCAGCACCCGACTTGCAGCTTCCCGAGGGATCCCACCGGGTCGAGGCGGGCGACGGCGGACCGCTGGCCGTCACGGACGTGACGCTGACCCGCGGCACACCGGCCGAGGCCACCGACTCGGGCCGGGCCCTGAAGATACGGGACTGGCTGGGCGACCGCCGCGAGGTGACGGTCGGCGCGGGCGCGGCCTCGTACCTGACGACGTACGAGAACTTCAACGACGGCTGGAAGGCCACCCTGGGCGACAGAGAACTCACGCCGGTCCGGCTCGACGGCTGGCAGCAGGGCTGGCGGATCCCGTCCGGCGCGGGCGGCACGGTCAAGCTGTCGTACGAGCCCTCGACGACGTACGAGGCCGGGCTGATCGGCGGCGGGGTCGCCGTCGCCGTCCTCGTGGGCCTCGTCGTGTGGCGCCGCCGGTCGCCCAACCCCGACGAGCCGCAGCCGGTGCCGCCGCTACCCGGGATCTGGCTGGGTCTGGTCGCCCTCACCCTGGTCGGCATCCTCGTCGCCGGCTTCCTCGCCCTGCTCGTCCCGGCCCTGGCCCTGCTCGCCCGGCGCCGTCACACGCTGCTCGTGCCGATCGCGTTCCTGGCGCTCGCCGGGGCCGGGATCGCCGCCGCGACGGGCGCCGCATCGCCGGTCTCGGCGGACACGGGGGCCTTCGGCCCGGCCGCTCAACTCCTCGCGCTGATCGGCCTGTTCGCGGGTCTGGTGAGTGTGCGGGAACCCGGCGGTCCGGGGGTGACCGCCTCGCCGGGCTGGTCGCCGCCGCCCGACGCGTCACAGACACCCACGGCACCGCTGCCGCACCGGGTACGCGGCGAGACCCGCGGACCGGGAACCCTGCCGGCCGGTTTCCGGGCACGGCGGGGCGCCGGACCGGCGAAGGGGGAGGCACGCTCGGCACGCTCGGCGGATCCGGAGGCCGGTGCGGCGGGCCACGAGGTCCCTCCGGCCGGGCGGGGGGCCGGTGCGCCGGAACCTGGTGTCCGGCCGACGGAGCGGGAAGCGGGGGCGGCCGAGCCCGGGGGCCGGACGGCGGAGAAAAAGGCGCGCTCGGCCGATCCCGGGGCCGGGGCGGCGGACCACGAGGCCCCTCCGGAAGGGCAGGGGGCCGGTGCGCCGGGACGTGGCGGTCGGCCGACGGAACCCGGGGCCCTTCCGACGGAGGGTGAAGCCCGCGCCGAGGAGCCGGGGGGTAGTGCGGCGCGAGGCGGGGCGGGTGCCACGGAGCGGGGTGCCGGTGCGGCCGGGGACGGGCCCCGGGATGCCGTGCCCGGTGCCGGGGTCGCCTCCGGGCCCACCATCTCCGCTCGCGGGCCGGGGTCGGCCCGGACCGAACCCGATCCGCCGACCGCGCGGATCGCTTTCCGCAAGCCGAGGTTCCGGGCGACGCCGCCCGAGGAGCCCCGGGACGACGCGGGGAAGGACACGACGGCATGACCACGGTGGAGCATCCGGCACGGGACGGCACCGGCCCTCCCGCGGGACCCCCGGTACGCGTTCCGTTCCCGGTGGTGGACGAGGTCGCCCGGCACTGCCTCCAGGAGGAGGAACCGGAGACCGTCCACATCGAGGTCCACCTGCCGGGCCGGCTGGACCCGGCCCGCCTGACGGCCGCGTTCACGCAGGCCCTCCGCCGCCATCCGCGCATCCTGATGCGCGAGGCCCCCGGGCCCTGGTACCGCCGCCGCTACGAGTGGGAACTGACTCCGGAGCCGGACGTGCGGGTGGTGTCCTTCCCGCCCCCGAGCCGGGACGCCCTGCGGACCGCGCGGACCAGGGCCCTCCAGGAGGCCCCGCCCCTGTCGGCGTCCCCACCGATCCGCCTGGAGGTCGTGGAGGGGGCGGGCCCAGCGCTGGGGAGCGAGGCGACGGACGCGGCCGGCGAACCCGGCCCCGAACGCACCCGGGACGACAGCCGCGGCACCCTTGACGGCAGCCACGAGCACACCCCGGACGGCATACTCGGGCCCGCCCGCACGGCCACTCCCGAAGGCGCGGCGGCCGAAAGGGCAGGCGGCCCGGCCCGCACGGTCACCCCCGAGAGCACGCGCGCGCCCGCCCGTGCGGTCGCCCCCGAAGGGGACCGCGCGCCTGCCCGCGAGGGCACTGGCACCGTCCTGTTCCTCACCATCAACCACACCGCCCTGGACGGCCCCGCCTGCCTCCGTGTCCTCGCCACCGCGGCGGAGCTGTACGGGGGCCGGGACAACACCCCCTCCGCCCCGCCCGTGCGCACCCCGGACGCCCCGGAACCGGGGCACGGCAACGCCCCTTCCACCTGGATACCGCCCGCCCGAGTCGCCCCCGGCCGTCCCGAGGCCTCCCCCGGCAACGGCCTGATCGTCACCGAGCTCGGCGTGCCCCGCCGTCCCAAGGGCTCCCCCTACACGGTGAACGACCAGCTCATGGCCGCCACCGCGCTGACGGTCGCCCACTGGAACAGGGAGCACGGCGCGCGCCCCCGGCCGCTGCGCATCACGATGCCGGTCGACGACCGGCCGCGCGGCGCGGACATGCCGATCGGCAACGGAACGCGGCTGGTCGAGGTGACGTTCGCCCCCGAGGAGGTGGACGCGTCCCGGATGGCCGAGCTGCTGCGCCGTACGGCCATCCGCACCCGCGCCCTGAAGGCCGCCGAGCGACCCCAACTGGGTCACGGCGCCGCCCTGTTGACCGCACCGGTGGTGCCGGTGGCCTGGCGCGCCGCGGTCACCCGGGGCCTGCGCAGGGCGGCCGGATCCTGGACGTCGACCGTCCTGCTGAGCAACATCGGCCGGATCCCGTACTCGCTCGACTTCGGCGAGGAGGCGGGCCGCGCCCACGCGGTCTGGTTCTCGGCCCCGGCCCGCACGCCGCGCGGACTGACCGTCACGACCGCGTCCACCGCGGGCCGTCTGCACGTCGCCCTGCGCTGGTCGCGCAGCCTGCTCGGGCACGGCGACGGAGCCCACCTCCGCGACCTCTTCGAGCACTACCTGCACGCGACCGAGGAGAGGGAGGCGACCGGCGGATGACGACCGGCGCGAAATCGACGAGAACCACTCGGCAATCCCAGCCCACTCAGTCCACGCCGCCCACCCCGTCCAGCCCGTCCACCCCGATCACGTCGGCCACCCCGACACCGGGTGTCCGTCGGGGACTTCGGGACTTCTACGAGGACCCGGCCGTCCCCGTCGCCTCCGGCACCCCGCGCAGCCTGCGTCAGGCGCGGATGCTGGCCGCGGCGCTCGGCCCCGCCACGGCGGGCGCCCGGACCGTCCTCGACATCGGCTGTGGCGACGGCACCGCCGCCGCGACCGCCGCCCCCTTCCTGACCGGGCACCGCGTGGTCGGCGTCGACTGGTCGCAGGACGCCCTCAGCCGTGCCCGCACCCGGCTCCCGTACGCGATTCGCGGCGAACTCGCCGACGGGGGACTGCCGTTCGCGACGGCCACGGCGGACGCGGTGCTCTTCAGCGAGGTCGTCGAGCACCTCGTGGACCCGGACGGCGCCCTCGACGAGATCCGCCGAGTCCTGCGCCCCGGCGGCCACTTGATGCTGTCCACCCCGAATCTCGCCGCCTGGTACAACCGTGGCCTGCTGCTCGCCGGCGTCCAGCCCGTCTTCTCCGAGGTGAGCCTGCGCGCCGTCCACGGCCGTCCGGGGCGGGAGGTCGTCGGCCATCTGCGGCTCTACACCGCCCGCGCCCTCAGGGAGTTCGTGGCCGCCTCGGGCTTCGAGGTCGTCCGGCTGGCGGGCGCGCCCTTCCACGGCGTACCGCGTCCACTGCGTCCGCTGGACCGGCTGGCCTGCGCCGTGCCGTCCCTGTCCTCGATCCTGCTCCTGCACGCCCGAAGGACGTAGCCCATGTGGTGGGGAGTGGCCGCGGCCCTGCTGGCGAATGTCCTGTACAGCACCGGATTCGTCCTGGAGAAGCGCGCGTTGGCGGCCCTGCCCGAGGTGGACATCCGCCGTCCCGCCCGGCTGCTGCGCCTGGTCCTCGGCAGCCCGCTGTGGATCGGCGGCTCCCTCGCGCTGGCCTCCGGGTTCGGCGCGCAACTGGCCGTGTACCGCACCCTGCCGATCGCCGCCGCCCAGGGGATCTTCGTGTCCGGGCTCGTCCTCCTTGTGCTCCTGTCCTCCCGGCTGCTCGGCGAGGAGACGACGGGCCGCGAACGGTACGCGCTCGGCGCGATCCTCCTCGCCCTGCTGATGGTCGTGCTGTCCCTGCGCGAGGGCTCCGACACGGTCAGCCGCAGCGCTCCGGCGCCGCTGGTCCTCACGGTCTGCCTGCCCTCGCTCTCGCTGGGCGTATGGCTGTACGGGGCCGCCGAGCGCCGCTCCCGGCACCGGCACCGCATGCCCACCACCGGCGTCGAGTACGGCGTGGCGGTGGGCCTGCTGTACGGGGTGAGCTCACTCGCCATCAAGGGGGTGTCGAGCCATCTGACGACCCGTGACCCGGGCGCCGCGCTCGTCGGCCTGCTGCGCTCCCCGTACCCCTATCTCCTGCTCTTCACCGGCGCGTTCGGTCTGGTCATGTCGCAGGCCGCGTTGCAGCGCTGCCGGGCCTCGCTGATCGTGCCGGTCTGTACGACCGTGACCTGTCTGTTCACGGCGGTGCTCGGCACGCTCACGTTCGGCGAGGCGCTGCCGCACGAACCGGTCCGGCTCGCGCTGCGGCTGTCCGGCACCGTTCTCGCGGTGGCCGTGCTGCTCGCCATGCCCAAGCATGACGAGGCGCCTCAACCCCCCATCGGCGCCAAGGAGTTGACCCCACCATGAATCCCGACGACCCCCTGCTGAAGATCCTGGCCTGCCCGCTCGACAAGGGTCCGCTGCATCTGCTGGTCCCGGACGAGGCACTGTCCTCCGGGGAAGCGCTCTACAACCCCCGCCTGCGCCGCCGATACCCCGTCGTGGACGGCATCCCGCAGTTGTTGCCGTCCTCCGGGGAGCAGGTGACGGAGGACGAACACCAGGAACTCCTCAAGCGGATGGCCCCATGACCGGATCCGCCGAAGGCCGTGCCTCCAGGACCTTCGCCGCCCGCCTCGCCCCCTTCCTCCCCACCCGCGTGGTCGCGGCCGCCGCCCGGTTCGTCTATCCGCGCTTCGAGCCCGAGCTGGCCCGGCTCGCCGACCTCTGTCCGCCGGACTGCGGCACGGCGGTGGACGTGGGCGGCTGGTACGGCCCCTGGACATGCCGCCTCGCCCCGCGGGCCCGCCGGGTGGTGACCGTGGAACCGGTACCGCATCTGGCCCGTCTGCTGTCCTCGGCCGCTCCGGGCAACGTGCGCGTGATCAGGGCCGCCGCCTCCGACCACCGGGGCACGGCCCGGCTGTGGCTGCCCGTGGACGACTCGGGCGACCGGGGTGTGTCCTCGCTCGTCCGCCGGGACATCCACGCCCGCGCACTGGAGGTGCCTTGCCTCACCCTGGACAGTCTGGGCCTGCGTGACGTCGACTTCATCAAGATCGACGTGGACGGCAACGAGCCGGCGGTGCTGCGCGGTGCCCGGGACCTGCTGGCCCGCGACCGCCCCGCCCTCTTCATCGAGCTGGAGTCCCGGATCCAGCCGGTCGCCCCGGTCGTCGCGCAACTCGCCGACCAGGGGTACACGGGCTGGGTACTGCCCCACTCCGGCTGGGTGCCGCTCGCCTCCTTCCCCCTGGAGGCGCACCAGGCGCAGAGGTCGTACGTCGTCTCGCAGGGACTGTTGCGCCGGGTGCTGCCGCCGCGCGGCCCCCGGTACGTCAACTCGGTGCTGTTCCTGCCGGACGGCCGCCGTCCGGGCGAGAGCCGGGTGCGCGAGAACCCGGTGCACGAGAGCCGGGTGCGCGACCATGGACCCCATGCCGGCCAAACGCCCCGCCACCCCCTTCACCCCGATCGACTTCCAGATGGTCCTGCTGCGCCGCATGGCCGACCACAACCCTGACCTGGTCGAGGACGCCCGTCACGAACTGGGCGTGTCCATCGCCGACATGCGCGAGGCCAACCGGCGCTGGCAGGCGATGCTGCACGCTCCGCGTTCACGGTCGGCCGCCTCCCGCTACCGCTCGGTCCTCGGTGCCCCCGAGTCCGCGCGGGAGCGCCGGATCGGCGATCTGACCTGCGAGGCCCTGCAATGGCCCGTACCCCTCTGGCCCGATCTGCGTTTCGAGGTCCTTCTCGTCCCGAACGGCGTCGCCTGGAACGAATGGCTGGTACGGGCCCCGGGCGCCCCCGTCCCGACGCTGGAGACCCTGGAAGACCTGGCGCCCTGGTGCTGCACGGTCGACGAGGCGGCCCGCGCCTTCGCCCCCGCCCGGCCCCTGGAGGGCACGGCCCCGACCCGCTGGGGGCTGGCGTTCACGGCGCCGGACGCGTCGGGCGTGCCTCACGCGTGCGCGGCGGAGTTCACCTGGGGGCTGCTGCAACGGGTGGCCGTCAAGGGACCCGTCCCGACACCCCCCGAGAAGTCCGGGTAGGAGTCCGGGTACGAGTCCGGCTAGGCGTCCACCGAAAAGTCGACCGAAAGCCCGCGGAGGAGTCCGCCGACGAGACACTCAGAGGCCGACGGCGGCCTTGAGGATCTCGTCCACGACGACGGGCAGCGACTCCGGGTGCAGCCACAGGAAGAGGTTCGGCTCCACGAGCTCCAGCTCCATCACGCAGGGCTCGCCGTCGTCGCCGTCGACGAGGTCGACACGGGCGTAGAGCACGCTGTCCGCGCCTCCCGGCACGACGGCCAACGCCCGTTCGGCAACGGCCTGTTCCGCCACGGTGGGTTCCCAGACCTCCAGTCGCGGGTGGGGTGTCTTGTCCCCGTCGTAGGGCGTCCCGGGCTCCAGTACGGCACCCTTGCGGCTGGCGTGCAGAAGCCGTCCTCCGAAGAACTGGAGCGCCCGCTCACCCCCGGCGTCGATGCTCCTCACGTACGGCTGGACCATCGCGGTCAGCCCCTCGGCGTGCATCCGCGCGAGCTGCCGCCGGGCCGTCTCCCGCTCCTCCGGCGTGTACCGGGCGGCGTAGCGCGCCCCCGCCCCCGCGGTGGGCTTCACGACGAACTCGTGATCGCCGGGCAGCTCGACGGGATCGCCCGGCGCGAGATACCGGGTCGGGATGACCGGCACCCCCGCGTCCGCCAGGTCCCCGAGGTACCGCTTGTCCGTGTTCCACCGCACGACCGGCGCCGGATTCAGGAGCCGCGTGAGCCCCGCGCACCGCTCGGCCCACCCCACGAACTCCGCCACCCGCCGGCTGTAGTCCCAGGTCGACCGGATCAGCGCCAGGTCGTACCCCGCCCAGTCCGCCCCGGGATCGTCCCAGTGCACGATCTCCGCCACCGCCCCGGCATCCTTCAGAGCCCCCTTCAGCACGGGCAGATCCCGGTCCGCGCCGGGCTCCTCGCCCGGGTCGTACGTGACGAGCGCGATACGGGCCACGACGGCCTCCAACCTCGTACGACACCCGCGTACGACCACGGACGCACCCCACCGGCACGCCACCCGGGACAATCCCGCCGCAGGCTAACAACCACCCACGACTCCGGGCCAAGCCAATATTGACCTTCACCAAAGGGCAGGGCCCAGCATCGGTGGTCAGTCCCGTGGGCCGCGGTAGCCGAGGGAGGTCTGGATGGCGCGGCTGACCGGGTCCACGGGGCCGTTGGTGGCGGGGCCGGTGATCCAGGAACGGAAGACGCTCGCCAGGTGCAGGCCGAAGGCCTCGGCCTGGGCCTCGTCCGCCTGGCGTGATCCGTTGCGGGCGGCGACGGTCAGGGCGACCTCCCGCCGGAACGGCACCGGGGCTCCGGGATCGCGCCAGTCGGAACGGTCCGAGAGGGCGGCACGTGCGACGGCCGTCGCGCCGTCCACGTGGTGGTCGCGATGCCCTTCCCTCATGTGCCACAACTCATGGCCCAGGATGACGAGTTGCTGCACCGTTTCGGCACGCTCCTCGACGATGACGAGGTCGAAGTCCTGGAACTCCATCCACAGGCCGGTGACTTCGATCTCGTCGGGGAAGCGCTCGAAACGGAGCTGGACGGGACGGCCGGCCCGCCGTCGGCTCATCTCCTCGCAGAGGGCCTGCGCCAACTCCCGTATGTCGACGGGTGTGTCGATCCTTCGCCGGAGCACCTTGCCGAGCTCCACCGCGAAGGCCCGCATCTCGGAACCGGCGCCGCGCGGACGCAGTGCCGCCAGGAGCCTTCCGACGGCGGCGGCCGGCTTCGTCGTCATCGATCGCCCTCCTCGCCGCCCAGCACGACGTGCTGGAGGGAGGGGCGCCTCCCGCTCTTCGCGAGGTACACCTCGTACGGCGCCCGCCCACGCCCCCGGACGCCTTCGTCGACCCGGCCGTCGCACGACGCCCCGCCCGCCGGCAGTACCCGGACCCGCTGCTCGGGCAGGGCCGTCCGGTACGGCAGGGCGCGGGGGTCGAGGACGTCGCCCCGGTCGAGGCCCTGCTCGGCGATCCGCGCGTCGAGGCGTTCGAGGGTCTCGGAAAGGGACGGCGGGGACTCACTCACCAAAGGGCTCCCGGCAGTTGACTCATCAAGTTGTCGCGCGTCGCCGACACTACGTGGCCGGGTCCGTCCACGCCACGGTTCCCGAGCGATCGCTCCCGCTTTCGGAACGATCCTTACGACGCCTGCGCTCCCCCTCCACGTGCTCGGCGCGGACGAACGGCCGACCACCCGCTCCAGGAGTCTCATCGTGTAGGAAGAGCCTGTCCCTCCCGATGAAGTCCTCTCGGCAAGGAGTCCCCGTGTTCTCCCTCTTCCCGGCCCTGGTGAGCGGTTCGGTCGCGGACCGGTCCGCGCTGCGCTTCGGTGATCGGTCCCTGACGTACGCGGAGCTGGCCGCCTCGGCGGGAGCGCTGGCCGCACGCCTCGACGGAGCCGGAAGAGTCGCCGTATGGGCGACGCCGACCCTGGAGACGGCCGTCGGCGTCGTCGCCGCCCTGCTCGCCGGGGTGCCCGCCGTGCCGCTGAACCCGAAGTCGGGGGAGGCGGAACTCGGCCACATCCTCGGCGACAGCACACCGTCCCTGGTGCTCGCGGCCGGCGGGGACCACCTTCCCGCACCGCTCGACGCGTTGGACCGTATCGACGTCGAGATGTCCGGCACCGGAGCTGACACCGCGCCCTCCGGAACCGGCACCGGAACGGACACCACGTCCTCCGGAACCGGCACCGGAACGGACGCCACGCCCTCGGGGCCGGTCGGCTCCCCCGGCGGGGTCACCGACCCCGCCGCCCCCGCCCTCGTCGTCTACACCTCCGGCACGACCGGTCCGCCCAAGGGCGCGGTCATCCCGCGCCGGGCGATCGCCTCGACCCTGGACGCGCTGGCCGACGCCTGGCAGTGGACCGGCGACGACGTGCTGGTGCACGGCCTGCCCCTCTTCCATGTGCACGGGCTGATCCTCGGCATCCTGGGCCCGCTGCGGCGCGGCGGGTCCGTACGGCACCTGGGCCGGTTCAGCGCGGAGGGCGTGGCGCGGGAGCTGAACGACGGGGCGACGATGCTGTTCGGGGTGCCGACGATGTACCACCGGCTCGCCGAGGCACTCACCGAGGACCCCGGGCTCGCCGAGGCGCTGGGCCGGGCGCGGCTGCTCGTGTCGGGTTCCGCCGCGCTGCCCCTGCACGACCACGAGCGGATCACGGCCGCGACCGGACGCAGGGTCGTCGAGCGGTACGGCATGACGGAGACCCTGATGAACACGAGCGTGCGGGCGGACGCGGAGGGCCGGCCCGGCACCGTCGGCGTGCCGCTGCCCGGCGTCGGCCTGCGGCTCGTCGAGGAGGACGGGACCACGATCGCCGGGTACGAGGCCGACGGCACCCCGACCGGGGCGCACGACGGCGAGAGCGTCGGCGAGATCCAGGTGCGGGGACCGAACCTCTTCACCGAGTACCTGAACCGGCCCGACGCCACCGCGGCCGCGTACACCGCGGACGGCTGGTTCCGCACGGGGGACATGGCGGTCCTCGACCCCGACGGCTCGGTCCGTATCGTCGGCCGCAAGGCCACCGACCTGATCAAGAGCGGCGGTTACAAGATCGGCGCGGGTGAGATCGAGAACGCGCTCCTCGAACACCCCGGCGTGCGCGAGGCGGCCGTCGCCGCGGAGCCCGACCCCGACCTCGGAGAGCGCGTCGTGGCCTGGATCGTCCCGCTCGATCCACAGGCGCCGCCGCCCGCCGACGAGTTGGCCGACCACGTGGCCCGCCGCCTCGCCCCGCACAAGCGGCCACGCACCGTGCGTTTCCTGGACACGCTGCCCCGCAACGACATGGGCAAGATCCTGAAGCGGGCGCTGCCCCGTGACTGAACGGATCTCGGCCCGCGAGGCCATCGCACTGGTCACCGACAGCTTCGCCGAACTCCCTCCCACAAAAGGGGATTCCGGTCCTGACGGTCCGCTCTCCTGGAAGGGCTACGACGACGCACGGGCGCGAGCCGCCGCCCGCACCGGCGAGCAGGAGTCCGTCGTCTGCGGGACCGCGACCTTCGGGACGGCGAGTTTCGGCACGACGATCGACGGCAGGGCTCCGCTCGGACCGGTCACCGCCGTCCTCATCGCCTTCGAGTTCGGCTTCCTCGGCGGTTCCCTCGGTGAACGCACCGGTGACCATCTGGAGGCGGCCTACGACTACGCCCGCACACACCGGCTGCCCGTCGTCTCGCTCGTCGCCACGGGCGGCAGCCGGATGCAGGAGGGCATGCTCGCACTGACCCAACTCCAGCGGGTGGCACGACAGTCGGCGTTGACCCGGGAGGCGGGGCTGGCCCAGATCGCCGTCCTGCGGGACCCGACGACCGGCGGCGGCTGGGCCACGCTCGGCGCGGGCGCCGATGTGACCCTGGCGCTGCCCGGCGCCCAGGTCGCCTTCGCGGGCTCCCGGGTCCGCCCGCCCGACGCGGACCCGGCCGCGTACACGGCCGAGGCGCAGGTGGCGGCGGGGTCGGTCGATGCCCTCGTGCCGCAGGACGGGATGCGGGAGACGCTCGCCCTGTGGCTGGATCTGCTCACCCAGCCCTCCGCCGGGGCCGCGCCGGTCCTGCCCGCGCCCGTTCCGCCCGCGCTGGGCGCGACCGACCTGCCCGCGACCGGCTGGGACGCGGTGCAGCGTGCCCGCGCTCCCGAACGGCCTCGCGCGGACGCCTACTTGGACGCCTGTTTCAGCCGCCGGGTGGCGATCGGCGGGGACCGCTCGGGCGGCACCGACGACGGCGTGCTGTGCGGCTTCGGTCGCGCGCACGACGGGCGAACCATCGCGTACGCCGCCCAGCGCGGCACCCCGACCCGCCCGGCCGGTTACCGCACCGCCGCCCGGCTGCTCCGGCTGGCGGGCCGGCTCGGCATCCCGGTCCTGACGCTGGTGGACACCCCGGGCGCCGCGAACGACGCCGACGCCGAGCGGCAGGGGGCCGGTGCGGCGATCGCCGACCTGTTCGCGGCGGTGGCCACCGCCCGTACGCCGGTCACCACGCTGGTGATCGGCGAGGGCGGCTCGGGCGGCGCGCTGGCGCTGGCCGCGCCCGGCAGCACCTGGGCCACACCGGACAGTTACTTCTCCGTCATCGCGCCGGAGTCGGCGGCCGCGATCCTCAAGCGGCCCGCCGACGAGGTCCGGGCGACCGCCGCCCAGCTCCGGATCCGGCCGCAGGACCTGCTGGACCTGGGAGTGATCCGGGGCATCTCGGAGCGCGGCGGAGCGTGAACGGACGGCGGCCGTCGGCTCCTCCCTCCCAAGAGGAACCGACGGCCGCCCACTTCAGGGACAGCCCCTGCGGTGGCCGCCTGTTCCGGGCGGCGGACCGCACGGCGGCCTCCCCGGGCGGCGGGCCTCCGTGTGGAGGGAGCCGCCGCCCGGTGGCCGGTCACCGCACGCCCACCGCCCGGATGATCTCCTGGCCGACCGTGCCGCCCTGGTCGTCACGGGCGGAGGCGCGCAGGGACACGAAGGCGGCGCCGTGCGGCACGCTCAGCGTGCCCTTCCAGTGCGCTTTCGCGCCCGTGAGCGGGACCGTCTTCCAGCTCTTCCCGTCGTCGTAGGACACCTCCAGCCTTCCGCCGGCGATGGTGCCGGTGTCCGGCGCGCCCTTCACGTACTCGGCGTAGAGGCTCACCTGCACCCGGCCGCCGCGCACATCGCCGGCGAGGTCGGTGTCGAGGTCGAAGCCGAGGTTGAGGAGCGGGAGGAAGGTGTAGTGGTCCTCGGGGGTGGCCGCCGAGCGGACGGTCCACTCGGTGTGGCCCTTGGTGGAGAGCTTCCAGCGTTCGGGGTCGAGGGTGGTGTCCGTGACGACCTTGTAGGTGTGCTCGTCGGCGGGCGCGTCCCACACGTATCCGGCGGAGCTCTCCCCCCGGTCCACGAGGACACCGTCCTGGTAGACCTCGGTGAACTGGGTCATCCCGGTGTCGTCGCTCCACACATCGCCGAAGCCGGTGTGGTCGGGGCCGGAGTCGCCCCAGCCGGGGGTGTTGAACTGGATCTGGTTGCCCGCGCGTTGCTGGCCCCAGCCGAGTCCGGTGCCGAGCCAGGGGTGCCAGACGGGCTTGAACCAGTTCAGGGTTTCATGGGTGCCGCCCCGGTAGGGAACCAGTCCGCTGCGCTCCTCCAGCGTGCCCTCACCGACGTACACGGATTCCGTCCAGGTCTGTCCGGTGCCGGTGGAGACGTAGTCGGTCCGCTCGGCCGGGTAGTCGATCCTCTCCTGGAACCCGAGGCCGATGGGGAAGGGGTCGGTCATCGAGTATCGGAACTCGCTGCCCTGGACGGGCTTCACGGCGTGGAACCTGGTGTCGAGCACGGCCAGTTCACGGTCGGTGGGCCGGTAGGTCAGGTTCCGGTCCGGGACGGCGTTCTTGTGGCCCTGCGAAAGGTCGTACACGTAGGGCGTGTTGCGCGTCCCGGTCATGTCGACGGTCCGGGTCGCGCGCAGTCGTGCCGCGTCGGCCGCGTCGACGGTGGCGATCTGCAGCGGCCGGTTCTCGTTGTCGTCCGTCCCGAACCAGGCGTTGAGGCGTCCTGCCGTGTCGTCAGTGACGAACAGCGCCTTGGCGCCCGCGTCCTGGGCCGCCTGGGCGAGTGCGGCCGGTTCGGCGCCGTCGGTGAGCCGGGCGAGGACGGCCTTGCCGCTCACTCCGGTGAACGGCCCGTCCCCGACGTCGACCAGCGGCAGCCTGCTGCGGCCCTCGATCAGGGTGCCGCCCGGCTGGGCGAGCGCCTCATGGACGCCCTGGACGTCGAGGAGCGGCTTACCGAGCCGCCACACGGTCCGGTAGTCGAAGGTGCCCTCGGTGACCTTCCGGGTCGGCGTGGCGAAGATGCTGTCGTACTTGACGGGCACCTGGACCGCGCCGAACAGGTCGGAGCCGCCCGCGTTCCGGTCGTACTCCATGAGCAGTTGGCGGGTCTCGGTGCGCCGGGCGACCTTCGCGCTGATCTCTCGCAACATCCGTCCGTCCAGGGTGACTTCGCGGTCCTGGTCGAGCGTGATCTGGGGTGCGGCGAGGAAGCCGAGGCCGAGCGAGTCGGCGCCGTGGCTGCCGCGCACGTCGAGGAAGGACGTGAGGCTGTACGTGCCGGGCCGGAGCCGCAGTCTCAGGGTGCCGGAGTCGCCGACGGACGCGGAGTACGGGTCGACGTCCCGTGCGAGCTGCTGCACGGCGAGGTCGGCGGCGGTCGGGTCGCCGTCCCGGTCCTTGACGTGCACCGTGAGCGTGTACCGCTCCGCCTCCTTGACCAGCCCGAACGCGGTGTGCGCGACCGGCGTTCCGCCCACCGACGCCACGATCCGCCCGGAGGTGTTGCCCACCGGCGCCTTCGAGCCGTCGCCGGTGACCGTGGTGGACGCGGTGCCGTGCGCGGGCACCGTCAGCGTGGTGTCGGCGAGGGTGGCGACACCCTCGCCGGCCCCCTCCGCGGCGAGCGTCAACTCCACCGCCGCGTCGGAGGAGTTGGTGTAGGTCACTGTCCTGGTGACGGGCTCGTTGTCGTCGTACGGCCAGTCGTGGAAGCCGAGGTCGGCACTGCCGGTGGCGGTGACCTTCGCCGCGATCGCGTCCGGAACACTCACCCGGCCGGAGCCCAACTCATAGGCGGAGGCATCGAGTTGTTTGGACGTCGACATCAGCGCGTCCTTGAGCCGGGCGCCGGTCCAGTCGGGGTGTTCCTCGGCGAGCAGCGCGGCCACGCCCGCGACGTGCGGTGTCGCCATCGACGTACCGCTCATGGAGGTGTAGTAGCCGCTGCCGTCCACGAGCCCGGAGCGGGCGGCGAGGATGTCGACGCCGGGGGCGGAGAGGTCGGGCTTGAGCGCGTTGTCGCCGTAGCGCGGTCCGGCGCTGGTGAAGTACGCGGCCTCGTCGGCGGAGTCCACCGCGCCGATGGTCAGGGCGGAGTCGGCGGCGCCGGGCGAGCCGATGGAGGAGGGGGCGCCGGTATTGCCGGCGGCGATGACGAAGAGGGCGCCGGTCTCCTTCGAGAGGGTGTCGACGGCCGCGGCCATGGGGTCGGTGCCGTCGCTGGCCTCGGTCGAGCCGAGGCTCATGGAGATCACCTTGGCGTGCACGTCGCGCGCGGCCCACTCCATGCCGGCGATGATCTGCGACTCACTGCCCGAACCCTGGTCGCTGAGCACCTTGCCGACGGCGAGCGTGGCCTCGGGCGCGACCCCCTTCTCCGCGCCGTCGGAAGCGGCACCGCTGCCGCCCACGGTGGAGGTGACGTGCGTGCCGTGCCCGTTGCGGTCGGCGACCTCCTGCCCGTCGATGAAGCTCTTGGTCTGCGCGACCCGGCCGGCCAGATCGGGGTGGCCGGTGTCGACGCCGGTGTCGAGGACGGCGACGGTCACGCCCTTGCCGGTGAGCCCGGCCTCCCAGGCCTTCGGCGTGCCGATCTGCGCGTTGCTCTCGGCCATGTCCGCCTCGACGCGACCGTCGAGCCAGACCTTGGCGACCCCCTCCTGACGGGTCATCGCCCGCCAGAAGGTCCGGCCCTTGTCCGCGTCGACGGCGGCGCCGCGGATGCTCGTCAGCGAACGCGTCCGCTCGGCCCCGCCCGGGACCGTGGCGCGCGCCTTCGGGTCGTACGTCACGATCAGCGGCAGCTCGCCGGTCTTCTGGTCGGTGAGCCCCTGGCGTATCAGCTCGCTCACGTCGAACAGCCGCCGGTCGAGGGTGCCCGCCCGCAGATACGGCAGCGCCTCGTCCGGTACGACGGTGACGGCGCCCCCTGCCACCTGGGTGCGCACGGCTCCGGTGGCCCCCCGGGGACGTACGACGGAGACGGTCTTCTTGCCGCCGCCGACATCGGTCACGGTCACCTTGTCGCCGGTCACGAGGGTGACGGTCCGGGCCGCGGAGGCGGCTCGCGTCGACGCCGGGGTGCCGGTGTCGCCGGTCTCCCCGGCGCTCCCGGCGGCGAGCGCGCCCGCCCGGCCCATGGGCAACAGGGCGAGCACGAGCCCGGCCGACAGCAGCGCCGCCGGACGTCTCACTGGTCCTCTGGTCATTCGTGCCCTCTCTTCGTCGGCCGTACCCGCGCCGGGCAGGGGTGGCGCCCCGGGGCTTGCGAAGAGTGTCGGGGGGCTTGTGTTGCGGGGGCGTTGACGGAACCTGGCGGGAAGGCGCCCTGGCGGCTTCCCGCCAGGACAGGCGGGTACGAGCCGCAGAAACCGGGACAACCCCAAGTACCGTCCGTAACAATGTCGGTGGCCGGGAGTCACGGACAACGGGGGCGGGCCATGGACGGTTTGGTGGAGTTCACGACCGACGACGGGGCGTTGGTCGTCGTGGAGGGCGTGGAGGACGAGTCCGGTTCCCGGCTCGTCGCCCGCGACGACGGTACGGTTCGGGCCACGCGCACGTTCGAGGGTGCGCTGGAGGGCGTGCGGGCCGCCGCCCAGTCGGCGCTGCGGGTGTTCCGCGACGGGAGCCTGCGGCCCGACTCCGTCGAGATCGAGTTCGGGGTCAAACTCACCGCGGAGGCGGGTGCGCTGATCGCCAAGAGCGCGGTCGAGGGACATCTGGTGGTCAAGCTCTCCTGGTCACCGGGAGAGTCGGAGCGGAACGCCTCCGGGGCCGGGGGCACGCCTGGAGCCGACACCCCCGGGACAGGAGCCGGGACGCGCTCCACGTCCGGGCCGGAGCCCGGGCCGGAGCCCGCGTCCGGTGCAACGGGGACCGCCGCACGGTCATGAACAGCGCCTCCTGGCACGCCAGGATCACCTGTGGACGGGAGACCGGCGCGGGCTTCCTCGTCACCGAGCGACATGTACTGACCTGCGCGCACGTGGTGGCGCGCAGCGGGACCGAGGAGGTGAGCGTCTCTTTCGCGCGGGCGGAGGACGCCCTGCCCGCGAAGGTGGTGGCACACGGCGGCTGGGACGGGCACGACACCGCCCCCGGTGATGTCGCCGTCCTCGAACTCGACCGTTCCGTGGCGCTGGAGCCCGCGGAGTTCGCGGCGCCCTCGGACGCCTACGGTGATCCGCCGCGCAGGCTGGTGGCGTACGGCTTCCCCAAGCGCTTCGAGGAGGGGACCCTGGCCGAATACCGGGCCACCGCCGACCAGTTGATCGACGGCGAGTGGGTCCAGCTGGAGGCGTGGGCGGGACACGGGCAGCCGCTCGCACCCGGCTTCAGCGGCGCGGCGGTCACCCTCGCCGACTCCGGGCGGGTGGTGGGCATGGTGTCCTCCGCCGCACGGGACCCCGGGATCCGCAACGGACGGATGCTGCCCGCGCAGGTCATCGCCCGCTACTGGCCCCGGCTCGGCGAGCTGATACCGACGCCGGGGTACGGACCGGCGGATAAGAAGCGGCTGCGGGAGCTGGTGCTGGCCCGCGGTCCGGAGTTCGACGGGCGGCCGGAGTGCAGCCCTGAGCGGCTGTACAGCGACGCCGTGGGCGCCTTCGGGCCGCCCCTGCCCGCCGGGGGGTTCGGGTCGCTGTGGAACGCGACCTGGTATCTGCTCTCCGAGGTGCCGGACGCCGAGGCCGTCGCCCGGTTCGCGGCACGGCTCGCCGACTTCACCGAGGACGCGCCGACGCGGAGCGCGCTGCGGGCGTGGCCCTCCCGTGTGCCCGACGACCGCGCCCGGCCGCCGCTGAAGGCGCCGGGACGGGCCGCCGCCGCGGGAACACAGCCCTGGTCGCCGATCCTCGTCGAGATCGAGCCCAGCGGCTCGGGCGACCACCAGTTCCTGGTCGAGGTCTCCGCGTACAACGGCCGGCACCGCCGCGTCGTCGGCTCACGCGCCCTGCCCGCCGACCGGGTGCGCGGCTACGCACTGGAGCGCATCGACGAGGCCTACCACGAACTGGAACCCGGAGCCCGCGAGTTGATCGCCTTCGTGTTGCCGCGCCGCTGGCTCAACACCGATGTGGCGCACTGGCAGCGCAGCGCCGACGACGACAGTCCGCTCGGCTCCTTCGCACCGCTCGTGGTGATGGACCTGGAGCGGCGGCGCAGCGGCGGCCTCCAGCACAAGCTGCTGCAGAAGTGGCTGCGGCTCGACGGGCAGTCCGCGGCGCGGCTGCACCGGATCGGCTGCGGGTCCCTCGGACAGGATCCGGTACGGCTGACCATCGGGCTGCGGCGCGGCGCCGACATGGTGGGCTTCGCCTCTCCGCCGCGCGCCCGGGGCACCCGCAGGCTGTTCCAGGCGAGCCTGAACGCGGCGGTCCCGGTGATGCTCTGGCCGCGCAGCGGCTGCCGCGGCGAGCACCGGGACGGGGTGCGCGAGGGCTGCGCGGGCGAGGCGTTCCTGGACCGCCTCGCCTGGCACCTCGCCGACCTGCCACCGTCGGAACTGCCTTTCCATATCCACGAGTTGCGCGAGTTGGCCTATGCCTCCGAGGATCCCGACCCGCACTGGGCGTACGACCTGGTACTGCTGTGGGAGGACCCCAGATACCTGCCCGACCCCACGGGCTATGCGCACTCGCCGGTCGGCTGATGACAGGAGCCAGGTCCGAGGCCGGTCGAGCACCGATGTCAGCCGCCGCACCCGCCCCTCATGAGGAGAGTGAGTATGCCGCTGTGGCCCGTCTACACAGGTGAGAGCGAGCCCCACGACGGCATCGCGGACCTGCCCGCCCCGCCGCCCTGGCGGGATTTCGACGGCGGCCCCGAACTGGCGACTCCCGCCGAGGGCGACGACGCCTCGGCGGCCTCGCCGGACCGCCGGCACCGGGCTCGCACCTACCAGGCCACCGATCGCGCCGTCCAACTGGTCAACGCGGCGCTGTACTTGCGTCGGCCCCTGCTGGTGACGGGCCCGCCGGGCAGCGGCAAGTCGAGTCTGGCGTACGCGGTGGCGCGCGAGCTGCGGCTCGGGCCGGTACTGCGCTGGAACATCACGAGCCGCACCACCCTGCACGACGGTCTCTACCAGTACGACCCGCTGTCCCGGCTGTACGCGGCCGGCCGGGCGGCGAACCGTGGAGCCTCCTCGGCCAGCGAGACGGTCGCGGACAGCGAGCTCCAGGACCATCTGCGTCTCGGCCCCCTGGGTACCGCCCTGCTGCCCTACGGCCGGCCCCGCGCCCTGCTCATCGACGAGATCGACAAGAGCGACCTCGACCTGCCGAACGACCTGCTGAACATCCTGGAAGAGGGCGAGTACGAGATCCCCGAGCTGGTCCGTGCCGCCTGGCACACGCCGGACGCAGAGGTGATGATCGCGGGCACGGACGATCGCGTCGCCGTCACCCGCGGACGCGTCCGCTGCCGGGCGTTCCCGTTCGTCGTGCTGACCAGCAACGGCGAACGCGAGTTCCCGCCCGCCTTCCTGCGGCGCTGCGTCCGCCTCGAACTCCACCAACCGCGCGACGCGCATCTGGAGGCCATCGTCAGCGCCCATCTCGGCGAACCCGACACCTATGCCCGCGAACTGATCGCCCGTTTCCTCTCGCGCGGGACCGGCGGCGAACTCGCCACGGACCAGCTCCTGAACGCCGTCTACCTGACGGGAGCCGCGGGGCTGGACGCGACGTCACGGGACGACCTGGCGGATCAGCTGATGCCGTACCTGAGCCGCACACAGGACGACGATGAGTTCTGACGCGGCCGACGGCGCCGCGCCGAGGAGGAGGCCGGTCGTGGCGGGACCCGCCGTGCTGGCCCGGCTGCTGGGAAGGGCATCCGGCGGTGCCGTGCCCAGCTCCGTCGAGCTGGCCGAACTGCTGTGGCTCGCCAAGCATGCGGCAACTGCCGCGCGGCCTGTGGGGACGGGGGCGCCGTCCGCTGGAGAGGCCCCGTCCGAGGCGGCGGCAGACAAGCCCGCGCGGCCGGACGCGTCGCCGGCCGTGCCGCCTGCCGACGGCACGTCGTCCCTGGCCCCGGACCGTGCCGACGGCCGCGTCCCTCTTCTGCTCCCCGGCGGCGGCCGAGGGGACGTCGGACTCGGTGGTCCGGACGACGAAGATGGCCGCGACCCCCACACCACGTTCCTGGCCCCGGCGCCCCCGATGCTGCCTCACCCGCTCGCGCTTCAGCGGACGCTGCGGCCCCTCAAGCGCCGCGTGCCCGCGCCCGTCGGCCAGGAACTCGACGAGGAGGCGACCGCGCGCCGCATAGCCCGGCTCGGAGCGACGCCGCGCTGGTGGATGCCCGTACTCCGACCGACGAGGGAACGCTGGCTGACCCTGCATCTCGTGCACGACACCGGGCCGACAATGCCCATCTGGCGCCCGCTGGTCCGTGAACTGCACACCGCGCTCGCGCAGTCGGGCGTGTTCCGGACGGTGGAACTGCACCGGCTCACCGCCGTCGGAGCGGTACAGCGGTCCGGTTCTCCGGAGTTGGCCACGGACGGGCGCACGATCACCCTGCTCGTGAGCGACTGCATGGGCCCGCAGTGGCGGGGTGGCCCGCCCGGCGACCGCTGGTACCACGCCCTGCGCCGCCGGGCGTCCCGGATGCCGGTGGCCGTGCTCCAGCCGCTCCCCGAACGCCTGTGGCGGACCACGGCCCTTCCGGCGACGACCGCTCGGTTGGCCTCGCCCTGTCCGGCCGCACCCAACCCCTCGTACATCGTGGACGCCTACGCCGCCGGGGGACCGCAGGGTTCCGCCCTGCTCCCGCTGCCCGTCCTGGAGCCCTCCGCACGCTGGCTGGCGAACTGGTCGTCCCTGGTGGCCGGAAGCCAGGGCCCGCTCACGGGTTCGGTGGCGTTGCTGGGCCCCGCTCCCCCACCAGCCCCGCTGGACCAGCAGGGCCGCGGCGACGTCGAACGTCTCTCGGCCGAGGAACTGGTCCTGCGGTTCCGTTCCATCGCCTCCCCCGAAGCCTTCCGCCTCGCCGGGCATCTCGCCGTCGGACGCCCCGAACTGCCGGTCATGCGGCTGGTCCAGGCCGCGATCGACCCGAACCCCCAGCCGCAGCACCTCGCGGAGGTGATTCTCAGCGGGTTGCTCAGCAGCGGCCCGGGGGCACCGGGGTCGTACACCTTCCGTTCCGGCGTCCGCGACCTCCTGCTCGGCACGCTGCCGCGCACCTCACACAAGCGCACGACCCAACTCCTCTCCCGGGTGGGCGCGTTGATCGACGAGCGCGCCGGGATGGTTGCGGGGGAGTTCCCTGTGGTCGCCCCCGGGTACGGGGACGAGAGGGCTGCCGGCGGCACACCGTTCGCGACGGTACGGGAGGAGAGTCTGCGGCGCCTCGGTGGCACGCCCTCGCCACGGTCCGGCAAGGTCGTGCTCGGCCGCTATCGCCTCGTACGGCGACTGGGGTCGGGCCGGGACCGCACACTGTGGCTCGCGAAGGACAGCCGCTCGGACCGGACGGTGACCGTGCAGCAGTTCCCCGTCGGCCCCGTGGCCCACCAGGTCTTCCTGAGCGGCGCGCACGCTCTCCGCTCGGTCGACCACGCCAATGTGATCACCGTGCACGACTACGGCGTCGATACCGGGACGGCCTACCTCGTCACCCAGTTCGTCGCGGCGGTGTCCGTCTCGGAGTTGACGGCCGTGGGCGGCTTCGGGCTGCCGTTCTCCCTTCTCGCACCCCTCGCCCAGCAGGTCGCGGCGGGCCTGAAGGCCGCACACGAACGGGGCGTGGCGCACGGCAGGCTCGCTCCGAACGCCCTGCTCGTTCTCCCGGACGGCACCGTGAAGATCACCCATTTCGCGCTGGACCGCGTGGTGGGCCGGGTCAAGGGGGACGATCTGCACCGATTCGGCCGCCTGCTGAGGGAACTCTCCGGAGGGGGTGACGAGGGCGGTGACGAGGGCGGACCGAGCCGCGTCCCGGCCGCGTTCAGGAGCCTCTTCGACGACGCCCTCGTCGCGCTCACCTCCGCGGACCTGCAGGCCCAGCGCCGCGGCCGGGACGTCTTCCTCTCCCCCGCCTTCGCGGAGGTCCTGGAAGCCGGTCAGGCGTCCCGGTTCCGGTACCGGTTGCTCGGCCGCGTCCAGGTCAGGCAGGGAGACAGGCCGCGGGCCGTCGGAGCCCGAGAGAAGCAGGCCCTGCTCTGCATGCTGCTCCTGCGCCGCGCCGAGGCGGTGACCTTCGACGAACTGGCCCGGGGCCTGTGGGGGACAGAGATCCCGCAGCACCCCCGACGGCTGCTGTCCAGCTACGCGGCAGGTCTGCGGGCCGCGCTCGGCCCCGGTGTCCTGGCCACCACCACGGACGGCTACGCGCTGCTCGCGGGCCATGGGGATGTCGACGTGGACCGCTTCGAGGATCTGATCGCCGTCTCGAAGGCCCGCCGGGACGAGGGAGACACGGCAGGTGCGCGCGCCGCCGTCCAGGAAGCGCTCGGTCTGTGGCACGGCCGGCCCCTCGACGGGGTGCCCGGTCCCGCGGCCGAGGCGGCCCGCGACCGGCTGCGCGCTCAGCACCTGGCGCTGAGCATCACCCGGACCGAACTCGAACTGGATCGCGGCGGCTTCGAGACGGCCGCGGCCCAGCTGGCCGAACTCCTCCGCTCCCACCCCGGGAGCCAGGACCTCCGGCGGCTGCACATCCTCGCGCTCAAGGGCCAGGGACAGATCACCGAGGCCATCGCCGCTTACCAGCTGTACGAGGAGTTCAGGAAAGGGCGGCACGAGGAGTCCGACCCGGTGATGCTGGCGCTGTACCGCGAGCTGCGCCGCGCCCTGTGACGATGCCCGGCCGGGCGCCTTCGCCGCGCCGGCCGCCACCGTGCCCCGCCCTCCGAGCGCCGCAGAACCACCCGTCCAGCGGCACCCCGCCCGGCCCTCCAGAAAGGGCGCGGGTCGCCGGGCGCCCGCAGGATACGAGAGAGGACCGCCGCCCGGCGGAGCCCCATGGTCTGCGCTCTCGGGAGGACCTGCCATGACTGCCAGTCTGGAGCAGCTGCGCCGCTGTCACTTCGCCGTCGACCTGGGGGCGGCGCGGACCCGTGTGTGGGTGAGGGGTGCGGGTCTGGTCGTCGACCAGCCGAGCGTCGCCGCGATCAACACGAAGACGGGCGCGCTGATCGCGGTCGGGGAGTTCGCGGAGAAGATGACGGGCCGCACGCCCGACTACATCCGGGTGGTACGTCCGGTGTCCGGAGGCACCGTCGTCGACATCGACATGGCACAGCGGATGCTGCGGCAACTGCTCGGTGACAAGGTCCGCCGCACCCTGCGCCGCAAGCCCCGGCTGCGGGCGGCGGCCTGCACGCCGCACGACGCGGACCCGCTGGCGCAGCGCGCCACGATCGAGACGCTGGTCGGGCTGGGGGCGCGTCGGGTCGAACTCGTCGACACGCTGATCGCGGCCGCGGTCGGCTGCGGCCTGCCCGTCGAGCGGCCCGAAGCCACCATGGTCATGGTGTGCGGTGCCGCCGCGACCCAGCTCGCCGTGCTGTCGCTGGGCTCGATCGTCACCGCCGAGCGCATCCCGGTCGGCGGTGAGGCCGTCGACCACGCGATCGTGCAGCACCTGCGCCACCAGCACGAGCTGATGCTGCCGAGTCAGGCCGTACGACCCCTGCAGGTCGCGCTCTCCGGGAACGGGCTCACCCCGCACGGCCCGGCCCTGACCGAGATCCACGGGCGGGACGTGGCGACCGGCCTGGCCCGCTCCGTGCAGGTGGACACCGCCGCCGTGCGCATGGCCATCGAAACGCCGCTGACCGCCGTGCTCGACGGCATCGGCAAGGTGCTGCGCTCCTGCCCGCCCGATCTGGTGGCCGACCTCGCCGACCGCGGGATCATGATGGTCGGCGGCAGCGCGCTGCTCCCCGGGCTCGACCAGATGCTCCGGCACGCGACCGGTATGCCCGTCCACATCGCCGAGCGGCCCGACGTCTGTGCCGTCCAGGGCCTCGGCTACATGCTGGAGGGCAAGATCGAGCCGCTGATCCTGGACCCGCTGGCGCGCTGACGCCCCCGCGGCCGAGGGCCTCGCATGACCGAACCCGTGCCCGGACTCCCACCCCTCCTCGAAGCGGTCCTCAGCGTCGGCACCGAACTCGAACTGCGCGCCACGCTCCAGCGGATCGTGGACGCCGCCGCCGAGCTGACGGGAGCCCGCTACGCGGCGCTGGGGACGACGGACCCGGGACGGGACGGACTGGTACGGATCTCCGCGGCGGCGCCGCGCGCGACGGAGACCGACCTCCAACCCGACTCCCCCGGGTCCTCCAAGTCCCCTGAGTCCCCCAAGTCCCCTGAGTCCCCCAAGTCCCCCGAACCCGAACCCTCCGAACCTCCCGAACCCCCAGAACCCTCAGAGTCCGACATCTGTCTGGACGTCCCCCTCCGGATCAACGACGAGGTGTTCGGAAACCTCTACCTCGCGGACAAGTCCACCGGACCCTTCACCGGCGAGGACGAACAACTGGTGCGCCTGCTCGCCGCCCAGGCCGGTATCGCGATCGCCAACGCCCGCCTGTACGAGACGGCCCGGCAGCGGGAGCGCTGGATCGAGGGCGCCGCCGCCGTCACCACCGCCCTGCTCAGTGGTGAGAGCGACACCGACGCGCTGCTGACGGTCGCCGAACGCGCCCGGATTCTCGCTGACGCCTCTGCGGCCGTCATCCTCCAGCCCACCGAGGAGGGCGGTATGGAGATCGTGGTCGCCTCCACCCACGAGGGCCCCGCCGGGATGGTGGGCACGACCATCGCGCCCGGCAGCCCCGTCCTCGAACAACTCCTCGGCGGGGAACCGGTGTTCATCGACGACTCGGCGACCGACCCACGGATGACGACCCAGGTACGGTCCCGGTTCGGGCCGAGCATGATGCTGCCCCTGCAGACCGAGGGCCGTCTCATCGGCACGCTGGCCCTTCCGCGCGGGCGGGGCGACCGCCCGTACACGCGGGTCGAACGCCTGCTGGCGACCCAGTTCGCCTCGCATGCCGCGCTCGCCCTGGTCCTCGCCGACGCCCGGCACAGCCGTGAGCGCCTCGCGGTGTACGAGGACCGGGACCGCATCGCCCGGGACCTGCACGATCTGGTCATCCAGCGCCTGTTCGCGACCGGCATGATGCTGGAGTCCACACAGCGCAGGAGCGCCGCGCGCGATGCCGGTGACAGCGAGGCCGAGGAGGTGTCCGCGACCCTCGGCCGGGCGGTGGAGGAGCTGCGGTCCACGGTCCAGGAAGTGCGCACAGCGATCTTCGCGCTGCAACAGCCGCCCGCCGACGCCCCCAGGACGTTCCGCGGCAAGGTGCTGCGCGAGACAGCCGGTGCGGCGGCGGCACTCGGCGTCCAGCCGTCCACGCGGTTCGCGGGGCCGGTGGAGAACAGGCTCACGGAGCCGGTGGCCGGTCACCTGCTCGCCGTGCTGCGGCGCGCGCTCGCCGCCGCCTCTCGACGTCCCCGGGTGTCGCGGATCGAGGTCGCTGTCGACGTGACGGTGACACTGCCGGACGGTCGCCCCGGCGTCCGGCTGACCGTCCATGACGACGGTGACACGAGCGGCGACTCCGCCTCCGACTCCGACTCGGGCGGCGGCACGAGCGTCAACTGGCAGTCCCCGTTGTAGCGTCCACGCCCGCGCCGGGCCGGCCCTCGGACCACCGTCACCTCGGGCACCCGCTCGCACCAACAGGGCAGTTCGTCGCCGCCGCGGTTCACCTCTCGCTCGACAGCCAGGTCGATTCAGGACGAGTCCGCTGCAGTTCCGGACAAGTGCCGAAGGTCCTCGTTATCGGGCCCGCGATCTCCGGTACAGTCCGTCGCGAGGTCCACTACCCCCGCACAGGTCAAACTCGACATTTCCCACAGGTGTCACCATCGCGGACAGAATAGACATTCCTCAAATGGATGATTCGGTGATGCCGAAGAAGCGCCGCTTCGCCGTCCGTCGGCCGCACACTCCCCTTTCGGCCATCGACCCGCACGGGGCGGCCGCTACGCGAGCGGCGGAACGATCCGTAGGGCGAGTGGCCCACCTTCCCGGACAGCGCCCCGGGAAGCCGATCACCTTCGACTCGGCCCTCTGAGGCCGCCGGGAACCCCCTGACCGATCCGCGCTGCGCCAGGGCGGACCGGTCCACCTCCACACGACTGCCGAATTCGTCGACCATGCCCAAAAAATAAGGGAGTTCGCGCTTCGGCCGACACGCTTCCGCCGCTACCCTTCACCGGGTGAAGCTTGGGCAGCTCGTCCTGAAGATCCACAGTCGATGCGATCTCTCCTGCGATCACTGCTATGTGTACGAGCACGCGGACCAGAGCTGGCAGAACCGACCGACCTTCATCTCCGACGAGACGGTCCGGAAGGTCGCCCGGAAATTCGCGGAATACGCCGAAGAACAGCGGCTCTCTTCCGTTTCCGTCATTCTCCATGGCGGCGAACCCCTACTCGTGGGACCCGCCCGTATGCGCGGTATCTGCGCGGAGATCACCCGCACCATCACGCCGGTCACCGGGCTCGATCTGCGCATCCATTCGAATGCCGTCCGGCTGAACACCCGATATCTCGACGTGTTCAACGAATTCGGCGTACAGATCAGTGTCTCGCTCGACGGAGATCGCGCGGCGAACGACCGGCACCGGCTCGACCGGCAGGGGCGGAGCACGTACGACCGGGTCCTGCGGGCGCTCGATCTCTTGCGCGGGCCCGAGTACCGACACCTCTACAGCGGACTGCTGTGCACGGTGGACGTGACCAACGATCCCGTCGCGGTGCACGACGCCCTCGTCGCGCTGGACCCGCCCCGCATCGACTACCTGCTGCCGCATTCGACCTGGGACAGTCCACCGCCGAGGCCGGCCGGCTCGCCCACCGCGTACGCGCGATGGCTGCTGGCGGTGTTCGACCGGTGGGAGGCACAGGGGCGTGTCGTGCCGGTGCGGACCTTCGAGTCGATCCTCAGCACACTGCGGGGCGGCCCCAGCCTGAAGGAGACGCTGGGGCTCGCGCCGACCGACATGGCGGTGATCGAGACCGACGGCAGTTTCGAGCTGGCGGACTCCCTCAAGACGGCATACGCCGGGGCCCCGGAAACCGGCTACGACATCTCCGGACACAGCTTCGCGGAGTTCGCCCGGCATCCCGGCGTCGTCGCACGTCAGCTGGGGCTCGACGGGGTCAGCTCGACCTGCCGGAGCTGTGACGTGGTCGAGTCGTGCGGCGGCGGGCTGTACGCCCACCGCTACAGCACCTCACGCGGCTTCGACAATCCGTCCGTCTTCTGCGCGGACCTGCGCGCGCTCGTCGACGGTATCGCGGAGCGGACAACCGATTTCGCGCTCAACCCGGCCGTCCACACTACCGACGAACTCTTGTTCGCCGAGGTCGAGTTGACCCGTCACCTCCTTTCCGGCACCGCGTCTCGCCACCTCGGGGAGGCCGACTGGGACGGAGTGTGGCGGGCCCTGCTGGACCTGGACGGCGGCCCGGAGACCGTGGGCCACGTCGACGAGATCCTCGCCCACCCCTATCTGTTCACCCTGCTGAGGAGACAGCCGCACGACAGCTCGGCCGACCCGGCGCGGCTCGCCTCCGCGGTCACCGCCGCCGCCGTCCGTGCCCGCGCCGATCTCAAGCTCAGCTGGGACCAGCCCACCCCCGAGCTCCATCTGCCGACCCTGGGCACTCTCGCCCTCCCCGAACCGGGCCGCGTGGAGGCCACCGTGACCGCCGGGCGGCTCCGGGTGCGTACACAGACCGGCGAGGAGCGCACCATGGACGGTCCCGCCATGTGGCGCCCGCTGACCACCGTGGTTCTCGCCGACGGCACCCCCCTGCTCCTCGACGACGCCGACCCGTTCCGCGACTGCTACTCCACGCCCGTCACCCCGCCGCTCGACCCCGCCGGCCTCGACGCGTTCACGCGGCGACTGCGCACGGCCTTCCGCCTGATGGACGAGCGGGCGCCGGACCGGCACACCCGCCCGAACGCCTCGCCCGTCACCACGGTCACACCGCTTCAGGCGGGCTCGGGCCTGCGTCTCGGGGCCCACGGCCTCGGCGCGCTCGGGGTGGCCGTCGATGTCGATCCGGAGGAGTTCGTACGGGAACTGCCGCGCGCCGGGCGCCGGGCACGGCTCGGCGCACTGCGCGCCACCACCGACCTGAACGTGCCCGGCAACCCGGCCGGGCGACTGCTCGACGAGGCCGCTCTGGCACTGGGCGACGCCGTCTACTTCACCGGCGACGCGGCCCGGCGGGCCGGGGCCCTGGAGCGCGCCGGGCGCGCACTCGAGCGGCTGGCCGGCCACCCGGAGGGCGAACTCACCGAGACCGGCGCGGTGTTCGCCGACCAACTGCGGACCGAATGGGCGGGCCTGAGATGACCGACCGCGCGCAACCGACCGACTTCTTGATGCGGGAAGCCGTCGACCGGGCCGGAGTCCAGATGTCCGGATATCGCCAGGGAATGACGTGAAAGAGGTGACTGGTTCGGGCCGCGATCCGGAAGATTGTGGGCTCCGGCCAGGCAGACATCCCGTAGAGGCTCTCCATGGACAGGGGGACGCATGGACATTCCTGAACGGGCATCCGACAACCGGCCGTATTTCTTCTTGAGTTACGCCCATACACCGGCCTGGGGCGCCCATGGCCTTGACCCCGACCACTGGGTGCGTGTCCTGTTCACGGACCTGTGCGACCACATCAGGGCAGTGACGAGCCTCCCCCCGGGCGCGCCGGTGGGGTTCATGGACCGGGAGATGCGTTCGGGCGACGGCTGGCCGGAACGGCTCAGCGAGAATCTCGCGACGTGCCGTGTGTTCGTACCACTGTTCTCGCCGCGGTACTTCACCAGTGAGAGCTGCGGCCGGGAATGGTTCGCGTTCAGCGAGCGGGTCCTGCGGGCGCGAGCCGTCGGTTACAGCGCCCCGCCCGCCATCGTCCCCGCTCTGTGGACTCGTCTCGACTACGCTCAACTGCCTGATTCGGTACGGCATGTTCATATCGATCTCGCACAGTTCGGAGACCAGTACGCGACCAAGGGGATCTACGGACTGATCAAGCTCAACCGGCTGCGCGACGAGTACGAGGAGGCGGTTCTCGGGCTGGCGCAGCGGATCGTGCAGGCCGCTCACGAGGCACCGCTGCCGGCCGGCATGCCTCGCCCGTACGAGAGCACACCGAGCGCGTTCAAGCCACGCGGTGAGGGCCCCCGGCGGATCCATCTGACGGTGGCGGCGCCCACGCGGCACACCATCCCCGAGCACCGTGACGTCCGTCCGTACGGCGAGGACGCGCGGGACTGGAACCCCTACCACTCGGAGTCGACCCGGTCGTTGCCCTCCCTCGCCGAGGAGCTGATCCGGTCGCTGGACTACCGGATCACGGTGTCCTCGTTCGACGACGACCCCACCGATGGCGACCCGGTGACGGACGACTCCGGGAAAGCGGGGCCGGGTCACCCTGGCATTCTGCTCATCGACCGGTGGGCGCTCACCGACGCGGAACGGGCGCGCAGGCTCGAGGCGTTCGACGCCGACGCCCGCCCCTGGGTGAGCGCGATCGTGCCCTGGAACCGGGCCGACATCCAGTGCCAGGGCGAGGAGGGCCGCAAACTGGCGGCGGATCTGGAGCGGACGCTGCCGATGATCCTGGACCGCGGGCGCCGCGCCGACTGCCGGTCCGCCGTCAACGGCGTACCCACCCTGAAGGCGTTCACCGACGTACTCCCCGTCGTCGTCGCGCACGCGACCCGGCAGTACCTCAAGCACGCCGAGGCACATCCGCCCGCGGGCCCGCCTGTCCCCAGGCCCCGTCTGATGGGCCCCACCCGACCGTCGCGCCCCGAAGGCGGATCCGACCACGGAGGAGAAGAGGCATGACGGCGACGCGGGACGGACGGATCATCACCTTCTACTCGTACAAGGGCGGAACGGGCCGCACCATGGCCCTGGCCAACACAGCGTGGATCATCGCCGCCAACGGCAAACGGGTCCTGGCCGTCGACTGGGACCTGGAAGCCCCTGGTCTGCACCGCTTCTACCATCCCTTCCTCGACCCGAACGCGCTCGGGGCCACCACCGGCATCATCGACATCATCAACGAGTACGCGTGGGCGGCGACCACCGGAGGGCAGCGCTCCGGTCAGTGGCACCTCGACTACGCGCGCGTCGAGCAGCACGCTCTCTCGCTGACGCCCGAACGGCTCGGGCTGCGTTTCCAGGAGGGCGGTTCACTCGACTTCCTCTCCGCAGGACGCCAGGACCGCTCGTACTCGGCGGCCGTGTCGTCCTTCGAGTGGGACAACTTCTACGAACGCCTCGGCGGCGGGCTCTTCCTCGACGCGCTGCGCGACGACATGAAGGCCTCCTACGACTACGTCCTGATCGACAGCCGGACCGGCCTGGCCGACAACGCCGACATCTGCACCGTCCAGATGCCCGACGTCCTCGTGGACTGCTTCACGCTCAGCGATCAGTCGCTGGACGGCGCGGCGGCCGTCGCCCGCAGCGTCGAGGACGGCTACCGCAAGCGCCGGATCCGGGTGCTGCCGGTGCCGATGCGCATCGACGAGGGCGAGAAGGAGAAGGTGGACGCCGGCCGGGCGTTGGCCCGGCTGAAGTTCCAAGGGCTGCCCAAGGGGCTGGGCGGGGAGGAACTGGCCGGAGAGGAGCTGAGCGCGTACTGGGGCGCCGTCGAGATCCCGTACCGCCCGTACTACGCGTACGAGGAGACGCTCGCCACGGTCGGCGACGAGAGCGGCATCGCGAACTCGCTGCTGTCCGCGTTCGAGCGGCTCACCGCAGTCGTCTCGGACGGCGAGGTCACCGCCCTGCCGCCGGTACCGGAGCCGGTGCGGCTGCGGTGCCGGGACGCGTTCCTGAGGCGTCGGCCGCTGGCGACCGCAGTCGACGTGGTGATCGCGTACGCGGCGGAGAACCGTGTCTGGGCCGACTGGATCGAGTCACTTCTCACGCGGGCCGGCTGCAACGTCACCCCGCACGACATCGCGAGCGGCCCCGTCGAGCATCCCGACCCGGCGACCCGCACCCTCGTGCTGCTGTCGAAGGCGTTCCGCAAGTCGCGGCACGCGGAGCCCGTCTGGCGCGCCCTGGCCGACGCGGACGGCGAGGCCGCGCACGGCACCGTCGTCCCGGTGCGGGTCGACGAGGTCCATCTGCCGCAGTACTACCTCGACCGCAACCCGGTCGATCTGCACCGGCTCGACGAGAGGCAGTGCGTCAGCTCCCTGCTGGGCGCCCTGGAGCTGCCGGGCCAGCCCGTCGAGGGCAGCGCGTCCGGGCCCCGCTTCCCCGGCAGCACCCCGGCGATCTGGAGCGCGCCCCAGCGCAACAGCATGTTCACCGGGCGCGATGTCATCCTCGACCATGTCCGCGACCAGCTCGGCAGCGGCATCTCGGTCGTCCTGCCGCAGCCGCAGGCGCTGTACGGACTGGGGGGCGTCGGCAAGACCCAGGTGGCACTGGAGTACGTGCACCGCTTCATGGCCGACTACGACCTGGTGTGGTGGATCTCCGCCGAGGACCTCGACAACGTCGTCTTCTCGCTCGCCGAACTCGCCGCCCGCATCGGCGCGTCCAGCGCGGAGGACATCAACCTGGCCAGCCAGGAAGCCGTGCGGATGCTGGCCCGCGGGGCGCCGACCAGGCGCTGGATCCTGGTCTTCGACAACGCCGACGACCCGGCGCAGCTCAAACGCTTCTTCCCGGAGGGGGGCGGCGGGCACATCCTGGTCACCTCCCGCAACCAGGCCTGGGCACAGCAGGGCGCCTCGCTGCCCATCGACGTGTTCCTGCGCGAGGAGAGCGTCGAGCACCTGACCCGGCGGGCCTCGGGGCTGAGTGTGACGGAGGCGGAGCGGGTGGCGACCGCGGTCGGCGATCTGCCGCTCGCGGTGGAACAGGCGGCGGCCTGGCTCGCGGAGACGGCCACCCCGATCGAGGACTATCTGCGTCTGCTCGCCGAACAGACCACCGAGGTGCTGGACCTGAACCAGGCCGTCGACTACCCGAAGACGGTGGCCGCGACCTGGAACATCTCCATAGCCCGGCTGCGCGAGCGCTCCCCGGCTTCTGTACGGCTGCTGCAACTGTGCGCGTTCATGGCGGCCGAGCCGATCTCCTCGCACCTGCTCTACAGCAAGGAGATGATCGACGCTCTGCGGCCCTACGATCCCGCTCTCCAGGAGAGTCTGCTGCTCGGCCGGGTGATCCGCGAGATCGGCCGGTTCGCGCTCGCCAAGGTCGACCAGGTCAGCAACAGCATCCAGGTCCACCGGCTGGTGCAGGCCGTGATCCGCGCGCAGCTCAGCGAGGAGGAGCAGCGGCAGGCCCGGCACGTGGTGCACACGGTCCTCGCGGGCTGCCGGCCCGACGGCGACGAGCCGATCGACGACCCGGAGACCTGGCCGCGCTTCGACGTCATCTGGCCGCACCTGTCGGCCTGCGACGCCCGCAACTGCACCGAGGCCGGCACCCGCAGGCTGCTCATCGACCGCGTCCGCTATCTGTGGAAGCGCGGTGACTTCCCCGGCGCCCAGGAGTTCGCCGAGGATCTCCTCGACCATTGGAAGCCGATCCTCGGCGAGGACGACGTCCAGTATCTGTACCTGCGGGCCCAGCTCGGCAACGTCCTGCGCTCCCAGGGGCTGTACGTGCACGCCCGCGAGATCAACACCGAGCTCCTGGAACGCCAGAAGCGGGTCCTCGGGGACTCGCACCCCCACACGTACGTCACCATGTCCAGCCTGGCCAGCGATCTCGCCGCGCTCGGTGTGTACGAGTCGGCGGTGGATCTCGCGCGGGAGGCACACAACGGATTCAGCCAGATTTTCCACGAGTCGCACCGGCGCACTCTCAGCGCCGCCAACAACCTCGCCCTGGCGCTTCGGATGGTCGGCCGCTACGGCGAGGCCCGGGTGATCGACCAGGACACGTTCGATCGCCGTACCGAGGTCCTCGGTCCCGACCACCCGTACACGCTCGCCTCGGCGGCCCGCCTCGGCCGCGATCTGCGCGAGGTCGGCCGATACGCCGAGTCGGTCGCCCTCCTCTCCCGCGCCTACGACGCCCACAAACGCATCCTCGGCAAGAGCTTCCCGGGCACGCTGAGCTGCGCCAAGTCCCTCGCGGTGTCACTGCGGCGGGCGGGCCAGTTCGAGGACGCCCGGCGGCTCACGACGGCGACGCGCGGCCAGTACCGGCAGCAGTACGCGGCACCTACGCCCGACTCGCTCGCCTGTGACCTCAACATGGCCGCCGACCTGTTCGCCGCGGACGAGCGGGAGGCGGCGCGCGAGGTCGCACGGGAGACCCTGGTGGAGTACATGAAGGTGCCGGGCGAGGCCCATCCGTACACCCAGGCCGCGCTCAACAACCTGGCTATCTTCCACTGGGGCTGCGGGGACACCGAGGAGGCGGAGAAGGTGTTCCGCAGGGTGTTGCGCCGGATGGGCGAGGTACTGGGCGAGAAGCACCCCCACACTCTGTTCACCGGCATCAACTACGCCAACGTCCTCGCCGACCAGGGCCGTCTCACCGAGGCCCGCGAACTGGAGGACAACGCCGTCCAGATCCTCCGCGGGGTACTCGGACCCCATCATCCGGAAACCCTCGCCATAGTGGCGAACACCGGACTGACCCTGTCCGCGCTGGGCCGCAAGGACGAAGCCCGCCGCGTGCGCACCGAGGCCCTCTCTGAGCTGCGCTCGCTCCCCGGCGACGAGAACGAGATGACCCGCCTCGCCGCGGACGACCGCCGCATATACCGGGACCTGGAACCGCTGGCGGTGTGACCAGCGCGCCATGCCCTGGCCGGGGCGGCCGGCGGAGGCGGGAAACGTCCGCGCCTCGATCTATCGCACCGACAAGCTCGGCGAGGGCGGACCGCCGGACGCGGGCCCCCGCCGGGCTCCCGGCCAGGACGGCTTGTCGGCGAGCAGCCAGCCCAGCACACGCGGCAGGGCCCGCAGCGCGGCGAAATGCCCGGCGCCCGGTTCGAGCACGGCCGTCGCCCGGGAGATCCGCGCGGCGAGCCACGAGGAGTGCGACGCGGGGGAGAACGCGTCCTCCGCTCCGTGCCACAGCAGCACCGGCACCTGGATGTCCGCCGGATCGAAACCCCAGTCTCCGGTCAGCGCCAGCGCGTCGTCGATCCAGCCGTACGGAGACGTCCGCAGCGCCTCGCGGTAGTTGCGGAGCAGCATCGAGCGAATCGTGTTGTCGGAGACAATCTGCCGGTCGTCGTCGCTGAGTTCCGGCAGCAGCTCCTTGAGCAGCCGCACGGGGTCGCTCCGGATCGCGGCGGCCCTCAGGATCAGCCGTGCCTCGAACCGCTCCTGATCGGTGAACGCCGTCCGGAACTCGTCGACGTTCGACGGTGTCATCCCCTTGAACCAGTCGAGCCCCTCCGCGTCGCGCGGCGCGAGACCGACGAGCGCGGCGGCCCGGCTCACCCGATCGGGCATCAGCGCGGCGCAGGCCAGTGCGTGCGGGGCGCCTCCGGACCGTCCGGCCACCGCGAACCGGTCGATTCCCAGTGCGTCGGCGACGTCGGCCACGTCACGCGCGACATCGGCGACCCGACGCCCCGGGTGCCGGTCCGACCCCCCGTAACCGGGCCTGTCGTAGCTGATGAGACGGGTGCCTCGCTGGTAGAGGAACATGGCACGGGGCCGAGGTCCCACCCTGCTGCCCGGCATCCCGTGCATCAGGAACACGGGGCGGCCCCGTGGGTCCCCCGTGACCTCGACGCGCAGCAGACGCCCGTCCGCCGTCCGCACATGATCGTGCACGGCGCCTCCTTCCTCAGCCCGCGGACCTGGGTCAACGTTGCCCGATCCCTGCCCGGCGAGCTGTTCGGCGAAACGAATCCGCAGGTCAACCGGGTGAACGGGTCAACCGCTTGACGCCGCCTCAGGCGCTCCGTAGCCTCCCCGTCTGTATCTGTACATGACCGAGATTCATATCCAGGAATGCCGGAATACCGAGAACGGGTGGGACGGGACATGGGCGGACGGCGTGTGGTGGTGTCCGGGGGCGGGACGGGGATCGGTCTGGCGACGGCGGAGGTGTTCGCCGCGGACGGAGACCGGGTGGTGCTCCTCGGCCGCCGCGAGGGCGTTCTGCGCGAGGCGGCCGACGGACTGAACGAGCGCTACGGCGAGGCCACCGCGTCCTGGCACGCGGCGGATCTGGCCGACCCCGAACAGGTCGGCGCGGCAAGGGAGTTCATCGTCGCGGACGGCGCCCCGGTGGATGTGCTGGTCGCCAACGCGGGCGGGAACGCCGCCGTGTCGCACGACGGGAGCCTGGCCTCCGTCGCCGACAGCTACCGGCGCAACTTCGACGCCAACGTCCTGACCGCCGTCCTGCTCACCGAGGCGCTGCTCCCCCACGTACGCCGCCCCGGCGGCCGCATCGTGCAGATCTCCTCGATCGCCTCGCTGCGCGGCCCCGGCTCGTACGGCGGCTCCAAGGGCTGGATCAACACCTACACCTACGATCTCGCCCAGCGCGTCGGCTCCGAGGGCATCACCGTGAACGCGGTCGCCCCCGGCTTCGTCGGCGACACCGAGTTCTTCGGCGCCCGCGCCACCCCGGAGTTCGTCGCGGCCCGCGTGGCGCAGTCCCTCACCAAAGAGCCCGGCCACCCGTCGCAGATCGCGGCGGCCATCCGGTACGTGGCGTCACCGGAGGCGGCCTACGTGACGGGCCAGCTTCTCCACATCAACGGCGGTGCGGCACTGGGGCGTTAGCCCCGTCACGGCCACACGGCCACGCGGCCACACGGGCGAGCCGGTCCGTCGGTCTGCCCGTCCCTCGGTCCGCCGCGAGTTCGGCCCGTGACGGGTCGGTCGGTGGGGCGGTCAGTACGGCAGCAGGCGCCCCGACGGCGTCCTGCGGTCGATCGGCATCTCGCGCGGAGCGGCGGGCCGACGGTTGACGCGAATCCGGATCTGACGGTTCATGACCCCTCCTCATGACGATGAGCCCAGCGTCCCGCGCTGACGCGCATAGCCGCATCGTGCCCACGGAGGCACCCCTCCTACCCTCCGAGCAGGATGTTCCGGCGTGAGCCCTCCCCCCTGGGCAGTACACGAGCCCCGTAGGCTCGGGGCATGACAGGTGCGCGGACACGGGGGACGGAGCGGGGACCGGGGCGGCCGCGCGAGGAGCGGGTCACCGGAGCGGTGCTGAACGCGGTCGTCGACCTGGTCGTCGAACAGGGCATGGGGGCCCTCACGATGGACGCCGTCGCCGCACGCGCCGGGGTGAGCAAGCCGGCCATCTACCGGCGCTGGCCCACCAAGCAGGACCTGGTCATCGCCGCCGCCGAGAGCCGCATCGGCGAGCTGTCGGTGCCCGACCTGGGCGACTTCCGCGCCGAGCTGCGCGTCGTCCTCACGGCCCGGCTGGAGGCGTACCGGCTGCCCGGCTCGGACCGGCTGCTCGCGGGGCTGATCGGCGCGGCGGCCGAGGCGGGCACGGGCAGGGCGCAGTACACGCAGTACACCGAGCGGATCACGAGTGAGACCCGGCGCATCCTCGAGCGCGGCATCGCGCGGGGTGACGTGCGCCCCGACACCGATGTCCGGGCCGCGACCACCCTGGTCGCCGCGCCGCTGCTCTTCCGGCTGATCGGCGAGCAGGAACCGCCCGACACCCGGTTCGTGGAGGCCCTGGTGGACCTCGTCGCCCGCGCGGTGGGCTCGGCCTCCTGACCGTCGCGGCCCCGCCGGACCGCCCCCTTCAACAACGATGGCGACAGACCCTTGCCACCTCGCACCCCAATAACGATACTCCTGGTAACGAAATCCCGGTTGTCGTTCTGGAGAGCCCATGGACAGCGTCGTCACCCCTCCCGCGCCCGCCCTCGACAAGCCCCTGATGCACTACGGGAAGCGGGTGCTGGAGCGCACCGCGCCCGGTGCCGCCCCGGCCGAGTACCACCTGCTGGACATCCGTCCGCTCACCCCGCACATCGGCGCGGAGATCGCCGGCGTCGACCTCTCGCTCCCGATCGGCGAGGACCTCGCCGCGGAGCTGAAGCAGGCCCTGCTGGAGTGGAAGGTGATCTTCTTCCGTGACCAGCACGCCTTCGACCCGGACTCCCAGCTCACTCTCTCCGCCCTGTGGGGCGTGCCGGAGCCCAACCCGTTCTTCCCCGCCGGCGACACCGCCGGTGTCTCGCGCCTGGCCAAGGACGCCATGGCCGTCGGCACCGAGAACATCTGGCACAGCGACCACTCCTTCATGGCCGCACCGGCCCTCGGCTCGGTCCTGCGGGCCGTCGAGGTCCCCGCCGCCGGAGGCGACACCCTCTGGGCGGACATGGGCGCCGCGTACGACAACCTCTCCGAGCGGACGAAGGCCCGTATCGAGGGGCTCACCGCCGTGCACGACTGGGTGCCCAGCTGGGGCCTGATGATGACGGAGAGCCAGATCGCGGCGCACCGGGAGGCCCTGCCGCCCGTCGAGCACCCGGTGGTCGTGCGGCACCCGCGCACCGGCCGCAAGCTGCTCTACGTCAACGAGCCCTTCACCACCCGGATCACCGGTCTGTCGGAGACCGAAAGCCGTGAGCTGCTCGGCGAACTGGTCCTGCAGGCCCGCATCCCCGAGTACCAGGTCCGTTTCCGCTGGCAGCCCGGCTCCGTCGCCATCTGGGACAACATCGCCACGCAGCACTACGCGATCAACGACTACTACCCGCGGCGCCGCGTCATGGAGCGCATCGCGATCGCCGGCGAGCCCCTGTCCTGAGACCCGTCAGCCCCGCCGAGGGGCGTCTCCCCGCCCGGCCGCGTCCCCTCGCGGGGCGGGCGTGCCCTCGGCCTCTCCTCTCCCCTTCCCAACCTGTCCCCCGCGGAGCCCCTGTGACCGACACCGATGTCGTACCCGCTGTGCCCGCCGACCCTGTGAAGACGCCGCCCGACCAGCGCCGCCGTGCGTGGACCGTCACCGGGCTGCTCGTCGTCTTCATGATGGTCAACTTCGCCGACAAGTCCGTACTGGGCCTGGCGGCCGACCCCGTCCGCGAGGACCTCGGCCTGTCCGCGTCCGCCTTCGGCCTCGCCAACAGCGCGTTCTTCCTGCTGTTCTCGATCTGCGGCGCCGCGGTGGGGCTGCTCGCCGACCGCGTACGGCCCAAGTGGCTGCTGCTCACGATGGCCGTCCTGTGGTCGCTGTCCCAGGCTCCGCTGGTCCTCGGCGGAGGGCTCGCGGTGCTCGTCGCCTCCCGCGTTCTCCTGGGCGCGGCCGAGGGGCCGGCGTTCCCGGTGGCCCAGCAGACCACCCTGTCCTGGTTCCCCAACCACCGGCGCAACCTGCCCGGGGCGCTGATCGTGCTGGGGATCACCCTGGGTGTCCTGGTCGCCGCCCCGGTGCTGACCTGGGTCATCCACCAGCACGGCTGGCGCACCGCGGTCGCGGTGGTCGCGATCGCCGGTGCGGTGTGGGCGCTGCTGTGGATCCCCTTCGGCGCAGAGGGGCCCTACGCGGGGGCACGGAACAGCGGGACCCCGGCACCCGTCCCGGCCTACGGCCCCGACCCCGGTGCCGACCGGTCGGCCCACGGCTCCGGAGCCGGCCCCACGACCGACGGCCGCGGAACCGACCAGACGGCCGAGGGGGCGGAGACCGTGACCGGCACGGGCGGCGCCGCGCGCGGGACGCCGTACCGCCGGATCCTCGCGACCCGTACCTGGATCGGCGCCACGGCCGCCTACTTCGGCACCTACTGGGTGATCGCCTTCTGCCTGGTCTGGCTCCCCTCCTACCTGCATGACGGCCTGGGGTACTCCTCCGCCACGTCCGCCCAACTGCTCATGCTGGTCTGGGGGCTGAGCGGCGTCGTGGTGCTCGGTCAGGCCGGTCTGACCGGATGGCTGCTGCGCCGCGGGACCTCCAGCCGAAGGGCGCGCGGCGGGGTCGGCGGCATCCTGATGCTCGTCGGCGCCGTGGCGTGCCTCGCCCTGCCGGCGGCGCCGGCCGGTGTCGCGACCGTCGTCCTCCTGGTCGCCGGATTCGGCTGCGCCGGGGCGATGGGCAGCGTCGCCGCCACCACCGTCGCCGAGCTGGCTCCGGCCGACCGGCGCGGCGGAGCGCTGGGCATCATGAACGCCGTGGTGACCACCGCGGGTCTGATCGCCCCGACCCTGGTCGGGCATCTCGTGGACACCCAGGGGACCGCGGGCTACCGGCAAGCGCTCCTGATCACCGGAGTGCTGCTCACGCTGGGCGGAACCGCCGCCGTCACGCTGATCGACCCGGCCCGCGACGCCCGCCTCCTGTCCGCCCGCCGGGCCGACCCCCTCGCCCCGGACCACGACACCCCGCTGCGACCCGCCTGACGGCCACTCCCACCGATCGCCCCACCGCCTCCCCACTCCGTCCCCACCGAGAGGAACGACGTGAACCCCAGCACCCTCGACACCTCCTGCCTGGACCGGGCCGTCGACGAGTTGCGCGGCAGTGCCGCGTCCTGGTCGGCCGCCCCGCTCACCGAACGCATCGCGCTGCTCGAACGGCTACTGCCGCGGGTGGCCTCCGGCGCGACCGAACTGGCCGCGGCCGGCGCCCGCGCCAAGGGCTACGACCCCGCCTCCCCGTGGGCCGCCGAGGACTGGATCGGCGGTCCCTGGGCGCTCGCGCAGAACGCGGCGGCGTATCTGCACGTACTGCGGCGCGTCGCCGCCGGCCGCGAACCGCTCGCGGCGAAGGCCGTGCGTGAGACGGCCGGCCGCACCCGCGTCGACGTGTTTCCCGCGACAGGCTGGGACCGGCTGCTGCTCAACCGCTTCAGCGCCCAGGTGTGGATGCGCCCGGGCATCACCGTCGACGAGACACGCGACCGCGCGGCAAAACCGTACCGGGGGCGGCCGGAGCCCTCGGCCGTGGCCCTGGTGCTCGGGGCCGGCAACGTCGCCGCCATCACCGCGCTCGACATCCTGCACAAGCTGTACGCCGAGGGCCAGGTCGTCGTCGCCAAGATGAACCCCGTCAACGCCTATCTGCGCCCCCACTTCGAGCACGTCTTCGCCGAGTTCGTCACCCGCGGCTGGGTCCGCTTCGTCGACGGCGGCGCGGCCGAGGGCGGATACCTCGCCCACCACGAGGGCGTCGACGCGATCCACGTCACCGGCAGCGACCGTACGCACGACGCCATCGTCTGGGGGACGGGCGAGGACGCCGGACGGCGCCGGAACGACGACCGGCCCCTGGTCGCCAAGCCCTTCAGCAGTGAACTCGGCGGCGTCAGCCCGTGCGTCGTCGCTCCCGGCCCGTGGAGCGACGCCGACTTCCGCTTCCAGGCCGAGCACATCGTCACCAGCAAGATGAACAACTCCGGCCACAACTGCATCGCCGGCCAGATCCTCGTCGTACCGCGTGACTGGGACGGCACCGAGAAGCTGCTGAACGAGATCCGCCGGGTGCTGCGCGCCCTGCCGTCCCGCGCCGACTACTACCCCGGGGCCCGCGAGCGCCTCGACGCCGTTCTCGCCGCCCACCCTCGCGCGGAGCCGTACGGCGACGGGTGCCGCCTCCTCGTCCCCGACGTCACCGGCCACGACGACGTCCTGGTCACCGACGAGGTCTTCGCCAGCGCGCTGGGCGTCGTACGGCTGCCCGGCGCGACCACGGCCGCGTTCCTCCGCAACGCCGTCGACTTCGCCAACGACCGCCTCCCCGGCACCCTCGGGGCCACCCTCCTCGTGCACCCGAGGACCGAGCGGTCGGACCGGGCCGCGGTGGAGACCGCCGTCGCAGACCTGCGTTACGGCACCCTGGGCGTCAACTGCTGGTCCGGGGTGGGCTTCCTGCTCGGCTTCACTCCCTGGGGCGCCTTCCCCGGCCACACCCGCCAGGACATCGGCAGCGGCATCGGCTTCGTGCACAACGCGTTCATGCTCCGGGGCGAGGACATCGAGAAGACCGTGCTGCGCGCCCCGTTCACGCCCGCACCACGCGGCCTCGTCACGGGCGACCCGTCGCTGTCCCCGCGCCCGCCGTACTTCGTCACCAACCGCACCGCGCTGACCACCGTGGAGCATCTCACCCGCTTCACCACCGCGCCGAATCCGCTGCGGCTGCCCGCCCTCTTCGCGTCCGCGCTGCGCGGCTGAGCCCGCCGGTCCACGCCAACACCCCTACGGAGAACAGCCCATGCTCAACCTCGCCGTCATGCTGGAGAACAGTGCCCGCGCCGTGCCCGACCGTACGGCGGTCGTCCTGGGCGACCGGCGCATGACCTACGCGGAGCTGGACACCGCCGCCCGCCAGGTGGCCGGCCTGCTGCGCTCGCGCGGCATCGAGCCCGGGGACAAGGTGGCGCTGTCCTGCCCGAACCTCCCGTGGTTCCCGGTCGTCTACTACGGCATCCTGAAGGCCGGTGCGGTGGTCGTCCCGCTCAACGTGCTCCTGAAGGGCCGTGAGATCGCCTACCACCTGGCCGACTCCGAGGCCAAGGCGTACTTCTGCTTCGAGGGCACCCCCGAACTCCGGACGGGCCAGGAGGGGTGGGACGGGTTCAACGAGACGGAGAGCTGCGACCACTTCTTCCTGCTGACCGCAGCCCCGACCGAGACCTCCCCGATCCCGGGCACGCGGACCCTGACGTCGGCGCTGGCCGGCCGGAGCACCGCGTTCGAGACGGTCGCCACCGAGGCGGACGACACTGCCGTCATCCTCTACACCTCCGGCACCACGGGCCGGCCCAAGGGCGCCGAACTCACCCACGCGAACCTGACGCTGAACGCGCTGACCTGCCACAAGATGTTCGGCGAGGTCGAGCACGACGTCCATCTCATCGCCCTGCCGCTGTTCCACTCCTTCGGCCAGTCCGTGCAGATGAACGCCGGCCTCGCCGCCCGCGCGACGCTGGTGCTGCTGCCGCGCTTCGACGCCGGTTCGGCCCTGGCCCTGATGCGGCGTCACGCCGTCACCTTCTTCGCGGGCGTCCCCACCATGTACGGGGCGCTGCTCGCCGAGGACGTGTCCGAGGCGGAACGGGCGGAGCTCGCCGGGAATCTGCGGATCGCCGGCTCCGGGGGTTCGGCGCTGGCGGTCGAGACGCACCGCCGGTTCGAGGAGCGCTTCGGGGTCACCGTCCTGGAGGGCTACGGCCTGTCGGAGACCAGTCCCGCGGTGACGTTCACACCGCGCGGCGAGCCGGCGCGCGCGGGCTCCGTCGGCCGTCCGGTCTGGGGCGTGGAGGTGGACCTGATCGCCGAGGACGGGACGCCGGTGAAGGGTCCGGAGGCCATCGGCGAGATCGTCGTGCGCGGGCACAACATCATGAAGGGGTACTACGGGCGGCCCGAGGCGACCTCCGAGGTGCTGCGCGACGGCTGGTTCCGCACCGGTGACCTGGCCCGCCGGGACGCCGACGGTTGGCTCTACGTCGTCGACCGCACCAAGGACCTGATCATCCGCGGCGGCTTCAACGTCTACCCGCGCGAGATCGAGGAGGTCCTGCTCACCCACCCCGCCGTGCGCACGGTGGCCGTCCTCGGCGTGCCGCACGCCACCCACGGCGAGGAGGTGAAGGCCTGCGTGGTCCTCGCCCCGGGCACCGAACTCGCCGAGGCGGAGCTCATCGCGTGGTGCAAGGAGCGGATGGCGGGCTACAAGTACCCGCGCCTGGTGGAGTTCCGCGACGAACTGCCCACCAACGCCACGGGCAAGATCCTCAAGCGCGAGCTGCGGGACGCACACCCGGCTCCGTGACCGGGCCCGCCGCACCCCCGGCTCCGTGACGGCGGCACACCGGCGTCACGGAGCCCGCTCGGCGGCCATCGGCGGCCGTCGGCGGCCGGTTCCACGGCCGGTTCCACGAACTCATCACCTCCAGGGGCTACCCCGTGGCACCGGCCCGGCCGGAAGCTCTGGAGCGGACCTCGACGAGGAGGACGTCATGACGTACACCGCAACACAGGCCGCACCACCGTTCGGGCCCCGCAGGAGGGTGAGGTGGATCGCCGCTTCCGGCGTCACCTCCCCCGGCCTCGCCACCCGGCCGACGGCGGGCACGCCCGACCGTACGGACCGGAGCACGACCGGGGTGACCCGGTGAGCGCCCCGGAAAGTGCCGACTACGTCGTCGTCGGCGCGGGCTCCGCCGGGGCGGCGCTCGCCGGCCGGCTGACCGGAAGCGGGACGGCCTCGGTCGTCCTCCTGGAAGCCGGCGGCCGGGACAAGAAGGCGGCCGTGCACATTCCCGCCGCCTTCTCCCAGCTGTTCAGGACCGAGCTCGACTGGGACTACTCGACCGCCCCGCAGCCCGAACTCTCCGGGCGCCCCGTCTACTGGCCCCGGGGCCGGATGCTCGGCGGCTCCTCCTCGATGAACGCCATGATGTGGGTACGCGGGTTCGCCGCCGACTACGACGAGTGGGGCGACCTCTGCGGCACCGACTGGTCGTGGAAGGGCCTGCTGCCGTACTTCCGCCGCACGGAGCGGGTCCTCGGGGCCACCGACCCGGACCACGGCCGCTCCGGCCCCATGAGCGTCGAACCGCAGCGCGACCCGAACCCGCACACGGCCGCCTTCCTGGACGCCGTCCGGGAACTCGGCCACACCGTCGAACCCGCCAACACCGCGACGCCCGACGGGTTCTCCCAGACCATGGTGAGCCAGCGGCGCGGCGCGCGGTGCAGCACCGCGGACGGCTACCTCAAGCCGGCCCGACGCCGCCCGAACCTGCGGGTCGTCACGGACGCGCAGGCCACCCGTGTGCTCTTCGAGGACCGCCGCGCGATCGGCGTCGAGTACGTCAGCGGGGGTGTCACGCGCACGGTGCTGGCCCGCCGCGAGGTCGTCCTGAGCGCGGGCGCGGTCAACACGCCCCAGCTGCTCATGCTGTCCGGCATCGGTGAGGCCGGACATCTGCGCGAACGGGGCATCGAGGTGCTCGTGGACGCCCCCCAGGTCGGCGCGAACCTCACTGACCATCTCATCTCAGGCCTCGCCGTCGACGCCGCCGACCGGACCCTGTTCGCCGCCGAGCGACCGTCCGAGCTGCTGAAGTACCTCACCCGCCGCCGGGGCATGCTCACCTCGAACATCGGCGAGGCGTACGGATTCGTCCGCAGCCGGCCCGACCTCGGGCTCCCCGACATCGAGATCATCTTCGCGCCGGTGCCGTTCCTCGGTGAGGGTCTCGTCAAGGCGCCGGAGCACGGGCTGACCGTGGGCGCGATCCTGCTGCGGCCCCGGAGCACGGGTTCGGTCACGCTGGCCTCGGCGGACCCCCTCGCCAAGCCGGTCATCGACCCGCGCTATCTGTCGGACCCGGGCGGCGCCGACCGCGCGGCCCTGCTGGCCGGGCTCGACGTCTGCGAGGAGATCATCGGCCGGCTCACCGACCGCGGGCTGTCCTCGGGCCGCTTCCTCATGCCGCCCGGGGCCGAGGACCTGCCCCGGGACCGGCGCGACGCGCTCGCCCTGGCCGATCACTCCCACACGCTCTACCACCCCGTCGGAACGGCCCGCATGGGCCGCGACGACGCCTCCGTGGTGGACCCGCAGCTTCGGGTGCGGGGGGTACGGGGCCTGCGGGTGGCGGACGCCTCGATCATGCCGACGATCATCCGGGGCCACACCAACGCCCCGTCCGTCGTCATCGGGGAACGGGCCGCGGACCTGCTGACGGCGGACTGAGGCCGCGACACGACCGCGCACTTCGGGGCAGGCCCCTCGACGCACCGCGAACCGCTTCAGGCAGAGGGGGTGGGCCGGTGACGGTCTGCTCCACCCGAGGGACGGTCAGGCCATCCGGGTGACAACGGATTTGGCGGGGGCGCGGGCCTCAGAAAGGCCCCGATGATCATCGAGTCACGATCGGGGAGGCGCCACCAGGGGCCCTCAACTCGCCTGACCAGCCAGGGATGTTGCTGGTCACATCGATTCTGCACGCGTAGCGCGTAGTGGGGCGGGTGGGACTCGAACCCACGGCCGGCGGATTATGAGTCCGCTGCTCTAACCGGCTGAGCTACCGCCCCGTTACGGCGCGCCGCGCACATTTGTGCGCGCCGTCTGCCGCAGCATAGCCGCTCATACGATCTCCTGCTTCGGATGGTCGGCTTCGCGCGACCATGAGGACTTCGGCGTGCCCTGAGCGGCTCCCGGGGGCATGAAAAAGGGCCCCGAGGGGCCCTCTTCCGTTGCTCTCCCGACTGGACTCGAACCAGTAACCTGCCGGTTAACAGCCGGCTGCTCTGCCAATTGAGCTACAGGAGATCGAGCTCCCCCGACTGGACTCGAACCAGTAACCTGCCGGTTAACAGCCGGCTGCTCTGCCAATTGAGCTACGGAGGATTGATCTTTGCATCGAACGCACCTACCTGGGTATTCGCCAGGGGGCGTGCGCTTGCTGCGACACATACATTAGCGCAAGCAGGGGGGTGCTCCGCCAATCGGTTCCCTCCGCACCGATGCCGACGCAAGGGAAGGGTGGCCGTCATGCGCTACCGGCTCACGTTCGTCGCCGGACTGGCCCTGGGTTACGTGCTCGGCACGCGGGCCGGGCGCGAGCGCTACGAACAGCTGAAGAAGTCCGCACGCCAGGTCTCCCAGAACCCGGCGGTGCGCAACACCGCGGAGACCGCCGCCCAGCAGAGCCGCGAGCTCGCGGGCAAGGCGCTGCACACCGTGAGCGAGAAGGTGGGCGACCACGTCCCCGACTCGGTCACCGACCGGGTGCGTTCACTGCGGGAACGGAACGCGGGCGGCACCGGCGAGGACGACTGGGGCACCAGTAACACCTAGGGAAACCAAGGCCGCGCCGGGTCCGGTGTGCCCGCCCGGCGCCGCCACCCCTCGCCGTACGGCAGAATTTCCGCCATGGGGATAGTCGCCGGGTTGGACAGTTCGCCCGATTTCACTCGTATCGTTGTCTGCGACACCGACACGGGTGCCGTGCTGAGGCAGGGGTATGCGCCACATCCGGTCGACGGCGTCGAGGGCGGCGGTCGTCCTTCCGACGTGGATCCGCAGGCCTGGCTGCTGTCCCTGGGCGAGGCCGCGGGAGGCGGGCTGCTCGAAGGCGTCCAGGCCATCGGTGTGTCCGCCCAGCAGAACGGGCTCGTCCCGCTGGACGCGCAGGGCAACACCGTGCGCCCCGCGATGGTCGGCGGCGACAAGCGGGCGCAGGTCGCGGCGGCCGATCTGATCGACGCGTTCGGCGGGCGCGAGGCGTGGGCGCAGGCGGTGGGCAGTGTCCCGCAGGCCGCGCAGCCGGTGACCAAGCTGCGCTGGCTGAACAAGACCGAGCCCGAGGCCGCGAGACGCACCAGCATGCTGCTGCAGGCCCACGACTGGCTCGTGTGGCAGCTTCTCGGGCGGCCGGTGCGCAGGACCACGGACCGGGGCGGTGCCTCGGGGACCGGTTACTGGTCAGCGGCGACCGGCGCGTACCGGCCGGATCTCGTCGAACTGGCGCTCGGCCACCAGGCGGGGCTGCCGGACGTGCTCGGCCCGTCCGACGCCGCGGGAACCACGCCCGAGGGGCTGCTGATATCCGCCGGGACCGGCGAGACCATGGCGGCGGCGTTCGGGCTCGGCATCAGGCTCGGTGACGCGGTGGTGTCGCTCGGCGCCTCCGGTTCCGTGATGGCCGTCCACACCGAGGCGCTGGTGGACTCCACCGGCATGATCACCTCCCTGGCGGACGCGACCGGCATGCATCTTCCGGTCGTCACCACGCTCAATGCCGTACGGGCCCTGCGGGGGGCCGCCGAACTCCTCGGCGTGTCCGACCTGGAGGGCCTGTCCGACCTGGCGATGAAGTCGACGCCGGGCTCCCACGGACTCGTCCTGCTGCCGTACCTGGAGGGCGAGCGCACCCCGAACCTGCCGCACACGGCGGGGACGCTGGCCGGTCTGCGCCGTGAGTCGATGCGGCCCGAGCACCTGGCGCGGGCGGCCTTCGAGGGCATGCTGTGCGGGCTCGCCGACGCGCTGGACGTACTGCGCGGGCGAGGTGTCGAGGTACGACGGATCTTCCTTCTCGGCCAGGCAGCCGAACTGCCCGCCGTCCAGGCCGTGGCGCCCGCTCTGTTCGGCGCGCAGGTCGTCGTGCCGCAGCCCGCGGACTACGCGGCGCTCGGCGCGGCCCGGCAGGCCGCCTGGGCCCTCGGCGTCTCGCAGGGCGCCCTCGACCCGCGGACCCCGCCCGCCTGGCAGGGTCCGGTCGCCCAGGTGCTGGAGCCGGGTGACGAACTCGCCGTGGGGCAGGCCGTACGACAGCAGTACGTGTCCGTACGCGAACAGACGCATCCCGGGGCGTTCCGGGCGTAACCCCTCCGCGGGCGTACGTCCGAAGACGGAGGCAGGCTCCTTTTTTGGACCGCACTTGGGTTAATCGGTTGAGGTAACGCAGGTGGAGTGTCCGACGATAGGGGGTGGTGCACCATCCACCGCCCGCCGATCACCCTCCCGTCGACGATTCCGAGAGACCCCGCGTGCTCATACGACTCCTGCGGACCCACCTCAGTCCGTACAAGAAACCCATCGCCCTGCTGGTGCTGCTGCAGTTCCTGCAGACCTGCGCCACGCTCTACCTGCCCACGCTGAACGCGCACATCATCGACAACGGTGTCGTGAAGGGGGACACGGGTTACATCCTGTCCTTCGGCGCCGTGATGATCGCCATCTCGCTGACCCAGGTCGTCTGCAACATCGGGGCCGTCTACTACGGCGCCCGTACGGCGTCCGCCGTCGGCCGGGACATCCGGGCGGCCGTCTTCGACCGCGTCCAGTCCTTCTCGGCACGTGAGCTGGGTCAGTTCGGCGCGCCGTCGCTGATCACCCGCACCACCAATGACGTCCAGCAGGTGCAGATGCTCGCCCTGATGACGTTCACCCTGCTGGTGTCGGCGCCGATCATGTGCGTGGGCGGCATCATCCTGGCCCTCGGCCTGGACGTGCCGCTGTCCGCGGTGCTCGTCGCCGTGGTGCCGACCCTCGGCATCTGCGTGACGCTCATCGTGCGCAGGCTGCGCCCCCTGTTCCGCACCATGCAGGTGCGCCTGGACACCGTGAACCGGGTGCTGCGCGAGCAGATCACCGGCAACCGCGTGATCCGCGCGTTCGTGCGCGACGGCTACGAGAAGGAGCGCTTCAAGGGCGCCAACACCGACCTCACCGAGACGTCGCTGGCCACCGGCCGGATGCTGGCCCTGATGTTCCCGATCGTCATGACGGTGGTGAACCTGTCGTCCATCGCGGTCGTCTGGTTCGGCGCCCACCGCATCGACAGCGGCGGTATGCAGATCGGCGATCTGACCGCGTTCCTCGCCTACCTGATGCAGATCGTGATGTCCGTGATGATGGCCACCTTCATGTTCATGATGGTGCCGCGCGCGGAGGTCTGCGCCGAGCGCATCCAGGAGGTCCTGGCCACCGAGAGCAGCGTGGTCCCGCCGGTCGCGCCCGTCCTGGAGCTGCGCCGCCACGGCCATCTGGAGCTCCGCGGGGCGGGCTTCCGCTACCCGGGCGCCGAGGAGCCGGTCCTGAAGGCCGTCGACCTCGTGGCGCGCCCCGGCGAGGTGACCGCGGTCATCGGGTCGACGGGCAGCGGGAAGTCGACCCTGCTCGGCATGATCCCCCGCCTGTTCGACGCCACCGACGGGCAGGTGCTCGTCGACGGCGTCGACGTGGCGACCATCGAGCCGAAGCTGCTGGCCAGGACGGTCGGACTGATCCCGCAGAAGCCGTATCTGTTCGCGGGGACGGTCGCCACGAACCTGCGGTACGGCAACCCGGAGGCGACCGACGAGGAGCTGTGGCACGCGCTGGAGGTGGCGCAGGCCAAGGGCTTCGTGGAGCAGCTGGACAACGGTCTCGACTCGCCGATCGCGCAGGGCGGGACGAATGTGTCCGGCGGCCAGCGCCAGCGCCTGGCCATCGCCCGCACCCTCGTGCAGCGCCCCGAGATCTACCTCTTCGACGACTCCTTCTCGGCCCTCGACTACGCGACGGACGCGGCGCTGCGCGCTGCGCTCTCCGCCGAGACCGCCGAGGCGACCGTGGTGATCGTCGCCCAGCGGGTGTCGACCATCCGGGAGGCCGACCGGATCGTCGTCCTCGACGAGGGCCGGGTCGTCGGCAGCGGACGGCACCACGAACTGATGGCGGACAACGAGACCTACCGGGAGATCGTGCTCTCCCAGCTGACGGAAGCGGAGGCCGCCTGATGGCCGGGCCGATGGGGCGGATGATGGCCGGGGGCGGCCCTGATCAGCGTTCGATGGATTTCAAGGTGTCGGGCAGAAGGCTCCTCACCCACTTCAAGCCCGAGCGCGCCACGCTGTACGTGATGCTGGTCGCCGTCGTTCTGAGCGTGGGGCTCTCGGTGGTCGGCCCGAAGATCCTGGGCAGGGCCACCGACCTGGTCTTCGCGGGGATCGTCGGACGTCAGATGCCGGCCGGGGCCACCAAGGCCCAGGCTCTGGACTCGCTGCGCGCGCAGGGCAAGGGCGGCGTCGCCGACATGCTCTCGGGGACGGACTTCACTCCCGGCGAGGGCATCGACTTCAACGCCGTCGGGAACGTCCTGCTGCTCGCGCTCTGCACGTTCCTGCTGGCCGGCCTGCTGATGGCGGTGGCGACACGCCTGGTGAACCGGGCCGTCAACAGGACCGTCTACCGGATGCGCGAGGACCTGCAGGCGAAGCTGTCGCGCCTGCCGCTGTCGTACTTCGACAAGCGGCAGCGCGGCGAGGTCCTCAGCCGTGCCACGAACGACATGGACAACATCCAGCAGACCCTCCAGCAGTCGATGGGCCAGCTCGTCAACTCGCTGCTGACCATCGTGGGTGTCCTCGCGATGATGTTCTGGGTGTCGCCGCTGCTCGCGCTCGTCGCGCTGGTCACGGTGCCGCTGTCGTTCGTCGTCGCCACCCGGGTCGGCAAGCGCTCGCAGCCGCACTTCGTGCAGCAGTGGCGCACCACGGGCAAGCTCAACGCCCACATCGAGGAGATGTACACCGGCCACAACCTGGTGAAGGTGTTCGGGCGGGCGGACGAGTCGGCGGCGCAGTTCGCCGAGCAGAACGAGAAGCTGTACGAGGCCGGGTTCAAGGCGCAGTTCAACAGCGGCGTCATGCAGCCGCTGATGATGTTCGTGTCGAACCTGAACTATGTGCTGGTGGCGGTGGTCGGCGGTCTGCGGGTGGCCTCCGGCTCGCTGTCGATCGGTGATGTGCAGGCCTTCATCCAGTACTCCCGCCAGTTCTCGATGCCGCTGACGCAGGTGGCGTCGATGGCGAACCTGGTGCAGTCGGGTGTCGCGTCGGCGGAGCGGGTGTTCGAGGTCCTCGACGCGGACGAGCAGGACGCGGACCCGAAGGTGTCGGCCCGTCCTGAGGAGCTGCGCGGGCGCGTGGCACTGGAGAACGTCTCCTTCCGGTACGACCCGGAGAAGCCGCTCATCGAGGACCTCTCGCTGAAGGTGGAGCCGGGCCAGACGGTCGCCATCGTCGGCCCGACCGGCGCCGGCAAGACGACCCTGGTGAACCTGCTCATGCGGTTCTACGACGTCACGGGCGGCCGGATCACCCTCGACGGGGTCGATGTGGCGTCCATGTCCCGGGACGAGCTGAGGGCCGGGATAGGGATGGTGCTGCAGGACACCTGGCTGTTCGGTGGCACGATCGCCGACAACATCGCGTACGGGGCCTCGCGGGACGTCACCCGCGGGGAGATCGAGGAGGCGGCGCGCGCGGCGCACGCCGACCGCTTCATCCGAACCCTGCCCGACGGCTACGACACGGTGATCGACGACGAGGGATCGGGGGTCAGCGCGGGAGAGAAGCAGCTGATCACGATCGCCCGGGCGTTCCTGTCGGATCCGGTGATCCTGGTGCTCGACGAGGCGACCAGCTCCGTGGACACCCGGACCGAGGTGCTGATCCAGAAGGCGATGGCGAAGCTGGCGCACGGCAGGACGTCGTTCGTGATCGCCCACCGTCTGTCGACGATCCGGGACGCGGACACCATCCTCGTGATGGAGGACGGTTCCATCGTGGAACAGGGCGCCCACGCGGAGCTGCTGGCGTCCGGCGGAGCCTACGCCCGCCTGTACCAGGCCCAGTTCGCCCAGGCGGTCGCCGAGGTCGACTGAGGACACCCGCCTCCCCTGGACCCCCGCTGAAGAGATTCAGCCCCTCCGGCGTTTGAGGAGCGGGGGTCCGGGGGCGGCGCCCTCCCGGAAAACCCAGCCCCTCCGGCGATTGAGGAGCGGGGGTCCGGGGGCAGCGCCCCCGATACGGGACGGGAAGGGGCGGAGGGGGCGAAGAAAGCCGTTGCCCTGGCGAGCCCCCTCGGTCTCAGTCCAGATAGCCCCGCAACTGGTCCGCGAAGGCGTGGTCCCGCAGCTTGTTCAGGGTCTTGGACTCGATCTGGCGGATGCGCTCGCGCGTGACGCCGAAGATGCGGCCGATCTCCTCCAGGGTGCGCGGACGCCCGTCCGCCAGCCCGTACCGGAGCTGGACGACCTTGCGCTCCCGCTCGCCGAGCGTGGACAGCACCGCCTCCAGATGCTGCCTGAGCAGCAGGAACGCCGCGGACTCCACCGGGGACGTCGCGTCACCGTCCTCGATGAGGTCGCCGAGGGCCACGTCGTCCTCCTCTCCCACGGGGGCGTGGAGGGACACCGGCTCCTGTGCCAGCCGCAGGACTTCGCTCACCCGCTCGCTGGGCAGGTCGAGGTGCGCGGCGACCTCTTCGGGGCTGGGCTCGTAGCCGCGCTCCTGGAGCATCCGCCGCTGTACGCGGACCACCCGGTTGATCAGCTCGACCACGTGCACCGGGACGCGAATGGTCCGTGCCTGGTCGGCGAGCGCGCGCGACATGGCCTGCCGGATCCACCAGGTGGCGTAGGTGGAGAACTTGTAGCCGCGGGCGTAGTCGAACTTCTCGACGGCCCTGATCAGGCCGAGGTTGCCCTCCTGGACCAGGTCGAGCATGGTCAGGCCGCGGCCCACATAGCGCTTGGCCACGGAGACGACGAGTCGCAGGTTCGCCTCGATGAGCCGGCGCTTGGCCATCCGGCCCATGACGACGATCTTGTCCAGGTCCAGGGCGAGCCGGTCGTCCAGGTCGGGGGCGAGCCGGAGCTTCTCCTCGGCGAAGAGCCCGGCCTCGACGCGGCGGGCGAGATCGACCTCCTCGGCCGCGGTGAGCAGCGGAATCCGGCCGATCTCGCGCAGATACTGGCGGAACAGGTCGGACGAGGGGCCACCGGTGTCGGCTGCGCGGCTTCGGGGCGGTGCGACGGGTTCGGGGGCCTCGGCCTCGGTCTCCACTTCCACCTCTGCCCCGGGAGCCTCGGGCGGACCTTCCGGCTCGGCCTCGGGGTGGTGCGCGGCGCGGCGCTGCGGGGGGACCGCCGCGACGACGTCGGTATCCGCGTCCGTGTCGATGGTGTTGTCGGTCTGGGCGAGGGTCTGGGTCTGCACGGGGGCGACCTCCAGGAATGTCGCTGCTGAGGCGTGCGGCAGCGGTACGTCGGGGATGGGGTCGACGGCCTCGCCGCTGTCCATCCCGTAGTCGTTTAGCGGAACCGCGGGGATCGGGAACCCGTCGCGTGCGGGTCGGCCGCGCTCCGAGGACTCAGGCACCGGAACCCAGTGTGGAGTACGACACATCGCTGCCACGAGGGGCGTGCGGTGACTTTTTGCGTCCGGTCCGTGACCGCGTGGTTACTGTCTTGTACGAGTGCGCAGCTCAGCGAAGACGAAACCAGGGGAAGCGCGCCCGGTATTGGCATGTGCGCAGAGCCCTGCCGACCGCTCCGACCGCCCGCGCTGTCCCAGCGGTCACGCCGGTTCGCCCACGGAACAGCCCCGGAACGCCGCCGTCCGGCCTCAGAGGGCTTCGGCGCCCCGCTCGCGGAGTGCCTGGCCGTACTGCTGGAGGACCCACAACTCGTTCTGCACGGCGGCCAGCTGGGCCGGGTCGCCGCCCGCGCTGAGGCGGGACAGGGAGCCCTGGACGTCCCGGATGCGGCGGTCGACGGCGCGGCGGCGGACCGCGACGAGCTGGTCGCTCGCGTAGGTCTCGTCGACGGTCTTGCGCATGATCGCCTCGACGGCCAGCTCGGTGACCATCGCGCGCACCACGTCGTCCGGGGCGGCGTCGCGGACCCGGATCAGATACTCCTGGGGGTCCTGGACGCCGTACTCGGCGCCGCCCGCGTCCATGACCGCCTGGCGCACGGCGGCGTAGGGCGCGGCGGTGAACTCGTCCATGCCGTACGCGTCGAACGCGGGGGCGACCAACTCCGGTCGCTGGAGGGCGAGTTTGAGCAGCTCGCGCTCGGTGGCGAAGACGGGGTTGCGCAGGGTGAGGGCCGGGCCGCCACCGGTGGGCGCCTGGGCGGCGGCGTAGGTCTGCTGGGCGCGGCCGCCGGCCGGCGCGGGTCCCATGCCGCCTCGGTCGCGGGCCCAACGGGCCAGCTGGGACACCCTCTTGACGACGAACTGGGTGTCGAGGATGCCGAGCATGCCGGCGAGCTGCACGGCAACCTCGTGCTGAGCGCCGCTGTTCTTGATGCGGGCGACGATCGGGGCGGCCTCGTCGAGGGCGGCCGCGCGCCCCGCCGGGGTCTCCAGGTCGTAGCGCAGGACGATCTGGCGCAGCGCGAACTCGAAGAGGGGGGTGCGGGGTTCGACCAGGTCGGCGACCGCCGCGTCGCCCTTGGCGAGGCGCAGCTCGCAGGGGTCCATGCCGTCGGGCGCGATGGCGATGTAGGTCTCGGCGGCGAACTTCTGGTCGTCCTCGAAGGCGCGCAGGGCGGCTTTCTGGCCGGCCGCGTCGCCGTCGAAGGTGAAGATCACCCGGGCCGAGCCGTTGTCCATCAGCAGCCGGCGGAGGATCTTGATGTGGTCGCCGCCGAACGCCGTGCCGCAGGTCGCGATGGCCGTGGTGATGCCGGCGAGGTGGCAGGCCATGACGTCGGTGTAACCCTCGACGACGACCGCCCGGCTGCTCTTGGCGATGTCCTTCTTGGCGAGGTCGATGCCGTACAGGACCTGGGACTTCCGGTAGATCGCGGTGTCGGGCGTGTTCAGGTACTTCGGGCCGTTGTCGGACTCGTACAGCTTGCGGGCGCCGAAGCCGACGACCTCGCCGCCGATGTCGCGGATCGGCCACATGAGCCGGCCGCGGAAGCGGTCGATGGGGCCGCGGCGGCCTTCCTGGGAGAGGCCGGAGAGGACCAGCTCCTTGTCGCTGAAGCCCTTGCCGCGCAGATGGCGGGTGAGGTGGTCCCAGCCCTGGGGGCTGTAGCCGACACCGAAGTGGGCGGCGGCGGCCTGGTCGAAGCCGCGCTCGGCGAGGAACGAGCGGCCCGTGTCGGCCTCGGGGCTGGTGTCGAGCTGCTCGATGTAGAACTTGGCGGCCGCGTTGTGCGCCTCGACCAGGCGGATGCGCTCGCCGCGCTGGTGGGCGGGGTTGTACCCGCCCTCCTCGTAACGCAGGGTGATGCCGGCCTGGGCGGCGAGGCGCTCGACCGACTCGGAGAAGGTGAGGTGGTCGACCTTCATCACGAACGTGATGGTGTCGCCGCCTTCCTGGCAGCCGAAGCAGTGGAAGAGTCCCTTGCTGGGGCTGACCTGGAAGGACGGTGACTTCTCGTCGTGGAAGGGGCAGAGACCCTTGAGGTTTCCGCCGCCCGCGTTGCGCAGCTGGAGGTACTCGGACACCACGGCGTCGATCGGGACCGCGTCCCGAACAGCCTTCACGTCCTCGTCATTGATCCTGCCTGCCACGTGGTGATTCTACGGGGCCGCACCGACACTCCTGGGGCAGGTGAACGACCCGCGGCCGGGGTCCGGGGCGGCGCCCCGGGAATCCCGGCGCGGAAACGGTGTGGGAGCCGGGCGGCGCCGTCGGTCAGGGGGCCAGGCTCTCCAGCGGAACGTGCGGGTCGGCGAGCGCGTCGGTGTCCACCCGGGCCCGGGAGCGGATCAGCTGCTGGATCGGCTCCGTGACGTCCCACACATTCACGTTCATCCCGGCCAGCAGCCTTCCCTCCTTCACCCAGAAGGCGATGAACTCCCGCTTGCCCGCGTCGCCGCGGATCACCACCTGGTCGTACGACCCCGGGGGCGCCCAGCCCGAGTACTCCAGCCCGACGTCGTACTGGTCGGAGAAGAAGTAGGGCACGCGGTCGTACGTCGTCCCGCGGCCCAGCATCGAGCGGGCGGCGGCCGGTCCGCCGTTGAGGGCGTTGGCCCAGTGCTCGACGCGCAGCCGGGTGCCGAAGAGGCCGTGGTGGAAGGAGGCGACATCACCGGCGGCGTACACGTCGGGGTCGGAGGTGCGCAGCCGGTCGTCGACGGCGATGCCGCCGCCGTGCGCGCGTTCGGCCATCTCCAGGCCCGCGGCCTCGGCGAGGCCGGTGCGCGGGGCGGCGCCGATGGCCGCGAGGACGTCGTGGGCGGGGTGCTCCTCGCCGTCGTCGGTGCGGGCGGCCAGCACCATGCCGTCCTGGCCGACGATCTCGGTGAGCCGGGCACCGAAGTGGAAGCGGACGCCGTGCTCGCGGTGCAGCTCGGCGAAGAGCTGGCCCAGCTCGGGGCCGAGCACGCTGTGCAGCGGGGTCGGCCCGGGTTCGACGACGGTGACCTCCGCGCCGTACTCGCGGGCCGCGGCGGCGACCTCCAGGCCGATCCAGCCGGCGCCGGCGATGACGATGTGTCCGTTGTCCCGGCCCAGCGCGGCGAGGACGCCCTTGAGCCGCTCGGCGTGGGCGAGGCGGCGCAGGTGGTGGACGCCGGCGAGGTCGGTGCCCGGGATGTCGAGGCGGCGCGGCTCGGCGCCGGTCACGATGAGCAGTTTGTCGTAGTGGACGAGGGTGCCGTCGTCGCCGAAGCGCACGGTCTTGGCCGTACGGTCGATCGCGTCGACGGTCTGGCCGAGGTGCAGCTCGATGTCGTTACGCGCGTACCAGGCGGGTTCGTGCACGAAGACGCTGTCGCGCTCCTCCTTGCCGAGGAGGTAGCCCTTGGACAGCGGCGGGCGTTCGTAGGGGTGGTCGCGCTCGTCGCAGATCAGTATCACGCGGCCGGTGAAGCCCTCCGCTCGGAGCGTCTCGGCCGCCTTGGCGCCTGCCAGGCCTCCTCCGACGATGACGAATGTCTGATCCGCGTCGACCACTTGATGCCTCCTCGTAAGGATGTCGCCATATGCGAGCGTCCCGCACGGAGCGTGATGCGGGAAGGGGGAGTGGCCCGATCAGGCCACGCAGGGTCACACTCCTCCGCCCCCATGGGAACGCGTGGTGAGCCTGAGGTGCAGGGAACGCGCCGAGGCATCCGTGAGGGATGCGATCTGGTCGACGATCACCCGCTTGCGCGCGCGGTCGTCGGTCGCGTGGTCGAACAGCGCCCGGAACTGCGGATCGAGTACCTCGGGGGCGCGGGCGGTGAGCGCCTCGGCGAGCTCGGCGACGACGATCCGCTGGTCGGCGCGGAGTCGCTCCTGCTCGGCGCGCTGCATCACGTACCGGTCGGCGACCGCCTTGAGGACGGCGCACTCGTGCCGGGCGTCCGACGGGACGACCAGCTCCGCCGCGTACCGGGTGAGCCGACCGCTGCCGTAGCTCGCACGGGTGGCACCCTCCGCGGCCAGGCAGAAGCGGCCGATGAGCTGGCTGGTGGCGTCCTTCAGGCGGGCCTGCGTGACGGCCGATCCGTCGTACCCGTGCGGCCACCACTCCTGGTCGAGGAGCCGGTCGAGGGCCTCGGACAGCTCGGCCGGATCGGTGTCCTCGGGCACGTACCGCCCGAGGGCGACGGCGAAGATCTCCTGGCGTTCCGGTGCGGCGTACAGGCTGCCGGGGTCGATGTGTCCGGCGTGCAGGCCGTCCTCGAAGTCGTGCACCGAGTACGCCACGTCGTCGGCCCAGTCCATGACCTGGGCCTCGAAGCACGTACGGGTGCCGGGGGCGCCCTTGCGGATCCAGTCGAAGACCGGCCGGTCGTCCTCGTAGACCCCGAATTTCGGCGACTTCGGGTCGGTGGGACGGGCGCCTCTCGGCCAGGGGTACTTGGTGGCGGCGTCGAGGGCGGCGCGGGTGAGGTTGAGGCCGACGCTGACGAGGTCGTCACCCGCCGAGGCGGAGGCCGACGTCACCATGTCGCTGCGCACGAAGCGCTTGGGCTCGATCCGGGTGAGCAGGCGCAGCGACTGGGCGTTGCCCTCGAATCCGCCGCAGTCCTCCGCGAATTCGTTGAGCGCCTGTTCGCCGTTGTGCCCGAAGGGCGGGTGGCCCAGGTCGTGCGAGAGACAGGCCGCCTCGACCAGGTCCGGGTCGCAGCCGAGGGCGGCGCCCAGCTCGCGGCCCACCTGGGCGCACTCCAGGGAGTGGGTCAGCCGGGTGCGCGGACTGGCGTCCCACACCTGGATGGGCGCCCCGCCCGATCCGGCGAAGCCGAGCACCTGGGGAAGGGTGCCGGGGGTGACCACCTGGGTCTTGCCCGCGAGGCGGCGCAGGGCGGCGGAGTGCAGCACGCGCGCGCGGTCGCGCTGGAAGGCGGTGCGGCCGGGGCGTTTGTCGGGTTCGACGGCCCAGCGCTCGACGGCCGACACGTCGTACTCGTGGTGAGCCGTGTGGTTCTCGTATGTCTGTGGTGTCTGTGGTGTCTGTGGTGTCTGCGGTGCGGTGTCCTGGGTGTTCGGTGCCATGCCTTCCATGCACCGACAGTAGACGCAGGCAATGACAATCGGGACACGGTCGCCGAGGGCACCGTGCCGGGCGAGGGGGGAACCGTCGGGTTCAGGCCGGGACCAGAGTGCGCTCCGGGGCGGGTTCGGGGGCCGCGATTGCCTGGTCGTAGCGGTGCAGGACCAGGCGGGCCATCGCCGGGTGATCGCCCAGCGGTTCGGCGCAGATCCAGGGGGCGGACTCGGCGGACTGTGTGGCGAAGCGGCCGGGAGCGGTGAAGTACGAGGCGACGGCGATCCGGTGGCGGCCCCGGGCGGCGAGGGCGCGCACGGCGGCGGGGACGGTGGGTGCGGCGGCGGAGGCGTACGCCGGGACGACCGGCACACCGAGGCGTTCGGCGAGCAGTTGTGCCGTACGGCGGGTGTCGGCGGCCGAGTCGGGGGCACGGGAGCCGGCGGACGCGAGGACGACGGCGCTCGCACGGCGGGCCGAGTCGTTCATCCTGGTCCGCCATCCAGCCTCGACGAGGCGCGCGTAGAGGGTTTCCACGAGCAGCGGGTGCGGGCCGAGCGGGGCGGCGACGCGGGTGCGCACGCCGGGGACGGCGGCCGCGGTCTCGGGGATGTCGCGCCGGACGTGGTAGCCGCGGCCGAGCAGCAGCGGTACGAGGACGGCGTTCTCCTGACCGGCCAGGGAGGCGAGCGTGTCCCGGAGCAGGGGCTCGTTCAGCTCGATGTGGCCGAGGCGCACGGACAGGTGCGGGCGCAGCTCGCGGACGCGTTCGATCAGGGTGCGCACGGTGGCGAGCGCGCGCGGGTCGCGGCTGCCGTGGGCGACCAGGACCAGCGCGGGCGGCGGCGGACGGCGGGTGCCGTCGAGCGAGACGAGGCTGAGCTGACTGCCGAGCTGGCTGGTGATCCGGTTCATGAGTTGCGCCGTACTGTCGAGGTGGCCTTCGAGGTGCGCGCCGCGCGGCGGCGGGCCGCCGGGGCGGTGGGAGGACTCGTCGCGAGCTGGGTTCGACGCCGTCATGAGGTGATCCTGGCGGTAGGAGATTGCCGGGCCGTTGCGCGGGTATGACGGGTGTTTTCCGGCGGTTCACCGCACGGCGGCGGCACGGTGTGAGCGGTTCCGACCTGCGGCTCTCTCCTGCCGGGTGCCCCGGGTCGAAGCACCCGGATGAACCGAACGGCCTTACGATGCGTCCTGATCTGGCGAAGGGGAACACGAAGTCCGGCGCGAGAACCGACGCGAGAACCGAACCGAAATCCGCTGCGGAGGCCGAACGGCACCCGGTGCGAGCGCCGACACGCGTACCGGGCCGCGCACCGCCGCGAGTGACAGCACCTGGGGGACATCGATCATGCCGCGCCCGAAGCGCCCGAGCTTCCGCAGCCCACGCCTGCCCCGCCCGCTGCCCCTGCTGCGGATGCTGCGGATGCTGCGGATGCCGCGTACGCGCAAAGGACAACGGCGGGCCGTTCAGACGCTGATGGCCGTGTGTGTGCTGGCGCTGCTCCCGGCGACGTGGATGTACGTGACGACGGGCGACCGGCTGCGGACGACGGCGGACGCACCGCGCACCGAGGTCGCGATCGTCTTCGGCGCCGGTCTGTGGAAAGGCGAGCCGTCCCCGTATCTCGCCCACCGCCTGGACGCGGCCGCGAAGCTGTACCGGGCCGGCCGGATCGACGTCGTCCTCGTCACCGGCGACAACAGCCGCGAGGACTACGACGAGCCCGACGCCATGCGCACCTACCTCACCTCGCGCGGGGTGCCCGGCCGGCGGATCGTCAGCGACTACGCCGGGTTCGACACCTGGGACTCCTGCGTCCGCGCCCGCAAGATCTTCGGTGTCCAAGAGGCCGTCCTGATCAGCCAGGACTTCCACATCCGCCGCGCTCTCGCCCTGTGCCGGGCGGCGGGCGTCCGCTCGTACGGCATCGGCGTCGACGCCAAGCACGACGCCACCTGGTACTACGGCGGCACCCGTGAGATCTTCGCGGCGGGCAAGGCCGCGCTGGACGCGGTGTTCGAACCGGATCCGCGTTTCCTGGGCCCGAAGGAGCACGGGGTGACCCGGGCGCTGGCGGCGGCTCGCTAGAGGAGCGGTACCGAGCGCTGTACTGAGCGCTGTACTGAGCGCGGGACGGACTGGCTTCCGGGCGCGGGCGGGCGTGAGACACGTGATCCGCCACGTCAGGGCGTCCGCGCCTCGTGGGGAGACCTCACCGCGGGTCCGCCCCGGCCGGGAGGTCTCCGCCCCGGCCACGTAACGCCTCCCTCCCCGGCGCGTAACACGCCCACCGCACGCTGGGCGTCATGAAGGCCTCCGTCACGCCCACCCACTGCCCGTACTGCGCCCTGCAGTGCGGGATGAACCTGACGCCCGCGCCCGGCGGAAGCGTCGTGGTGACCGAGCGCGCGGACTTCCCGGTGAACCGGGGCGCTCTGTGCGGCAAGGGGCGCACGGCGCCCGCGCTGCTGTCCTCCCGGGTCCGGCTCACCTCGCCGCTCGTCCGCACCGCGGGTGTCCTGGAGCCCGCCGGCTGGGACGAGGCGCTGACCCGGATCGCCGAGGGGCTGGACCGCACGCGCGGGGAGCACGGCCCGGACGCGATCGGGGTGTTCGGCGGCGGCGGACTGACGAACGAGAAGGCCTACTCCCTCGGGAAGTTCGCCCGCGTCGTCCTTCGCACCTCGCAGATCGACTACAACGGCCGTTTCTGCATGTCGTCCGCGGCGGCGGCCGGTGTCAGGGCCTTCGGTCTCGACCGGGGGCTGCCCTTTCCCCTGGAGGACATTCCGCGGACCGGCTGTGTGATCCTCGTCGGCTCCAACCTCGCCGAGACGATGCCGCCCGCGCTGCGCTTCATCACCGAGCTGAAGGAGAACGGCGGCACGCTCGTCGTCATCGACCCGCGCCGCACCCGCACGGCCGAGCAGGCGGACCTGCATCTGGCGCCGCGCCCGGGGACGGATCTGGCGCTCGCGCTGGGGATGCTCCATCTGGTGGTCGCCGAGGGACGGACGGACGAGGAGTACATCCGGGACCGTACGAGCGGCTGGGAACAGGCGCGGGCGGCGGCGATGGCGCACTGGCCGGAGTACGTGGAACGGATCACGGGGGTGTCCGTTCCACAACTCCGCGAAGCCGTGCGGATGTTCTGCGAGCCCGAGGACGCGATGGTGCTCACCGCGCGCGGGCCCGAGCAGCATGCCAAGGGCACCGACACCGTGGGCGCCTGGATCAACCTGTGTCTGGCCACCGGGCGTTCGGGCAGGCCGCGGTCCGGCTACGGCTGTCTCACCGGGCAGGGCAACGGGCAGGGCGGGCGCGAACACGGCCAGAAGGCTGACCAGTTGCCCGGCTATCGCAAGCTCACCGACCCGGCGGCGCGACGGCATGTGGCCGAGGTGTGGGGCATCGACCCCGACAGCCTGCCCGGTCCGGGGCGCAGTGCGTACGAACTCCTCGACGCGATGGGGACGGACATCCGCTCCCTGCTGCTGATGGGGTCGAACCCGGTGGTGTCCGCGCCCCATGCCGGGCACATCGAGGAACGCCTGAAGTCGCTGGACTTCCTCGCGGTCGCCGATGTCGTCCTCTCCGAGACCGCCGCTCTCGCGGACGTCGTGCTGCCGGTCACCCAGTGGGCCGAGGAGACGGGCACGACGACGAACCTGGAGGGCCGCGTGCTGCTGCGCCGGCGTGCCCTCACCCCGCCCGAGGGGGTCCGCAGCGACCTCGATGTCCTGCACGAACTCGCCGCCCTTCTCGGCGTGGAGAAGGGTTTTCCCACCGACCCGGAGGAGGTCTTCGAGGAACTGCGCCGGGCGAGCGCGGGCGGGCCGGCGGACTACTCGGGGATCACCTATCGCCGACTGGCGGAGGAGAACGGGGTGTTCTGGCCCTGCCCGGCCCCCGAGGCGCGGGGTGCGGGCGTGGGCCCGGAGGCGGGCGCCGAGGCGGGCACGAAGGCGGACCCTGCCCCCGGCACTGACCTGGCCCCGGGAGCGATCGGCCCCGAGGGCGTCTCTCCGGACGTCCTGCCGGACGACCCGGCGGGGGAGGGCACCACCGGCCACGCGCCGCACCCGGGCACGCCCCGCCTCTTCCTCGACCGGTTCGCCACCGAGGACGGCCGGGCCCGGTTCGTGCCCGTCTCGCACCGGCCCGTCGCGGAGGAGCCGGACGACGAGTACCCGGTGCTGCTGACCACCGGGCGGGTGGTCGCGCAGTACCAGTCGGGGGCACAGACCCGGCGCGTCGACGAGTTGAACGCCGCGGCGCCCGGCCCGTTCGTGGAGATGCACCCGCGGCTGGCCGAACGGCTCGGCGCGGCGGACGGGGACGCCGTGGCGCTGGTGTCGCGGCGCGGCCGGGCCGTCGCACCGGTCCGGATCACCACCGCCATCCGCCCCGACACCGTGTTCATGCCCTTCCACTGGCCGGGCGAGGGCCGCGCCAACACGCTGACCAACCCGGCCCTCGACCCGATCTCCCGGATGCCGGAGTTCAAGGCGTGCGCGGTACGAGTGGAGGCCGTCCGCGAGGGGTGAGGACGGGCGTGACGACGCGCTTGACGACGGGGTCCGGCTTCCGGGGGCGCGCGATCTCGGACGCGGCGCCTGACGCGGTGCCGGGTGTCATGCCGGGAGCGGCGCCGGACGCCGTGCCCGGATGTGTGGGCGCGCGTCGGTCCCCCACGGTCAGTCCCCTCTCTGGCCGTCCGACCCGGCCCGCTCAACGGACTTGGGGGCCTCCCCCGAGCGAGAACCGGTGGGCCTGCCCGGCTCGGGGTCGGCGGAGCAGGAGCTGAGCCCGATACCCAGGGCGGCGCCGACGGCCGCCCCGCTGAGCGCGAGAACACGTCGCCTGGTCAAGTCACGGTCGGTCATGGCCGGACCCTAGGGGCGAGGACGCTCCCGGCACCGGGGGCGCACGGGGCGGCCACCCGCACGGGTGCACCGGGCCGCGGTGGGCACGGCCTCGCACCGCCGCGCGGGCCCGTCCCCCGCCACCGGCGAGCCGATTGTCATCCTCCAGCGCCCTCGCAAGCGCCCCCCGGCCCATGGCCCCCCGCACCCCGACCGGCCCACGCCAGCACGCCCGCGCGAGCGCCCCTCAGCCGGGCCGGTGCGGCGGGGTGTCTCCCCCCGGCGCCGCGCCAGTCCCCGTCCTCGATCAGCTTGCCGTCGGCCCGCAGGCGCGCCGCGACCGCCGGTGCGGCGACGTACACCCAGGCTCGTACGACCGCGGCGTCGTCCGCTCGTACGACGTCGCGCGCGACCCGCTCGTAGAGGTTGCGCGGATCACCCGGCGCGTACTCCTCCAACGCGTCCAGCGCCGCGAGGAGTTCCTCGTACGCCTCGGGCAGCGCGGTCACGAGTTCGCCGCTCACCACGCCGCCGGGTTCTTCGACGGCGTACGGGTATCCGGGCCCCGCGTACAGCACGAGCCCCCGCATCCGCCCCGGCTCCTCGGACCGGGTCCGGCCGCGCAGGAACAGGTCGTGGTTGTGCTCGCCGGGGCGCAGGGTGCCGTAGACGAAGAAGGGCAGTCCCGCTTCTTTCAAGGGGTCCGGCGTGTTCAAGAGGACGTCTCCTCCTCCAGCCAGCGCAGATAGTCCGGGTTTCCCGCCACGATCGGGGTCGCGATGATCTCGGGTGTGTCGTAGTCGTGGGCGTCCAGCAGATACGCCTCCAGCGCCGGGTAGCGCGCCGCGGTCGTCTTGAACTGGATCTGCCACTCGGAGTCGGTCCGCACGGCGCCCTCCCAGCGGTAGACGGAGGTGACAGGACCCGAGATCTGCGCACAGGCCGCGACCCGCGCGGCCACCGCGCCTCGGGCCAGCTCCGCGGCCTTCTCGGCGGCATCCGTCGTGGTCAGGACGGCCAGGCAGGCCGGCGATTCCATGCTGGTCTCCATTCGTGAGGGTACGGAAACGATTCTCGCCGCATCCGGTACGCACCGAGCAGGCGCTATGGACATGACATGTCATGGACCTTTAAATCTAAGTCAGTTTCAGCGCCCCTCCACGCGCCACCCCCCACGCGCGCCCTCCCCAAGGCGCCTTCCCAAGGAGACCGATGAGTCGAATACGGCACATCCGAGGTTCCTCTCCCGCCGCCGTCGGCGCAGCCGTGATCACGGCCACCCTGCTGGCCGCCGCGCTCGCCCCCGGCGCGCACGCCGACAGCAGGCCGAACCGGGCCAGCGCGATCGCGAGTGCCGCCTCGGCGCTGGTGGCCCAGGCCACGAACCTGGGCCTCACCTCCGCGCAGAACACCTCCGTGCGGGACGTCGTCGTCGACAAGGACGGCACCCAGCATGTGCGCTACGACCGGACCTACCGTGAACTCCCGGTGCTCGGCGGTGACTTCGTGGTCCATCTGGCCCCGGACGGCGCGTACCGCAGCGCGAACCGCGCGACGAGGAAGGCCATCTCCCTGAGCAGCGTCACCCCCCGGCTGTCCGCCCCGGAGGCGGCCGGCCTGGCGGTGAGCGCGCTGCGCGCCGCCAACCCGGGCGAGCCGCTGAAGAAGGTGACGGCCAAGCCGCGCCTGGTCGTCGACGCCCTCCACGGGACCCCGAGGCTCGCCTGGCGCACCGACGCGGTGGCCCAGGACTCGCTCGGCAACCCGGTCGCCCGCACGATCCTGACGGACGCCCGCACCGGCGCCCGGATCGACGCGTGGGACAGCATCGAGACGGCGACGGGGGACGGCAACTCGCTCTACAGCGGCACGGTTCCGCTGGAGACGACGCTGTCCGGATCGACGTACCAGCTGAAGGACCCGACGCGCGGGAACACGTACACGGGCGACGCGGCGAACAAGACGGACCTGTGCATCTTCGGGATCTGCATCAGCCGGGCGCCCGCGACGCTCTTCACCGACGCGGACAACCACTGGGGCACCGGCGCCACGGCGGACCGCTCGTCCGCCGCGGTGGACGCGCAGTACGGCACCAATGAGACCTGGGACTACTACAAGAACGTCCACGGGAGGAACGGCATCGCGGGTGACGGCAAGGGGTCGTACAACCGCGTGCACTACGGCAGCAACTACAACAACGCCTTCTGGGACGACAGTTGCTTCTGCATGACGTACGGGGACGGTGACGGCTCGACGTTCGGGCCGCTGGTCGCGCTGGACGTCGCCGGGCACGAGATGTCGCACGGCGTCACCTCGAAGACGGCCGCGCTGACGTACTCGGGCGAGTCCGGCGGCCTGAACGAGGCGACGTCCGACATCTTCGGCACCATGGTGGAGTGGTACGCGGGCAACGCCTCGGATGCCGGTGACTATCTGATCGGCGAGAAGATCGTCCGCTCCGGCTTCGGCAAGCCGGCCCTCCGCTTCATGGACAAGCCCTCCAGGGACGGCAACTCGGCCGACTGCTGGAGCAGTTCGGTCGGCAACCTCGACGTCCACTACTCCTCCGGCGTCGCCAACCACTTCGCCTACCTCCTCTCGGAGGGCAGCGGGGCGAAGACCGTCAACGGCGTCAGCTACGACTCCCCCACCTGCAACGGCTCCACGGTGTCCGGCATCGGGCACGACAAGGTGGGCAAGATCTGGTACCGCGCGCTGACGGTCTACATGACCTCGTCGACGAAGTACGCGGGCGCGCGCACCGCCACGCTGAACGCGGCCAAGGACCTGTACGGCGCGGGCAGCACCGAGTACAACGCCGTGGCGGCGGCCTGGTCGGCGGTCTCCGTGGCCTGACCGGCCCTGGACACCCTTCGACCCGGACACCCCCTCCGGTCCCCGTGGGCAGGCGCCGCCGGATTCGCCTGCCCACGGCTCGCCCCAGGGCGTGTCCTAGGGCCTGTCCGCCGGCCGGTACACGCTCACGTCCACGCCGGTCTTCGCGGTGACCGTGGAGACGTGGACGAGCGGGCGCTTCATGCCGTCCTCGGGGAAGATCGTCTTGCCGCCGCCGAGCATCACCGGCATACGGATCAGCTGAAGCTCGTCGACCAGGCCCTCGGCCAGCAGGGTGCGTACGAGGGTGGGGCTGCCCATCATCGCGAGGTCGCCGTCACCGGTCGCGCGCAGCTCTCGGATGCGGGCGACACTCGCGTCGCCGGGAATGAGCGTGGTGTTCTCCCAGGCCGACAGCTCCGCCTCCCCGAGGGTGCTGGAGACCACGTACTTGGGGAGGGAGTTCATCCGGTCGGCGAACGGATCTCCCGCCCGCTCGGGCCACGCACCGGCCATCGTCTGCCAGGTGCGGCGCCCGAACAGCAGCGCCTCGGCGCTGGAGAGCCCCGCCGCGAACGCGCCGCCCACGACCTCCGGGTCGAAGTACGGGTGGGACCAGCCGCCGTGCGCGAACCCGCCGTCGGTGTCCTCCTCGGGACCGCCGGGCGCCTGCACGACACCGTCCAGGCTGATGAACTCGCTGATCACGATGCGCATGGGGACTCGCTCCTCGTCGCTGTGTCTCGACCACGTCACGCGGTCGTTCTTCTCTCGCGTTCGGTTACGTCGGTGAAGACCGGCGCACCGCTCCGAAATCATCGCTCCCGGCCGACGCCATGGTGTGACGCGGCACACATTCTGGCGCGCCTTCGGGCCGACCGCCCGGGTCGTGCCGCAGCTCCGCCTCGCCACCCTACGGGCCGACCCGGGCCCGAGCGGCCCTCAGGCCCCGTACGGCCGCCTCCCCTTGGCATCCCTCAATGCCCTGGCCCACCAGGCCAGTTGGTCCAGCATCGTCTTCGCCGCCGCCGCGGGGCCCACGGGGTCGCGGGGGTGGCCGGCCTCGTCGAAGGCGGCGCCCGCCCCATGGAAGGACACCGTGTCCCGCACGGTCACCGCGTGCAGTTCGGCGAAGACCTGACGGAGGTGCTCCACGGCCCGCAGACCTCCGGAGACACCGCCGTAGGAGACGAGGGCGACGGGTTTGGCCCGCCACTCGCCGTAGTGCCAGTCGATGAGGTTCTTCAGGCCGGCGGGGAAGGAGTGGTTGTACTCGGGGGTGAGGACGACGAAGGCGTCCGCGTCGGCGAGGGCGGGGGTCACCTTCGCCAGTTCGGCGGCCACCGCGGGGGACGGGGAGTGGGACAGAGCCGTCGGGAGCTCGACGGAGGCCACGTCGAGGACCTCGGGCAGGAAGTCGTCCCGTTCGCCGATCCGGTCCAGCAGCCAGGTGGCGACGACGGGACCGAAACGGCCCTCACGATTGCTGCCGATGACGACGGCGACCCGTACGGGCGACTCGGACATCGGCTCGGACATCGGCTCGGACATCGGCTCGGGGACGGTGTTTTCGGCTGTGACTGTCTTCATGACGGACAGCCTCACACCTCAACCTTTCTTGAGGTCAAGCCCGGGCCGTGTCGGCCCCGATCCTCGCGCGAGCACCGGTCACCCGTTCACACCCCCGGCCCTCCACCCTTCGGGTTCTCTTGTACGACACGCCCGGCACACACCGATGACCTGCCGGAATACCGAGGGTTCCGCCTTTTCCGGCCGCCCGCCTGACACCCGTTCACATCGTTTCTGACACTCCATCAGAGAGCGGGCGCGGTCATGTGCCACTTACCTCGGAAGGGCAGGGGCACGACCGACGCAGCGGCACTTGGGGGTGTCGCGGGCCGTGCCCCCTCGGAGGAGCTAGCACCATGCGACGTACCGCCCGTCTGCTGACCGGCACCGCGCTGGCCGTCGCCGCCGCGGGTCTGGCCACCGCGCCCGTGTACGGCGATGACAGCGGGAGCCTGGAGGTGTTCCCCTCCACCGTCGTCCCGGGGGCCGAAGTAACGGTCAACACGGCCGCCTGCGGTGCGGACGGCACCGCGACCGGGGACGCCGGCGCGGTGGGCGCCGGTACCTTCACACTCGCCGCCAGCGCCCACGAGCAGGACGTGATCGGCCAGTTCCGGGTACCGCCGAGCGCGCAGCCGGGGACGTACGAGATCGTCGCGAGGTGCTCCCAGGGCCGGCGGGTCACCGGCGACCTGCTGGTGACCCTGACCTCCACGCGCGAGCAGATCCAGCCGCGCGGGCATGTGAACACCGGTGTCGGCGGCGCGCTGGGCCCCGACCCCGTACAGACCGCGGCGGGAGTGGCGGCGCTGGCCGTCGCCGCCGCGGGCGGTACCTGGCTCCTGCATCGCCGGGCGAGAGGCGACGGGATCTGACGGACACCCTCCGCCGTCCGTCCGCCGGTACCGCCGTCCCTCCCCCTCCGTGGCCCGACGCCCCTCGCGGCCCGGAGGGGGACGGGACCGACCCTCTCAGCACCCCATCAGCATCCCCATCAGCACCCAGCCGTCGGGCCCGGCCGGCCCCGGCCCCGGAAAGGACCCCGTGAGGAGGCTCGCGTGCGCCGGGTCAGCAATGTCGCCATAGCGTCGGTCACCGCCGTGGCCCTGTGCTCCGGCGCCTGGCTGCTGCGCAGCGGCTCCGAGGCGCACCCGCCACCCCAGCCGTCCGCGGCCCAGGCGGCGACCGCCGGGGACCGCGCGCGGTCCGTCGCCCCCGCGATGCCGCACTCCCCGCCGAGCCGCATCCGCATCCCCGCGATCGGTGTGGACGCCCCTCTGATGGGCCTCGGCCTCACCCCGCAGGGCAGCCTGAACGTGCCGCCCGCCGAGAAGAAGAACCTGGCCGGCTGGTACGACGCCGGGACCAGCCCCGGTGAGCGCGGCACGGCCGTCGTCGCCGGGCACGTCGACAACGCCGACGGCCCCGCCGTCTTCTACGACCTGGGCTCCCTCGGCAAAGGCAGCACCGTCGAGGTGGACCGGCTCGACGGCAGAACGGCCGTCTTCACCGTCGACGCGGTCGAGGTGTACGACTCCCGCGCCTTCCCCGACGCGAAGGTGTACGGCGCCGCGCGGCGGCCCGAGTTGCGCGTCATCACCTGCGGCGGCGGCTACTCGGAGACGACGGGCTACCAGGGGAACGTGGTCGTCTTCGCCCACCTCACCGGCAGCCGCTGAGCGTTCAGGCGAGCCACTGCTGGTACGCCATATTGGCCACCAGCGCGAACACCACCGTCAGCAGCACCACCCGGACGAACCCGCTGCCCTTCTTGAGCGCGGTCCGCGCCCCCACCATGCCGCCCGCCAGATTGAACACGGCCATCAGGGCGGCGAGCTGCCAGAACACCGTGCCCTTCCAGGCGAAGGTCGCGAGGGCGCCCGCGTTGGTGCAGCAGTTGACGATCTTGGCGGTGGCGGAGGCGGTCACCAGGTCGAGGTGGAGCAGGGCGGTGAGGGCGAGGACGAGGAACGTGCCCGTGCCGGGGCCGATGAGCCCGTCGTAGAAGCCGATGCCGAGGCCCGCGAGGCCGATCGCGGCGAGGACGCGGCGCGGGGAGACCGGGGTGGTCGGCGGCGCCGTACCGAAGGCGGGCCGCAGGATCACGAAGGTGCCGACGCCGACCAGGACGACCATGACGACCGGCTTGAGCACCTCGGTGCTCAGCCCGGCCGCGACGAACGCCCCCGCCGTCGAACCGACGAGCGCCGCGAGCCCGATCCGTACGGCGAGGCGCACGTCGACCGGCGCCTTCCGCGCGTACGTCACCGCGGCCCCCGTCGTGCCGACGATCGCCACCGCCTTGTTCGTGCCGAGCGCGTACGCCGCCGGGGTGCCACCGGGCAGCCCGAGCAGCATGGCGGGCAGCAGAAGCAGCCCTCCGCCGCCGACCACGGCATCGATCCAACCGGCCGCCAGGGCGGCGGCGCAGAGCACAAGAACCATGGTCAGCGATATGTCGGGCATGATCGCGACCCTATGGACACGGTAGATGTGCCGTCCATCGATCTTGGGAACCTTGAGCGAGTTCAGAGGTTCGCACCAGCGGCCTCCCGGGGGCGCGTCCGCCGGTCCGGGCTCTCAGCCCACCGAGTCCAGGTAGCGCAGGACCGCGAGGACCCGCCGGTGACCGGTGTCCGACGGGGGCAGGTCGAGCTTCAGGAAGATGTTGGCGATGTGTTTCTCGACGGCGCGTTCGGAGACGGTGAGGGCGGCGGCGATCCCGTGGTTGGTGCGGCCCTCGGCCATCAGGCGAGGACCTCGCGCTCGCGGGGTGTGAGGGCGTCGAGGGCCCGCACGCGACGGCTCGCGCCGAACAACTGCGAGACGACCTCGGGGTCGAGGGCCGTACCGCCCGCGGCGACCCGCTCCATGGCGTCCACGAACTCGCCGATGTCGACGACGCGTTCCTTGAGGAGACAGCCGAACCCCGCGGCCCGGCCGGGTCCCGCCGTCGTCCCCGCCCCCGAACCCTCACAGCCCGCCCCGCACCGGCCCCCCGAACCCTCACACTGCGGTCCCGCCCCCGCTGAGGGCAGCGTTCCTCCCGGGAAACAGACGTGATGCCACCGGGTAACACCGGCACCGCACGGTGTGGACATGACCTCGAATACGCGTGTGGTGGTGATCGGCGCCGGACTCGCGGGCGTCCGGCTCGCCCGGCGGCTCGACGAGCTCGGCGCGACCGGCGGCGCCCGGTCCGCCGTCTCCCCCGTCTCCGTCACGCTGATCGGCGACGAGGACCACGCCCCGTACAACCGCGTGCTGCTCGCCGAGGTCCTGGCGGGACGGTACGCCCCCGAGGTGATCGCCCTTCCCGGCGCCGACCGTCTCACCCGGGCCCGGGTCACCCGCATCGACCGCGCCACACGCACCCTGCACTGCGCGGACGGCGCGGTGATCGCATACGACACGCTGGTTCTCGCGACCGGCTCCAACCCCGTACTCCCGCCGCTGCGCGGCCTGTTCGCCCAGGGCGGGCACGAACTCCCCGAAGGCGTCCACGCGTTCCGCACCATGGACGACTGCCTGGGCCTGTCGAAGGCCGTCCGGCCCGGCACCCGAGCCGTCGTGATCGGCGGCGGCCTGCTCGGGGTGTCGGCCGCCCGGGCGCTGGCCCTGCGCGGGGCCCAGGTGGTGCTGGCACAGCAGGCCGAACGGCTCATGGAGCGCCAGCTCGACCCGGCCGCGTCCCGTCTGGTCCGCCGGCACCTCACGGACCTGGGCGTCGAGGTGCACACCGAGTGCCGGGTACGCGACGTGCGCTCGGTCGGCGGCGCGGTCCGCTCGGTCGAGATGGCCGACGGGTACGCCCTCGGCGCCGACCTCGTCGTGCTGGCCTGCGGCGTCCATCCCCGCACGGGCCTCGCCCAGGACGCGGGACTCGCCGTCCACAAGGGCATCCTCGTCGACGACGAACTGCGGACGTCCGACCCCCGTATCCGGGCCGTCGGCGACTGCGCCCAGCACGACGGAACGGTCTACGGCCTGGCGACCGCTGCCCTCGAACAGGCCGATGTCCTCGCCGAGTCGATAGCGGCCGAGGCCCTGTCGGCGCACCGCGCGGACACCGGCGCCCCCGCCCGCTACACCGGCACCCGTTCCCTCACCCGCCTCACCCTGGCGGGCGGCACCGCCCCCTTCGACCTCGCCGCGTTCGGCGAGACCGATCCCCTGCCCGGCGACGACGTGGTCCAGCTCGCCGACGCCACCCGCGGCACCTACCGCAAGGTCGTCGTCCGCGACGACCGGCTGGTCGGTGGCGTGCTCGTCGGCGAACTCGGCACCGTCGGTGCCCTCGCCCGCGCCTGGGAGGGAGCGGAGCCGCTCCCCGCGGACGGCGCACCGCTGCTCCACCTGCTCACCAACGACGGAGGCTCCTGAATGTCCCCGGACACGACGACGATGACGGCGGCGAATGCGACGACAGGGACGGCGACGGCCCCGGACGCCGCGGCCGGGAACGCGCACACGATCGTGCTCGTCGGCCACGGCATGGTCGGCCAGCGCTTCCTGGAGTCGCTCGCCGAACGCGGCCTGACCGCCACGCACCGCGTGGTCGTGCTCTGCGAGGAGCCCCGCCCGGCCTACGACCGGGTCCAGCTCACCTCGTACTTCTCGGGCCGCACGCCCGACGAACTCTCGCTCACGGACGGGGAGTTCATCAAGGAGCACGGCATCGAGCTGCATCTCGGCGATCCGGCCGAGTCGATCGACCGGGACGCGCGCACCGTGACCGCCCGGTCCGGTCTGACGGTCGGCTACGACACCCTCGTCCTCGCCACCGGCTCCTACCCCTTCGTACCGCCGGTCCCCGGCAAGGACGCCGAGGGCTGCTTCGTCTACCGCACGATCGAGGATCTGCTCGCCATCGAGGAGTACGCGAAGGCGCGGGCGACGACCGGCGCCGTCGTCGGCGGCGGGCTGCTCGGCCTGGAGGCGGCCGGCGCGCTCAAGGGGCTCGGACTGACCACGCACATCGTGGAGTTCGCGCCGCGTCTGATGCCGGTGCAGGTGGACGACGGCGGCGGCGCCGCGCTCCTGCGCACCATCGAGGACATGGGCCTGAGCGTGCACACCGGCACGGGGACCCAGGAGATCGTCACCGGCGACGACGGCGCCGTGACCGGCATGAAACTGTCCGACGGGTCCGAACTGGGCGCGGATCTGGTGGTGTTCTCGGCGGGAGTCCGTCCGCGCGACCAGCTCGCCCGTGACATGGGACTCACGGTCGGCGAGCGCGGCGGCATCACGGTCGACGAGCAGTGCCGCACCTCCGACCCGTCCGTGTTCGCGATCGGCGAGTGCGCCCTCGCCGCCGACGGCCGGGTGTACGGACTCGTCGCGCCCGGCTACGAGATGGCCGCGACGGCCGCCGCGACGATCGCCGCCGACGAGGCGAGCTTCACCGGCGCCGACCTGTCGACGAAGCTGAAGCTCCTCGGTGTCGACGTCGCCTCCTTCGGCGACGCGCACGGGGCCACCGCCGACTGCCTCGACGTCGTCTACTCGGACTCGCGCTCGGGCACCTACAAGAAGCTGGTCATCGGCCGCGACGGGCAGCTCCTCGGCGGCATCCTGGTCGGTGACGCGGACGCCTACGGCACCCTGCGCGCGTTCACCGGCACGGTGCCGCCGATCGCCCCCGAGCAGCTGGTGCTGCCTGCGGGCGCGGGCGCCCCGGTGGCCCTCGGCCCCTCCGCCCTCCCCGACTCCGCGGTCATCTGCTCCTGCCACAACGTCACCAAGGGCACGATCCGAGGTGCGGTCACCGAGCACTCCTGCACGACCGTCCCCGAGGTCAAGAAGTGCACCAAGGCCGGTACGGGCTGCGGGAGTTGCGTCAAGGTCCTCGGTCAGCTCGTCAACGAGGAACTGACCGCGAGCGGTGTCGAGGTCGACCACGGACTGTGCGGCTGCTTCGGTCGGACCCGCGAGGAGCTGTACGAGATCGTCCTGGCGCTCCGGATCACCTCGTACCGGACACTGCTCGACCGGTACGGCCGCGAGGACGCCCGGGGCGGTGACGGCTGCGAGGTCTGCAAGCCCGCCGTCGGCTCGATCATCGCCTCCCTGGCCCCGACGATCGGCGCCGGCGGCTATGTCCTCGACGGCGAACAGGCAGCGCTCCAGGACACCAACGACCACTTCCTCGCCAACCTCCAGAAGAACGGCTCGTACTCGATCGTGCCGCGCATCCCCGGCGGCGAGATCACTCCCGAGAAACTCATCGTGATCGGCGAGGTGGCACGGGACTTCGGGCTCTACACGAAGATCACGGGCGGTCAGCGCATCGACCTGTTCGGCGCGCGGGTGGAGCAACTCCCGCTGATCTGGGCGCGGCTGGTGGACGCCGGCTTCGAGTCCGGGCACGCGTACGGGAAGTCGCTGCGGACGGTGAAGTCCTGTGTCGGGCAGACCTGGTGCCGGTACGGCGTGCAGGACTCGGTCCGGATGGCGATCGACCTGGAGCTGCGCTACCGGGGTCTGCGCTCCCCGCACAAGCTCAAGTCGGCGGTCTCCGGGTGCGCCCGCGAGTGCGCCGAGGCCCAGTCCAAGGACTTCGGCATCATCGCCACCTCCAACGGCTGGAACCTGTACGTCGGCGGCAACGGCGGCGCGACCCCGCGCCACGCGGACCTGCTGGCACAGGATCTGAGCGACGCCGAACTGATCCGCCTCATCGACCGCTTCCTGATGTTCTACATCCGCACGGCGGACCGTCTGGAGCGCACCTCGACCTGGCTGGAGCGGATTCCCGGCGGCCTGGACCACGTCCGGGAGGTGGTGGTGGAGGACTCCCTCGGCATCTGCGAGGAGCTGGAGTCGCTGATGACCGCGCACGTCGCGAACTACCGGGACGAGTGGGCCGAGACCATCAACGACCCGGAGAGGCTGTCCCGCTTCGTGTCCTTCGTGAACGCCCCGGACACCCCGGACCCGGTCGTCGGCTTCGTTCCCGAGCGCGACCAGATCAAGCCCGACCTGCCGCTGCTGACCATCGGACACCGTCCCCAAGCTCTCGGCTCCGCTCGAGCAGGGGAGACCCCAGTCCTGCAAGCCCTGGAAGGAAGTGCCCAGCGATGACCCTGGCACCCGAGACGACCCGGACGACGGCCCTCAGCCTCCAACTCCTGCTGGAGGACGACTGGTTCACGATCTGCGAGCTGTCCCTGCTGACCCCGGGACGGGGCGTCGCCGCCCTCCTTCCGGACGGCCGTCAGGCCGCCCTGTTCACCGACCGCGCGGGGCGGACGTACGCCATCGACAATCGTGATCCGTTCACCGGGGCCGCGGTGCTCTCCCGCGGACTGACCGGCACCCACCAGGGCCGCCCGTTCGTGGCCTCCCCGCTGCTCAAGCAGCGCTTCGACCTGGAGTCGGGGCGGTGCCTGGACGACGAGGATGTACGCGTGGCGACGTACGAGGTGCGGGCGGCCTGAACCGGGCACCCACCCGGACCGCCCCGGACCCGGACCGCGTCGCCCCTCGGCCCCACCCCGCCCCTCGGCTCCCGGGGACGGGTGTCGCGGGTGTCAGCCCTTGAGCCCTTCGTACGTGACGCCCGTCAGCCGCTCCGAGGCGGTCCAGAGCCGCTCTCCCGCGGTGTCGTCGCGGGTCCAGCGGGCCCGCCAGGACGTCGCGGGCGAGCCGCGCCACATCGCGAAGGACGGTCCGACGAAGGTGTCGGGCCGCACGCCGGGCGCGGTGGCCGCGTACAGCGACGGCAGGGCCCCGGCCTCGGCGCTCTGCGCGAAGACGCGGTTGCCGATCTCCATCAGCCGCTCGGCGCCCTTGCGCCCCTCCAGCCGGGGCCCTGCGGTCTGCAGGTTGGTGGAGGCGTACCCGGGGTGCGCCGCGGCCGCGACGACGTCGGATCCGGCGGCGGACAGCCGCCGTGCGAGCTCGTGCGTGAAGAGGAGGTTGGCGGTCTTGGACCGGCCGTAGGCGATCCAGCGGCGATAGGCCCCCTTCTCGCTGTTGAGATCGTCGATGTCGATGTTCGAGAGCGCGTGGACCATGCTCGACAGGGTGACGATCCGCGCGCCGGGCGTCTCGGCGATCACCGGGAACAGCAGTCCGGTGAGCGCGAAGTGCCCAAGGTGGTTCACGCCGAACTGCGTCTCGAACCCGTCCGCCGTCGTCCCGTACGGCAGCGCCATCACCCCCGCGTTGTTGACGAGCAGGTCGAGGCGGTCGTAGGAGAAGGAGTCCGCGAACTCCCTTACGGACGCGAGGTCCCCGAGGTCGAGAGCGGCGAACTCCACCTCGGCGCCGGGCACTTCGGCGGCAATACGGTCGGCCGCCGCCCTGCCGCGCGTCTCGCTGCGACAGGCGAGCACCACCCGGGCCCCGCGGTGCGCCAGTTCGCGCGCGGTGACGAAACCGAGCCCGCTGTTGGACCCGGTGACGACGGCGACCCGCCCCCGCTGCCCGGGTATGTCCTTGGCGCTCCAGCCACCCATGCCCTGCTCCTCCCGCTGCCTCGGCCCCACCCTACGAGCACCGGCCCGCCCGGCATATCTCACGGGCGGGGACCGACGACTCCCATCGGAGTCGACCAGGACGCGGTCCGAAGGACAACACCGGGCCCGGCGTCCGCGTTGCGGGGTGCACCGACCGGGTGAACAGTGGATACAGGGGCCGGTCCGCAACGGATGAAGCAAGCACCACGCCAAGCGCATCTGGAACCATCATGGCCAGAACCTCCCGGCGACGGGCCGTCCACAGCGTCAACGCATCCCTCCTGGCTGCGACGCTCGCATTTCCCGCAGGTCTGACAAGTGCGATATCAGCGCTTCAGGCCCCCGGCGCGAGCGGAACGGCGGCTGGGACAACACCGCCTCCTTCACCGGGGGACAAGCCGCCTCCCGCGTCGACGCCGAACGGCACGCCCACGCCCACCGGCACCACCTCCGCACCGAACGGCACGCCTACGCCCACCGGCACCACGTCCGCACCGGGCGATGCGTCGTCGTCGGATCCGGGGCACACACCGACCGCTGACGAGTCGTCACAGCCGCCGGGTTCCGGTGACACAGGCCAAGGGAGCACCACCCCCCCTGCGGAACAGACGGAACAGATCGAAGACGTCATGACGCTCCTGGACGAGACGAAGGGAGACGTTCCCGAGGAACTCGCGCCGACTGTTGACGAATTGGCCACCACTCTCGAAGCGGTCAAGGCCCCCGGGACGTCGCTGCGGGACAGGCAAGGGGTCATCGAGAGCGTCAGACACCTGACCACCGCGCTGACAGCCACCGGTGACGACAGCACACCTCCGAAGCTTCGGGAACAGCTGACCGCACTCGTGGAGCAGGTGTCCTCCGCGCTGAAGGTGGGTTACGACTCGCAGGTGCCGTCCGAGACGCGGTCCTCTGTCCTCCTGGTCATGAAGCGCACGACAGCCGCGCTGGACATGATCTGTGACCCCCAGACGCCGGCGGAGCTGCAGGGACAGCTGATGTCGATTTCGGGAGGGCTGGCCGACTCGGCCGGAGCGGGTCACCAGACGGATCAGATTCACTGGTTCGAAAAGCAGATGAGCATCGCGCAGGCCGACGCCGCCGCCCCGGAAATGTCCCCGGAGAACCGAGAAGAGCTCGTTCAGACCGTGTACGAGCAAAACGAGACACTGAAGGTGTTCAACGACCCCAAGTCGTCACCGGCGGACCGCGCCGCAGCCGAAAACGACATGCGGGACCGGTCCGCTCGGATGAGTGACCAGCAGGAGAATGCGGCCTCGGACCAGGGGCGGCCGGAAGGCCCTCTCGGCAAGGCGGCCGAGATCTGCACCAGCGCCATATTCGAATCGACGGAACAGCACAAACTCACCCAGGGGCTGACGGACCTGGTTCCCGACAGCTGGGGCCCAGAAGGAGTCAAGGACTTCTGGAAGACCAAGGAAAAGAGCGACGTCGTGCTCGACGTGCTCGCCGAGTTGGGGAACAACGAAAACGTCCGCGCACCGATCAAAATCGCACCGCTCATCACCGAGCTCGCCAAGATCGTCCCTAGGAGCGACCTGTGGCCCGCCATCGGCACGCGGGCTTCCTACTGCCAGTCGACCGCCGTCTACCTCGACGAGGACTACGGGGTCAGCGTCGGGACCTGGCTCGAGTAACCCGGCGGTAGCAGAACAGGTGGAGGAGCCAGCAGTTCCGCGAGGGACACCTCGAAACTCACGTGTGCCCTCGCGGCCCCATATCTTTCCAGCTCCCTCTTCTCCTCCTGCACCAAACCCGTCTCCCCTTTGAAATCGAATGGGGAAATGAACGACTCGGGGTCGCGTCCCGGAGACCAGATCGCCGTCACATAGCGCGGCCTGCGCGTCACATTGACGAGGTTGTCGTTGTGTCGCACTCTCCCGTGATAAAAGATCTGCTGGAAACACCCCTTTTCCGGGGCGCAGTGGTATCGCCTGTCGTGCGCGTCCCATGAATAATGAGGGGTTTTGAACTCCTCCACGCCGAGCTTCCCTCGGTCCTTCCTCATGTAGGAGATCGTCAGGTCGACGCTCAGGATGTCGTACCCGGCATCCTTGGGCAGCTGGACCACATGCTTGCGCGTGTATTCCTCCCCGATTTCGAGCCGGTTGCCGGGACCGTAGAAATGCCCGCTGCTGATCGTGGTGTACGCGAGCCGACCGACATAGAGCTCCGCTTCCCCCGAGTCCTCGCCCCGCTGGCCCGCGCTCTCCCGCCACTCCCGCATCAGGTCCCTGTCGGCAGGGTTCTTGGAGTAGACACCCCCTCTGCCGGAGACCGTGTAGCTGTCGTTCAGGATGTACACCGGAATCCCTCCGGCGTTCTTCATGTAAAGCGTCACCGGTACCTGGAGAAACCCGAGCGAACGATCCACCCGCGACTTCCCGAATTCCGCCTTCAGAGTGACGTGCATCGGGGCCGCCGCAGGTTGGTACATGGTCGAATACGCCAGGCTGACGCCGGTCAGCAGCGCGGTGGCGACCACTCCGGCCGCGAACCTCCTGGGCTGTGGGACTTCCTTCCACGATCTGTCGCGCACAAGCAGGCACAGCGCCCACAGAGACCAGCACCACAGGGGCATGAACACCAGCACATAGGGCGTGAACTCCATCTCTTCGAGCCACATGAACAGCAGCAGACTGTCGGTGGCCAGCGCGATGAGCACGCCGAGCAGGACGATCGCCCCAGAGGCACGGACCTGTCGTTTCCCCCCGTAGTCGAATGCCGCGACGGCCGCCGCACCCTGCACCGCCCCCGACAGGACGAACAGAACCCCGTTGACCCGCTGCGCGAAGGTCAGGGCCCCGAAGGCGTCCGGCCACCCGACGACCGCGCTGAGGGCCATGGACGCGAGCAGCCCGGCCACCATGAGCACGGTGACCGCGTGCCTTCTCCCCGCGCGGTCGGGCCACGTCCCGCTGTCGCCTCCGCGCCAGCAGATGGTTGCCGGATCGTCCAGATCCAGGTCCTCGGGGTGACCGAGGCGCCCGAGGATCCTCCGCAGTTCGCCCGCCGACCAGGCACGGCCCACCAGCTCTCCGCCCACGACGACTCGCCGCAGCCCACGGCTGTCCGGTGGTTCGACAACGACCCAGGGACGGATGCTCCTCATGATCCCAGGCTGGAACCCGCGACGGCCCGGTGCACGCGGAGCTACCCCGTTCGGCCCCCGGAACCGAGCGGCGAGCAGCCCCCACGGGCCCTGGGTGTCAGCCGAGGCGCAAGCAGCGGAAGGCGTAGGTCGCCGGGGTTCGACCCCTGCCCCGAGCCACAGCCCCTGAAAGGGGAAAACGACCCCTCCGAGGATTCTCGGAGGGGTCGTGTTGATGTTCCGGATTACCTCGTGTGTTTGGCGTCGGCATCCGTACGGGCCAGCGCCGCGTCGAGCGTGGCGTACTCGGCCTCCTCGATCGCGGCGGCGGCGAAGTCGATCGCGTCCAACGCGTAGGACTCCGCATCGTCCGCCGCACGGTCGGCACGCTTCACGTCGATTTCCGCCTTCCGTTCCTCGATGCGGGACTTCACGGACTGGACGTGCTCCTGCCACTTGTTGCCCACACCCGCCAGCGAGGCGGAGGCCTCGGCCTTCTTCTCCGACACATCGTGCTGGAGCTTGTCCGCCCTCTGTATCGAGACCTGCTTGGCCTTGGTGACCGAGTCCGACAGTCGCTTCCTGTCCTCGGAGATCGCGTTCTGCACCTGCTCCTGCGCTTCGCGCGCCTTCTCCGAGAGTGCCGCCATGCGATCGGTCGACGTTGACATGGGATTCCAGCCTTTCTGACGAACGGGGCCCCGCCGATCCGATCGGAACACGCGGCGTGGACAAGCGCACCCACAGGAGCGCTCCGCAACCGCCATCCGAGCGATCCGATCGAGGCTGTTCCTCACCGGGGCATCACCGACGACGACCGAACCGTTCCTGGACGTGGCCCCGGAGACAACGCTCACCGCGAACGGCTTCGGCCGCATGCCCGAAGGGGCGGCACCCCCGCACAGGGAGGATGGCTGACTTCCTGAGCTGGGAAGTCAGCCGTTCCCTCGTACCCGAGGGCACTCTCAGGGCACCGTGCAATGGCCGACCGTTTCACCGGTGAGGGCGCGCCGGTCCGGCCGCACCGGGATGCCGAGGTGCGGGTGAGTGGCCGGTGGCATCCGGGAACGTTGCGGTACTTCTTCGAGGGGTCGGACGGGCGGGCCGTGGCGTGGGTGACGGTGCGGTTCTTCGAGCCGGACTGGCCGGACTGGGGGGAGCGGGTCGCGTTCAAGCGGTTCTACCGCTGGGACTCCGCGACGATCCGCGCCCTGTGATATCCGGCCGTCGACGGCTGCCCGGCCCCGAAGCGGGGCCGGGTCGCCACAGCCCCGCTATTTGCGGATGGCCAGGATCACCGTGAGCAACAGCGCGACCATCGCGGAAGCCACGGTGAGCGGCTGGGCGAGAGCTGGGTGCTGGTACGTGACGTACGCCAAACAGCCAAAGACGAGGGTGACGGTTACGGCCAAGTGGAACCAGCCAGGACCGTTGGAGCTGCCTTGCATTGATAGGCCTTTTCATGTCCGTGCACATGGGTGCGACGTCGAGAAGCCGGTTGACCCCTCACTCAGAACAGAGAGAAGGCCCCGTAGAAAGCTCGGCAGGGCTGACACGGATCCTCGCCGCAGCAAGGTCACCATGCCCAGACGCGTTTCTTGCGCCTCTTCACAGCAGCTCTTCGCCGCCCACCGGGAAAACGTCTTGCCCTGGAGCCAATTGGCGCCATTTGCGTGACCACCGTCCAAGTTCCGGCGCCACCTGTCTGGGCTTCGACATATATCGACAACCTGGCCCGCTGGCGCCGACCTGCCGAGCCCTAGAATCGAACGCGTGAACGATTACTGTGCTGGTTCGGCGCGGCTCGGATGACGCTCCGGGGGCCGGCCGTGCCGTCGCCTGAGGACGCGGTGGAGGCGCGGCCGTGGCGTGAGGGCGATGGCCCGAAGGTGCGGGTGTGGACGTGGCCGCCTGACGATTTGCCTGCACTGTGGGTGCGCGTCTCGGGCGTGTGGCGGCATGCGTCGGTGGTGGCGCGGCAGGACTGGCCGGACGGGCGGACGGCGTATCAGGTGCTGCTGGAGGCCGACGGGTCGACGTCGGTGTCGCACCGCTCGTACTGGTGGCCTCAGGGCGGGGTGCGGGTCGCGCATCGCAGCGCTTCGGAGCCGACGACGGAAGCGGGTCTCGGTGGCGACATGCCGAGGGCCCCGCGGCTCCGGATGCGGTGATTCGGAGCCCCAGGGCCAGGCCGGAAGCCTTCGGTGACTACCCGGGGATTCGACCCCGGGCCGCGCGGGGGCGGTACCGGATACAACGCAATGCGATGAACCCGATGCCAACGGCTGCGAGTTCGGGCATGTCGGGCTGGATATGCAGGAGGAACAAGAGGCAGCCGGACACCGTCGCGTCGGTGAAGTCGGGGCGGCGCACTTCGACTCCTAAGCCGGGCCAGGTCTGGGGTTGCATGGCATCCATAGGGGCATCAAGACCGCAACCATCTACCTCGCCCGACTCCACCTCGCAGGCATCTTCATCTGGTCAGCCCGCTGATCCAAACGAAACGGCCTAGCTGAGAGCCGCCTCCATCATGCTGGCTGTCCGATCCTCTTCCGCCTCCCATAAGTGGGTGTAGACGTTCAGCGTGATCGATGGCTTGGCATGACCAAGCCTCATCTGCACCTGCTTCGGCGTCGCCCCGTTCTTGATCAGAACTGAGGCGTAGAAGTGCCGCAGATCGTGCAGCGTCGTGTCCTCGGGGACACGAACCTTGCTGCCTGACTTCTTCAGGTGGGCATTCGCCCGCTTGACGTTGCGAGCCCACAGCTTCGCCCAGCTCCCACGCCGAATCGCTCCCCCGGTCTCGCTGGTGTACAGCAACCGAGCATGGCGCCATGCGGGCTTCCGGGGGTTCGTCCGATCCTCGATGTACACGACCCGCGCCGGGAACTCCTCACGGTGCCGTGCGATCGCGTCTACGACCGAACGTCCTTGAGGAACCGACCGATAGCTCTGCCTGGTCTTCGGTTCCCCGAGGTACGGCACCCCCTTGTCGGGACCGATCAACTGTTGTTTGACCGTCACAGTCTCGGCAGGCTCTTCGTCCTCCAGACCGAACAGCTCGCCTTGCCTTAGGCGGCAGGAGTCTCGACCGCCATAGTCAAAGATGTTGCTCATTCCATTGCCAAGCTTAAGGCCGTGGCCGTCGCTCCTGAACGCCGAGGTGACAAAATCGGTGAGGCGCTTGTTAAGGCCTTTATTAACGAATACACCGCAGCCCACTATGAGGTTCTGTACGCTCAGGTGGGCCTCGATAAACCGACACTTGCTCGATGGTACAGCCGAATGGGGTTCGAAGCCCTTGGCGCCGGCACCCCACTCCGGCTTACTGCCGACGGACGTGTGGCGATTTTTCCCGAGGGCAACGAGCAACTCATTGTGTGTCAACTGTCTGGGATTGAGAACATCTGACTACGCGCCGCTGGCTGCCTGGGCCGGGACAGCAGTTTTGCGCTTTGACTTCTGCGGTTTCGGCTTCGTGGGCCGAGGTTCAGTCGGGTTACTACCGACCAAAGTGCTTGCCTCTAGGACCTGGGAAATAATTTGGCGACGCGTCGCATCTTTATTGTCGTCGCTGATTCCGTCGACGAGTCGCTCGGCCGTCAGATAGTAGCCGTTGAGCACAGGTTGGTCGAAGTAGCGGTTTAGCTGGGCCTGGGACTCCTTGTAGAGGTACAGGAAGGTCTTGCTAAGGTATGCCGAGAGTGCCGCGCCTACGGTTCCGAGAGCGCCGATGAACCAACGCACGTCGGTGGAGACCCAGAATCCTGCGATGAAGCATGAGGCAATCAGGACCATGCCTGCCGTCATCGCCTTCTGGGCTGAATTGAAAGAGCGATCAGCCTGATCCGTAGCAATGGTGTGATAGCGCTCGATCTGTGTCTGATTCAGGTCGAGCAGGCTCGCCAGCTCAGTGACTTTTTCCAGTCTGTCGAGGGCAGCTCGGTCGCGAGCTTCCCGGCGCTGAAAGTAGCTCTCGCGTTCCTTCTGTTCGAGTCTAAGTGTCTTAATCCGCTCGAAAGCGTTCATGCCCATGCTCAGTAGAGACAACACCACGAGCAGAGAGCCCGCGATCCATACCCAGATTGGCGTATCGCCGCCGTGACTAGTCTTTGTGTAGACGGCGAAGAACAGCATCCCCCCTGTGATGATAACGTTGAGCGGGGACCTCACCATTTCCCTTGCCACCCGCTGGTTCGCCGTGCTACGTCGTCTCTGTGCCCTCGCCTCAAGGAGAGCGCCCCTATCCTTCGGGGAGAACTCGGGTGTCTCGTTGGTCTCGGGCATGAAGGGGCTCCAGTGGAAAACGGTGAAGGTGGAGAGGGAGCCTAGCGGTCGACGCGCCTTAGCCTCAGGCGTTCAAGGCAGTTAACCCGCGAAGTTTCGTGACGGTCCATCGGGTTCGCAGGCCACTCTGTTCTGATGTTGGGCGGGTTCAGGATGCTCTCGGCCTCGCTGAGCGGGTCCTCATCGACCGAGAGCGCATCCTCGGACCCGGCCATCCCAAAACCCTCAGCGCCCGCAACATCCTCGACCGCGCTCGCCGTGCCGTGGCAGAAGCAGCACGTGATCAGAAAGCCTGAGACGGCGCTCCGCGTCCCCAGGCGTCCCCCGAGAGGACCACAAGTTGGTGTATCGCCTGTTCAGGTGGGTCAGGGTCGGCCCGCTGTAAATCTGCCAGCTTCGCCTACCCAGGTTCGAACCCTGGCGCCATCACACGGACCGTTTGCTGTGCGGGCTGGCCATGGCGTTGCGTCACGCTGGGACCCTCGTCTCGACCTGTACAGACGGGCCGTGGACGGAACCCAGCCGCACCCAGAGGGCACAACGAGGGCACAACGGCCTCACTCGGGTTCAGCGCCAACCAACGCGAGCAAACGTCAACTTGCCTGGTCAGCGACATACCTTGACAGCCCCCGCAGACCATGCCCGAAGGGGCGGCACCCCCGCACAGGGTGCCGCCCCTTCTCGTGGGCCGGAGCCGCCGCCCATCGGTGTTGAGGGTCGGGGACGGGCGGCGGCTCCGGGGTCTTGTCGCCGTTCGGGCTAGCGGTGGTCGCTGCCCTGCGAGCTGGAGGCCGCGCGGCCCGCTTCCAGGCGGGCGACCGGGATGCGGAACGGTGAGCAGGAGACGTAGTCGAGTCCCACCTCGTGGAAGAAGTGGACCGACTCGGGGTCGCCGCCGTGCTCGCCGCAGACGCCGAGCTTCAGGTCGGGGCGCGTCTCACGGCCGGCCTGCACCGCGGACTTCACCAGGGAGCCGACGCCGTCCCTGTCGATCGTCTCGAACGGGCTGACGCCGAAGATGCCCTTCTCCAGGTACGCGGTGAAGAAGGAGGCCTCCACGTCGTCGCGGCTGAAGCCCCACACGGTCTGGGTGAGGTCGTTGGTACCGAAGGAGAAGAACTCCGCCGCCTCCGCGATCTGGCCGGCCGTCAGCGCGGCGCGCGGCAGCTCGATCATCGTGCCGATCGCCAGCTTCAGGTGCACGCCGGTGGCCGCCTCGACCTCGGCGATGACCTGGTCGGCCTCCTCGCGGACGATCTCCAGCTCCTGGACCGTGCCGACGAGCGGGATCATGATCTCCGCGCGCGGGTCGCCCTTGGCGTTCTTGCGCTCGGCGGCCGCCTCGGCGATGGCCCGTACCTGCATGGTGAACAGACCGGGGATGACCAGGCCGAGGCGTACGCCGCGCAGGCCCAGCATCGGGTTCTGCTCGTGCAGACGGTGCACGGCCTGCAGCAGACGGAGGTCGTTCTCGTTGGAGTCCTTGCGGGACTCGGCGAGCGCGACACGCACCGACAGCTCGGTGATGTCCGGCAGGAACTCGTGCAGCGGCGGGTCAAGGAGACGGACCGTGACCGGAAGGCCGTCCATCGCCTCGAACAGCTCGATGAAGTCCTGCTTCTGGAGGGGCAGCAGCCCCTTCAGGGACTCCTCGCGCTCCGCGTCGGTGTCCGCGAGGATCAGCCGCTCCACGAGCTCGCGACGGTCACCGAGGAACATGTGCTCGGTGCGGCACAGGCCGATGCCCTGCGCTCCGAAGCGGCGGGCGCGCAGCGCGTCCTCGGCGTTGTCGGCGTTGGCGCGCACCCGCAGCCGGCGGACCCGGTCGGCGTACGCCATGATCCGGTGCACCGCGGCGACCAGTTCGTCGGCGTCGTCGGCGCCCGCGTGCATGCGGCCCTCGAAGTACTCGACGACCGGGGAGGGGACCACCGGGACCTCGCCGAGGTAGACCTTGCCGGTCGAGCCGTCGATGGAGATCACGTCGCCCTCCTCGACGACGCGTCCGCCGGGCACGGTCATCCGGCGCCGCTTGGTGTCGACCTCCAGCTCCTCGGCGCCGCAGACACAGGTCTTGCCCATGCCGCGCGCCACGACGGCCGCGTGGGAGGTCTTGCCGCCGCGCGAGGTCAGGATGCCCTCCGCCGCGATCATGCCGTCCAGGTCGTCGGGGTTCGTCTCGCGGCGGACCAGGATGACCTTCTCACCGGAGCGCGACCACTTCACGGCGGTGTACGAGTCGAAGACGGCCTTGCCCACGGCCGCGCCCGGCGACGCCGCGATGCCCCGGCCGACCTGCTCGACCTTCGCCTCGTCGTCGAAGCGGGGGAACATGAGCTGCGCGAGCTGGGCGCCCGTGACCCGCTGGAGCGCCTCGGCCTCGTCGATCAGGCCCTGGTCCACGAGCTGCGTGGCGATGCGGAAGGCCGCCCCCGCCGTGCGCTTGCCGACGCGGGTCTGGAGCATCCACAGCTGGCCGCGCTCGATGGTGAACTCGATGTCGCAGAGATCCTTGTAGTGGTTCTCCAGGGTCTCCATGATCTGCATGAGCTGGTCGTACGACTTCTTGTCGATCGACTCCAGCTCGGCGAGCGGGACCGTGTTGCGGATGCCCGCGACGACGTCCTCGCCCTGGGCGTTCTGAAGGTAGTCGCCGTACACGCCCTGGTGGCCGGAGGCGGGGTCGCGGGTGAAGGCGACGCCGGTGCCGGAGTCGGGGCCGAGGTTGCCGAAGACCATCGAGCAGACGTTGACGGCCGTGCCGAGGTCGTGCGGGATGCGCTCCTGGCGGCGGTAGAGCTTGGCGCGGTCGGTGTTCCAGGAGTCGAAGACCGCGTGGATGGCGAGGTCCATCTGCTCACGCGGGTCCTGCGGGAAGTCCCGGCCGGCCTCGGTCTTGACGATCTTCTTGAACTTGGTGACGAGCTTCTTCAGATCGGCCGCTTCGAGGTCCGTGTCGACGGTGACCTTCTTGAGGTCCTTCGCCGCGTCCAGCGCGTCCTCGAAGAGTTCGCCGTCCACACCGAGGACGGTCTTGCCGAACATCTGGATGAGACGGCGGTAGGAGTCCCACGCGAAGCGGTCGTCGCCGGACTGCTTGGCGAGGCCCTGGACCGACTTGTCGGAGAGCCCGATGTTCAGGACGGTGTCCATCATGCCGGGCATGGAGAACTTCGCCCCGGAACGGACGGACACGAGCAGAGGGTCGTCGGCCTGGCCGAGCTTCTTGCCCATCTTCGCCTCGAGGGCGTCGAGGTGCGCACTCACCTCGTCACGCAGTGCCACCGGCTCCTCGCCACTGCCGAGGTAGGTCTTGCACGCCTCGGTGGTGATGGTGAAGCCGGGCGGGACGGGAAGGCCCAGGTTGGTCATTTCGGCAAGGTTGGCGCCCTTGCCCCCGAGGAGGTCCTTGAGGTCCCTGTTGCCCTCGGTGAAGTCGTAAACGAACTTCGCTCCGCCGACGCCGCTTTCGCCGCTTTCAGCTACGTGGGGATCTTTGTTTTCCGACACGAGTCTCGACTCCTCGACGTCGCGGTGGCTGCCCTGACGACGGGGAACATACCCAGATCGAAGGCGCCTGGGTACGTCCACTTGCGCGTCATGCGCCTGTAACCACTCGTCCGCCACCAGATCAAAAGTCAAAGCTTGGCAAGCCATGGGGGTGCGATGTTTTCACTTCTTGAACACAGCAATGCCCATGGAGCACCTTGCACGCTCAGGTGAGCGACCATCGGCACGTCTGAGTTTAATCGATGAACGATCAGAGCGTGGCACTGAGTGCCACCCCTTAGGGAAGTGCAGTCGCCCAAGATCCGCTCATCTGAGCGTGACCCCTATCAAGGGTGGCGAGAATCACGCCACTTGGTGGAGCCAGATTTCATCATGCGGACCACGATCCGGACACGACACACGGATGTCACACGCTGATGCCCCGCACGGGTGACGACGGGACGGAGAACCCCGAACGGCCACGGACGGCCACGAACGGCCACGGACGCCGACTGCCAAAGGGCCCGGAGGTCGCCCCCTCCGGGCCGGACAGACCGGGACTCCCGGCCCACCGGACCGCGGGCGTCCGTCACACGCCGAGGGCCGCCAGGCGTTCCTCGGCCCGCTCCGGCGCGTACAGGTACTCCACGACCAGCGCCCCCGCGCCCACGAGCCCGGCCCGCTCGCCGAGCCGGGAGGTCACCACGTCCAGATGAGCGGTGGAGCGGGGCAGCGCCCGCTGGTACAGCAGCTCCCGGACCCCCGTGAGGAACGGGGTTCCGGCCAGATCCCCGGCGATCATGAGCACACCCGGGTTGAGCAGCGTCACCACGGTGGCCAGGACGTCCCCGACCTGCCGGCCCGCCTCCCGCGCCAGCGCCATCGCCTCGGGGTGCCCGGCCGTCAGCAGGTCCCGCACATCCGAGCCGGACGCGGCCGGGACCCCGGACTCCGCGAGCCGTCGCGCCACCGCGCCACCACTGGCGACGGCGGCCAGACATCCGTACGAGCCGCACCGGCACAGCGCGTCGACGCCCACCCGGATGTGCCCGATGTCGCCGGCCCCGCCGTCGATCCCCCGGTAGACGGTGCCGCCGACGACCATGCCCGCGCCGATACCGGTGGAGACCTTGACCAGCGCGAACGCCGAGCAGTCCGGATAGCCGGCGCGCTGCTCCCCGTACGCCATGAGGTTGGCGTCGTTGTCCACGAGCACGGGTACGGCGGCACCGCCGCCGGTGCCCGCGTGTTCGGCGAAGGCGCGGCCCAGCCTGCCTCGTATGTCGAAACCGTCCCAGCCCGGCATGATCGGCGGCTGCACGACACGGCCGGTGTCGCTGTCGACCGGACCCGGCACCGCGAGCCCGATGCCGCAGACGGCGTCGGCGGCCTGTCCGGACTTCTCCAGCAGCTCGGCGAACCAGCGTCCGAGCTCGTCGAGAACGGCCTCCGGTCCGTCGTCGATCACCAGAAGGCCCGCGCGCTCGGCGAGGATCTCCCCCGTCAGGGTGAGGACGGCGGCCCGGCCGTGCCGGGTGTCGAGGTCGGCGGCGAGGACGATGGCGTGCTCGTCGTCGAACTCCAGGGTGATGGAGGGGCGGCCGCCGAGCGGTGAGTCGACGGGCCCGCCGGCCCCCTCGCGGAGCCAGCCCGCGCGGAACAGCCGTTCGAGACGCTGGCCGACCGTGGCCCTCGACAGACCGGTGGCCCGCTGGAGCGCCCCGCGTGTGGTCGCCCGGCCGCTGCGCACCAGTTCGAGCAGTTCTCCGGAGCTTGCCTGGTTGCCGGTCTTCACGGTCCTCCCCGCCCTTTCTGTCATGCGCACCCTCTTGCGTTCCCCAACTCTGCATTACATATTGAGTTTTGCGTGTTAAATAGACGTAACCCTACGGCAGCTACTGCCGAACCGGCCGGTCGGACGTCTTCGGGGAGACCTGAGTGGACAGCACAACCCAGCTCACCGCACTGCGCACGGGGCTCACCACCCCCGTGCGTACCTCCGGCACACCCGCGCATGCCTCCGGCCCGCCCTCTCCGCCCGGTCCGGGCGAGATCACCCGGACCGGATCACTCGTATACGATCCCGCCGGGCCGTCGGGGTCACTGCACCTCAGGGCGTCCCGGGTACTGAACGGCAACTGGACGGGAACGTCCACGGTGCCCTCGCGCGGTCTGTACCCGCACCAGTGGTCCTGGGACTCCGCGTTCATCGCGATCGGCCTGCGCCATCTGTCCCCGCTGCGGGCGCAGACGGAGCTGGAGACCCTGCTCGGCGCCCAGTGGGCCGACGGGCGTGTCCCGCACATCGTGTTCAACCCCTCCGTCCCGCTCGACGCGTACTTCCCGAGCCCCGACTTCTGGCGCTCCTCGACCGCGGGGCGCGCCGCGGGCGCCCCGCGCACCGTACAGACGTCGGGCATCGTGCAGCCACCGGTGCACGCGCTCGCCGTGTGGCTGGTGCACCGGGCGGACCCGGGGATGTCCCGGGCGCGCTCCTTCCTCTCCCGGATGTATCCCCGGCTGGCGGCCTGGCACCGCTATCTCCTGCACCGTCGGGACCTGGGCGGCGGGGGTCTCGCCAGCGTGGTCCACCCCTGGGAGCAGGGCATGGACAACAGCCCGTGCTGGGACGCCCCGCTCGGCCGTGTCACCCCGGCGCCGGCCCGCTCCTTCCGGCGCGCCGACCTCGACCACGGTGCCCCCGAGGACCGGCCTACGGACCTCGACTACGGGCGGTACGTGCGGCTGGCCACGGACTACCGGGACCGGGGATACGCCGACGGCGGCGGCGAGTTCGCCGTCGAGGACCCGGCGTTCAACGCCCTGCTGATCGCCTCGGAACACGCGCTGGCCCGTATCGCGCAGGAGCTGGGCGCGGCGGGGACCGCCCGCCACGCACGCGCCGAGCGGCTGACGGCGGCACTCGTGGAGCGGCTGTGGGATCCGGCGGAGGGCATGTTCTTCTGCCGCGACGAGCGGGTGGGCGGCGGCGGGAGCGCGCTGATCCCCGAGCGCAGTGTCGCCGGGCTGCTCCCCCTCATCCTCCCCGCGCTGCCGCGCGACATCGCCGCCACGCTCGTACGGACCGCGGGCGGGCCGCACTTCGGACTGGGCGGGGCGACACGGCTCGCACCCAGTTACGACCTGACCGGCGAGGCGTTCGATCCGCACCGGTACTGGCGGGGGCCGGCCTGGTTCAACACCAACTGGCTGCTGGAGCGCGGGCTGCGGCTGCACGGGGAGCACGGGCGGGCGGACGGACTGCGGGCCGCCCTGCTGGACACCGCCGGGGAGTCGGGGTTCGCGGAGTACGTGGACCCGTACACCGGCGAAGCCTGCGGAGCACTCGGTTTCAGCTGGACGGCGGCGCTGACGCTCGACCTGCTGCACGAGTCCTCCGGGGCGGCACCGATCGTGTCCCCGACGGGGCACGACGCGTTGATCGACACGGCACACAGCACTGCGGGACAGCGCGCATTCGCGTTCGAGACGGGCGCCAAAGGAGGGGACCGGGGATGACGGACCGGCATCATCTGCTCGTGCACGGTGGGACGTTCGCCGCCGTGGGCGACGGCGGGGACATCAGCGGAGTACGGGGCGGCAGCTCTCCGGACGGGTTATTCGTCCGGGACGCCCGGCACCTCAGCCGCTGGCAGCTGACGGTGGACGGCGCGGTGCCCGAGGCACTCACGCCGGTCGCGGACGGTGACACGGCACGCTGTGTGCTGGTGCCGCGGGGCGGCCGCAACGAGCCGCCCGCGTACACGCTCTTCCGTGAACAGGCCGTCGCCGAGGGCGCGTTCGTGGAGGCGCTGCGCGTCACCAGCAACCGTCCGACGACCACCACGGTCCGGATCGCGGTCACCGCGGACGCCGACTTCACGGACCAGTTCGAGCTGCGCTCCGACTACCGCACGTACGCCAAGACGGGCGTCGTACGCCAGCGCCAGGTCCTGGACGACGGCGTGGAGTTCAGCTATCGGCGCGGGGAGTGGCAGTCCCGTACGACGGTCACCTCCGAGCCCGCGCCGGACGGGGTGGAGGAGACGGGCACGGGCGCGCGCCGCCTCGTATGGACCCTCGACCTCGAACCGCACGGCTCGGCGGAGCTGGCGCTGCGGGTCGCGGCGCGTCCGCACGGCGCCGCGCACGCGCCGCGGGTACCCGCCTCCCCCGCCGCGGCCAATGAGCGACTCCTCGCTCTGGAGGGCGAGTTCGCGGAAGGCGTGCCCTTCCCGACCGGCTGGCCGGAGCTGGCCGCGGCCTGTGCGCGGGGCCTGTCCGATCTGGCGGTGCTCCAGGTTCCGGCGACGGGCCTGGACGGCGAGGAGCTGCGGGTCCCCGCGGCCGGAGTCCCCTGGTTCCTCACCCTGCTGGGCCGCGACGCGCTGCTCACCTCGCTCTTCGCGCTGCCCTACCGGCCCCAGCTCGCCGCCGCCACCCTGCCCGCGCTGGCCGCCACCCAGGCGGTCGAGGTGGGGTTGGGCGCCGTCGCCCAGCCCGGCAAGATCGTGCACGAGGTGCGGCACGGCGAGCTGGCGCACTTCGGGCAGGTGCCGTACGGGCGTTACTACGGATCGGTGGACGCGACGCCGCTGTTCCTGGTGCTGCTCGGCGCGTACACCGAGCAGACCGGCGACGTGACCCTGGCCCGCCGGCTGGAGCCCAACGCCCGTGCGGCGATCGGCTGGATGCTGGACCACGGCGGGCTGACCTCGCGCGGCTATCTCGTGTACCGCGCGGACGGCGGCGGTCTCGCCAACCAGAACTGGAAGGACTCCCCGGGCGCCATCTGCTCGGCCGACGGCAGCCGCCCCACCGGCCCGGTGATGGCGGCGGGCGCGCAGGGATACGCGTACGACGCGCTGCGCCGGACCGCGCAACTGGCCCGCACGGTCTGGGGCGACGAGGTCTACGCGGCGCTCCTCGAACAGGCCGCCGCCGACCTCCGCGACCGTTTCCAGCGGGACTTCTGGATGAGCGAACACGCCTTCCCCGCCCTGGCGTTGGACGGCGACGGCCGCCATGTCGACGCGCTCGCCTCGGACGCGGGTCATCTGCTGTGGTCGGGCCTGCTGGACAAGGAGTACGGCGAGCTGGTCGGCCGCCGGCTCCTCGAACCGGACTTCTTCTCCGGCTGGGGCGTGCGCACGCTGGCCTCCGGCCAGCCCGCGTACCACCCACTGTCGTATCACCGGGGTTCCGTCTGGCCGCACGACAACGCCCTCATCACGTTGGGGCTCGCGCGGTACGGCCTGCACGACGAGGCCCGTACGGTGGCCCACGCGCTCGTGGACGCCGCCACGGCCGCCGGTCACCGCCTGCCCGAGGTCCTCGCGGGCTACGGCCGCGACACCCATGCCGAGCCGGTGCCCTACCCGCACGCCTGCGTACGGGAGTCGAGGTCGGCGGCGGCCCCCCTGGCCCTGCTCACGGCGGTGGGCGGCGCCTAGAAAGTCGGGGTGGCGCCCGTAGGTGGAAGGTCCGGTGCGCGCGGGGCGGCGCGCGCACCTCACGTCCGGCGGCTCAGCCGCCGGACGTGTCCAGTTCCGCGTCCTCGGACACGCCGGCGCAGTCGTAGGGGTCCTTCAGCCAGCCGTCCGGCAGGACGACCCGGTTGTTGCCGGAGGTACGGCCGCGGGGTCCGTCGGCGCCCGACGGCCACGGCTGGTCGAGGTCCAGCTCGGCCAGTCCGTCGGAGAGTTCGGCGAGCGAGGAGGTGATGGCGAGGCGCTTGCGCATGTCCGAGCCGACCGCGAAGCCCTTGAGGTACCAGGCGACATGCTTGCGGAAGTCGATGACTCCGCGCGTCTCGTCGCCGATCCACTCGCCGAGGAGCGTGGCGTGGCGGACCATGACCGCGGCGACCTCGCGCAGCGTCGGCCGCGCGTAGGCGTCGGCGCGGCCCTCGAAGGCGGCGACCAGGTCGCCGAACAGCCACGGCCGGCCGAGGCAGCCGCGCCCGACCACGACCCCGTCGCACCCCGTCTCGCGCACCATCCGCAGCGCGTCGTCCGCCGACCAGATGTCGCCGTTGCCGAGGACGGGGATCTCCGGGACGTGTTCCTTCAGGCGGGCGATGGCGTCCCAGTCAGCGGTACCGCCGTAGTGCTGGGCCGCGGTGCGGCCGTGCAGCGCGATCGCCGTCACGCCCTCCTCGACCGCGATGCGTCCGGCGTCGAGGAAGGTGATGTGGTCGTCGTCGATGCCCTTGCGCATCTTCATGGTGACGGGCAGGTCCCCGGCGCCGCTGACGGCCTCGCGCAGGATCGCGCGCAGCAGATGGCGCTTGTACGGGAGGGCCGAGCCGCCGCCCTTGCGGGTGACCTTGGGGACCGGGCAGCCGAAGTTCAGGTCGATGTGGTCGGCGAGGTCCTCCTCCGCGATCATGCGGACGGCCTTGCCGACGGTCGCGGGGTCGACGCCGTACAGCTGGATCGAGCGCGGCTTCTCGGTCGCGTCGAAGTGGATCAGCTGCATCGTCTTCTCGTTGCGCTCGACCAGCGCCCGCGTGGTGATCATCTCGCTGACGAACAGACCCTTGCCGCCCGTGAACTCGCGGCACAGCGTGCGGAACGGCGCGTTCGTGATGCCGGCCATGGGGGCCAGGACGACGGGCGGCTGCACCTGGTGGGGACCGATCGACAGCGTGGGGTTCACGGTGGACGTGGGCGTGGACATTCCCCCATTGTGGCGTACGGCGCCGGGTGCTCGCACGGAAGACCGTGTAGCGGTCATTAGTTAGACGCACTATCGACAACGGCGTACCCTGAGGGAATGCCTGAGCTCAGCCACCGCCACCGGATGCTGGTGCTCGCGATCTGCTGCATGAGCCTGCTGATCGTGAGCCTCGACGTCACGGTGCTGAACGTCGCCCTGCCCTCGATGCAGCGGGAACTGCACGCGAGCGTCGCGGGCATGCAGTGGACCATCGACGCCTACACCCTGGTGCTGGCCTCCCTGCTGATGCTCGCGGGCTCCACCGCCGACCGCATCGGCCGGCGCAAGGTCTTCATGGCGGGCCTGGTCCTGTTCACCATCGGCTCGGTGCTCTGCTCCCTCGCCCCGAACCTCGACATGCTCATCGTCTTCCGGATGGTCCAGGCCGTCGGCGGCTCGATGCTCAACCCGGTGGCGATGTCGATCATCACCAACACCTTCACCGGCCCGCGCGAACGGGCCCGCGCGATCGGCGTGTGGGGCGCCGTGGTCGGTATATCCATGGCCGCCGGGCCGCTGGTGGGCGGACTGCTCGTCGAGACGGTCGGCTGGCGGTCGATCTTCTGGATCAACCTCCCCATCGGCCTCGCCGCGCTCCTGCTGACCCTGCGCTTCGTCCCCGAGTCCCGCGCCCCGAAGGCCCGGCGTCCCGACCCGGTCGGCCAGCTCCTCGTCATCGCGCTGCTCGGCTCGCTCACGTACGCGATCATCGAGGCGCCCACCTCCGGCGCCGCGGGGACGGCCGCCTTCGGCGTGATCGCCCTCGGCGCGCTGCTCGGCCTCCTGTGGTACGAGCCCCGGCGCGACGAGCCCCTCATCGACCTGCGCTTCTTCCGCTCGACGCCGTTCAGCGGAGCCACCCTGATCGCGGTGAGCGCGTTCGCGGCCCTCAGCGGCTTCCTGTTCCTGTCGACGCTGTACCTGCAGAACGTACGCGGACTCGACGCCCTGCACGCGGGCCTGTGGATGCTGCCCATGGCCGCCCTGTGCTTCGTCTGCGCGCCCCTGTCGGGACGCCTGGTCGGCAGCCGCGGCCCCCGCCCGTCGCTGCTGATCGCCGGTGTCGCGATGACGGTGAGCGGCGTGCTGTTCGCCGCGTTCGAGGCGGAGACGTCGAACGTCACGCTCGTCATCGGTTACGTCTTCTTCGGCATCGGCTTCGGTTTCGTGAACGCCCCCATCACCAACACCGCCGTCTCCGGCATGCCCCGCTCCCAGGCGGGCGTCGCCGCCGCCGTCGCCTCGACCAGCCGCCAGATCGGCGGCACCCTCGGTGTCGCCGTCATCGGCGCGGCCCTCGCCTCCGGCATCCAGGCCTCCGCCTACCGGGACAGCTTCGTCCCGGCGTCCCGCCCCGGCTGGTGGATCATCACCGCCTGCGGTCTCGCCGTCCTCGTCCTCGGCGCGCTGACCAGCGGACGCCGGGCCCGCGCGTCGGCCGAACGCACGGCCCGCCTGCTGGAGTCCCCGGAGATTCGGGAAACAGCGGGCGTACGGGCCCAGGACCCCTCCACCGCCTGACCCCGCCGCCGGTCAGGCGGCCCCCGCCGCCTCCGCCCGCGACGCCGTTTCGACCTCGGCCTCGACCTCTACCTCCGCCTCCGCCTCCAGTGCGATCGCGTGCAGCTTCTCCAGCCGTTCGCGGCTCTCCTCGTCAAAGGGCGCGTACGTCACCATGCGGGCGCCGAGGTCGGGCGCGAGCCACAGGTCGGTGTGATCGACGGTGATGAGCCCGACGTAGGGGTTCAGGAACTTCTTGGTCTTGCCGCGGGTGCCGACCACCTCGTACCGGTCCCAGATCTCGCGGAACTCGGCCGACTCCGTCCGCAGCCGCTTCAGCAGCATCTTCCAGGCGGGTTCCCCGAGGTGCCCGGCCATCGAGACCCGCAGCCGCGCGGCCATCAGGCGCATGGTCTCGTCGAGGAGGACGATCGACTCGCGCCACTCCGCGTTGGTGTAGGCGAGGATCATGCAGTTGCGGTCGGCGGGCGGGATCGTGTCGAGGTTGCCCATCATCAGACGCGCGTACGTGCGGTTGTACGCCAGGATGTCGTACCGGCTGTTCTGGATGCAGGCCGGAACCGGCTCCAGCTGGGTCAGGATCCGGCGCAGCGCCGGGGTGATGACCGGGCACCGGGCGGCGGGCGTGGGGTCGACGGCTCCGGCGAGCTGGAAGAGGTGCGCCCGCTCGCTGGTGTCCAGCAGCAGGGTGCGGGCCAGGGCGTCGAGGACCTGCTCGGAGACCTGAATGTCGCGCGCCTGTTCCAGCCAGGTGTACCAGGTGACCCCGACCGCGGAGAGCTGGGCGACCTCCTCGCGGCGCAGGCCGGGTGTGCGCCGGCGACGGCCGCGGGGCAGTTGGACCTGCTCGGGCGTGATGCGTTCGCGGCGGCTGCGCAGGAAGGTGGCCAGCTCGTGCCGCCGGATCTCATTGCCGCGCGATGCCGCGGCGCCGGACGTCCGCGGGGGCTCGGGCGCACCCTCGGGCTCCGCGCCCCCGGGTGCCGGTCGCGTCGGGTCCGGGCCGGTCGTCGTGTCCCGCACCATGGTCGTCATGCCTCCAGCCTGCCGCTCACCACAGCCTGTTGCCAGGTAGTGCTTGTACCAGGATAAGGAGACTCTGGTACCAGCCTGAGTCCAGGAGAAGTCTGGAGGACGTGACCGAAACCGGAACTCTCACCACGACTGTCCGCGCCCCCACCGCGCCACCCGCTCTCGGGAGCCTCGGACTCTTCACCGTGCTGCTGGGCGCGGCACTGCCCCTGATCGACTTCTTCATCGTCAACGTAGCCCTTCCGACCATCGGGCATGACCTGAACGCGAGTGAGGCCGTCCTCGAACTCGTCGTCGCCGGCTACGGGGTCGCGTACGCCGTCCTGCTCGTCCTCGGCGGACGGCTCGGCGACCTCTTCGGCCGGCGTCGGCTCTTCCTCGGCGGCATGGCGGCCTTCGGCCTGACCTCGCTGGCCTGCGGCCTCGCGCCCACCGCGTGGACCCTGGTGGCGGCGCGCGTCGCCCAGGGCGCGGCGTCCGCGGCGATGCTGCCGCAGGTCCTCGCCACCATCCAGTCGGCGACCTCCGGCCCCCGCCGCGCCAAGGCGATGGGCCTCTACGGTGCCACGGCCGGCCTGTCCATGGTGGCCGGGCAGATCCTCGGCGGCATCCTGGTCGCGGCCGACATCGCGGGCACCGGCTGGCGCTCGGTGTTCCTCGTGAACGTGCCCGTCGTCGTACTCGGCCTGGTCCTCGCCGCCCGCGCCGTGCCCGAGACCCGCTCGCAGCGCCCGGAGCCGGTCGACACTCCCGGCACCGTCCTGCTCGCGGTCGCCCTGCTGGCACTGCTCGCCCCGCTCACCGAGGGCCGGGCGGCGGGCTGGCCGCTGTGGACCTGGGTGTCCCTCGCCCTGTTCCCGCTCGCGGCCGCCGCCTTCTACCTCGTCGAACGCCGCGCCGACCGCCGCGGCCGCACCCCCCTGGTCCCACCGAGTCTGTTCGAGCTGACCTCGCTGCGCCGGGGCCTGATCATGATCGTGCCGTTCTCGATCGGATTCAGCGGTTTCATGTTCGTGATCGCGGTGGCCCTGCAGCGCGGCGCGGGCCTCGGTCCCGTCCCCGCGGGGCTGGCCCTCGCGCCCATGGCGGCCGTCTTCTTCGTCACGTCCCTGTGCGGCCCCCGGCTGATCTCCCGCTACGGCACCCGGGTCGTCACCGCCGGCGGACTGATCCAGGCGGTGGGCGTGGCCCTCATCGCACTGGCCGCCTGGCGGTCCTGGCCGGACCTCGGAGTGCTGGAACTGCTGCCCGGCGCGGCGGTCGCCGGCGCGGGTCAGGCGCTCCAGCTCCCCGTCCTCATCCGGATCATCCTCTCCGAGGTGCCGGCCGGACGGGCCGGCGTCGGCAGCGGCGTGATGGCCACCACCCAGCAGGCGGCCCTCGCCGTCGGGGTGGCCACCCTCGGCACCCTGTTCCTGTCCCTCGCCCCGGCCCACGGCATGCGGAACGCGCTGGTGACGACCCTGCTGGTCCAACTGGCGGGCGTGGCCCTGACCACGGCCCTGAGCCTGCGGCTGCCGCGCAGGATCAGCTGAGGGGCCGGCCCCGGCCCGGCGGGCGACCGCACCGGCCGGGACCCGCCCCTCCCCCTCTCGGCCACCGGCATATGCACCGGCCATGAGTCCAACTCTCCTTTCTTCAGGGGCTGTTGACACCGGTGATGCACCATGTCGTACTGAGTCGCACTGACGTCGAACAGAACGCACCCGGCGGTGGCCCGGTGCGTTCCGTCCGGCCGATCCGCGATCCGAGGAGGCTCCGTGTCCGAGATCAAGATCCGCGCGCTGGACCCGAGGGAGACCAGGGACGACAGCGGTTCCGGACTCTGAGCTATCCCACACCCGCCGACGTCACCCGCACCGCCGAAACCCTGGCCGCCCGGCATCCCGACCTCTGCCGGCTGAGCACCGTCGGCCACTCCCGACGCGGCGTCCCCCTGCGGATGCTGAGCGTCGGAAGAGGGCCACGGCACGCCCTCGTGGTCGCGGGCGCGCACCCCAACGAGTACGTCGGCGGGGGCACCCTCCTCGCGCTGGCCCACCGGGCACTGGCCGGCGAACGGCCCGGCACCGTGTGGCACCTGATGCTGTGCCTAGACCCGGACGGAGCCCGCCTCAACGAAGGCGGACACCACGCCGAAACCCTCTTCGGCCACTACCGCCACTTCTTCCGCCCCACCGCCGACGAGCAGCCCGAATGGGCCCCCGCCCTCCCCCGCCCTCGGTTCCTGCCGGAGAGCCGCGCCCTGCTCGACGTCATCCAGCGGCTGCGGCCCTACATCCAGATCTCCCTGCACGGCACGGACATCGGCGGCACCTTCGCCCAGCTCACCCGGGACGTCCCCGGCCTCGACCAGACGCTGGCCGCCTCCGCCGAACGGCTCGGCATCCCGGTCGAAAGGGCCCCGCTGGACGCCCTGCACTGGCCCACGAACGCCCCCGGCGTCTTCGTCCTGCCACCGCCGGGAGCACCCGAACGCCCCACCGCCTTCCCGGAGAACGCCCACCACTCCACCTGGCTCGCCCCCCACGCCCACGGTGGCGTCACCGCGGTGGTGGAAGTCCCGGTCTGGGCAGCGGCCAGGTTCGCCGACCTCACCCCCCACCCCGCTCCCGAACAACGGTTGCAGCACTGGGCGGAACGCCTGCGGGCCTACGCGCTCACCGTCCGCGTCCACTACGAACGAGCGCGCCCCCACCTTCCGGCACCCGGCCCGGACCCCGGCTTCAGCATGCACCGGGCGGTGGCCGAAACGCTGCGCGTATGCAGCCCGTTGGCCGACAGCTGGGACCCCGCGCACCCGTCCTTCACCCCGCTTCCCGGCCTCACCCGGGCCCGCACGGCCAGCATCGAGGGCTTTGCCAGGCGAACCCCGCTACGGGCCGCCGCCATGCTGCTGCGCCTCCTGGAGGAGTACGCGCCCACCCCGGGGACAGCGCCCCAACGCGCCGAACTGGAAGCCCTCGTCGCGCGCTGGTGCGCCGCCTACTCCGCGAGTTTCACGGCGACCTGGGTTCCGGTGAACCGGCAGATAGAACACCAGGTCAACGTGACGACCGCCGCGGTCGAGGCCGCCGAAGGACACCTCGCCCCCTCCTGAACGCGACCGCACCGTCACCGAACTCACCTCTGAAGAAGCCCCGTTGATCTTCACCATGCTGCACACTCCTAGCTGCGCAGACGAAGCGGGAGAACCAGGAGGTGTCATGCTTCAGATCAACACGAGCAAAGTGAGCCGCTGGGACCAGCACGGCCGCGAACACACCGTCCGCGTCCAACGAGCGGGCGTACAGCGCACCATCAGATGCGACACCTGCGGCTGGCGCAAAAGTGCCCAATTCCTCCCCTGGTTGAAGGCGGAGGAGCACCTGGCCGAGGAACACCAGGCGACGGTCGACCCCAAAGAGGCCTGAGGGCTGCCGCCGAAGGGGCTTTCCGAGGGGTGTCGTCGAAGGGGATTCCTGAGGGGTGTCGTCGAAGGGGCCTGAGGGCTGTCGTTCGGTTCACGCCGCCGCCCGGGCCGTGCGCCACTTTGGTCCAGACCTATTGACGAAAGGTCTGGACCGCGCGACTGTCATGGCTACGACACCTCACCGCACCCCCACCGGGAGGCCTCGCATGATTCGCCGCAAGCTGCGCCTGCTCGCCGTCGCCCTGGCGGCGGCCGTCCTCACCCCCCTGTCGATCGCGGGCGCCCCCGGCGCCTCCGCCGCGGACACCTGCGCCGTGAAGTCCCGTCCCGCCGGAAAGGTTCTCCAGGGGTACTGGGAGAACTGGGACGGCTCGTCCAACGGTGTGCACCCGCCCTTCGGCTGGACGCCGATCACCGACTCCCGTATCTCCGCGCACGGCTACAACGTGATCAACGCGGCGTTCCCCGTCATCCGCTCGGACGGCACCGCGCTGTGGGAGGACGGGATGGAGGCGGGCGTGAAGGTCGCGACGCCCGCGGAGATGTGCGCGGCCAAGGCGTCGGGGCAGACGATCCTGCTGTCCATCGGCGGAGCGGCCGCCGGGATCGACCTGAGTTCGTCCGCGGTCGCCGACCGTTTCGTCGCGACGATCGTGCCCATCCTGAAGAAGTACAACTTCGACGGGATCGACATCGACATCGAGACGGGCCTCGTCGGCAGCGGGAACATCTCCCAGCCCTCCGCCTCCCAGGCCAACCTCATCCGCATCATCGACGGGGTGCTGGCGCGGATGCCGTCGAACTTCGGGCTGACCATGGCACCGGAGACGGCGTATGTCACCGGCGGCAGCGTCGCGTACGGCTCGATCTGGGGCGCCTATCTGCCGATCGTCAAGAAGTACGCGGACAACGGGCGCTTGTGGTGGCTGAACATGCAGTACTACAACGGGAGCATGTACGGCTGTTCCGGTGACGCGTACTCCGCGGGAACGGTCCAGGGCTTCACCGCCCAGACCGACTGCCTGAACAAGGGGCTCGTGGTGCAGGGGACCACCATCAAGGTTCCCTACGACAAGCAGGTGCCGGGGCTGCCCGCGCAGTCCGGCGCCGGTGGCGGCTACATGGCACCGGCTCTCGTCTCCCAGGCCTGGCGCCACTACGGCACCGCCCTCAAGGGTCTGATGACCTGGTCGGTCAACTGGGACGGATCGAAGAACTGGACGTTCGGCGACAACGTGAAGGCACTGCAGGGCCGCTGAGGCCGGCCCCGCCGGCCAATGACGCCACCGGTGCCGCCCGGCCCACCGACGCCACCGGTGCCACCGACGCCCGGACACCCCATGGTCCGGGACAACGCGAAGCCCCCGGTTCCCTGCTCGGGAACCGGGGGCTTCGTGAGCGCTTGGGTCAGCAGCCGATGAGGCGGCCGGCCAGGTAACCCTCGATCTGGTCGAGCGAGACACGCTCCTGCTTCATGGAGTCGCGCTCGCGCACCGTGACGGCGTTGTCGTCCAGGGTGTCGAAGTCGACGGTGACGCAGAACGGGGTGCCGATCTCGTCCTGGCGACGGTAGCGGCGGCCGATGGCGCCGGCGTCGTCGAACTCGATGTTCCAGTTCTGGCGCAGCGCGGTGGCCAGGCCCTTCGCCTTGGGCGAGAGCTCCGGGTTGCGCGACAGGGGCAGCACGGCGACCTTGACGGGCGCGAGGCGCGGGTCGAGGCGCAGCACGGTGCGCTTCTCCATCTTGCCCTTGGCGTTCGGGGCCTCGTCCTCGACGTAGGCGTCGAGGAGGAAGGCGAGCATGGCGCGGCCGACACCGGCGGCGGGCTCGATGACGTACGGGGTCCAGCGCTCTCCGGCTTCCTGGTCGAAGTAGGAGAGGTCCTGGCCGGAGGCCTTGGAGTGCGCGCCGAGGTCGTAGTCGGTGCGGTTGGCCACGCCTTCCAGCTCACCCCACTCGTTGCCGCCGAACTGGAAGCGGTACTCGATGTCGGCGGTGCGCTTGGAGTAGTGGGAGAGCTTCTCCTGCGGGTGCTCGAACCACCGCATGTTCTCTTCGTTCATGCCGAGACCGGTGTACCAGTTCCAGCGCTGCTCCATCCAGTACTCCTGCCACTTCTCGTCCTCGCCCGGCTTGACGAAGAACTCCATCTCCATCTGCTCGAACTCGCGGGTGCGGAAGATGAAGTTGCCGGGCGTGATCTCGTTGCGGAAGGACTTGCCCATCTGCGCGATGCCGAACGGCGGCTTGCGGCGCGAGGTGGTCTGCACCTGGGCGAAGTTGGTGAAGATGCCCTGGGCGGTCTCGGGGCGCAGGTAGGCGACGGAGCCGCTGTCCTGGGTGGGGCCGAGGTGGGTGCTGAGGAGACCGGAGAACTGCTTGGGCTCGGTGAACATGCCCTTGTTGCCGCAGTTGGGGCAGTTGACGTCCGCGAGGCCGTTCTCGGGGAGGCGGTGGTGCTTCGCCTCGTAGGCCTCCTCCAGGTGGTCCGCGCGGTAGCGCTTGTGACAGGAGGTGCACTCGGTGAGGGGGTCGGTGAAGGTGGCGACGTGGCCGGAGGCGACCCAGGTCTCGGTGGCCAGGATCACCGACGAGTCGATACCGACGACGTCCTCACGGGAGGTGACCATGTAACGCCACCACTGGCGCTTGATGTTCTCCTTGAGTTCGACGCCGAGCGGACCGTAGTCCCAGGCGGCACGCTGTCCGCCGTAGATCTCACTACTGGGGAAAACGAAGCCACGGCGCTTGCTCAGGCTGACGATGGTCTCGATCTTGTCGGCGGCCACGGTGCTCTCTTCATTACGAACGGACGGCAGCGAATGCTTCAGGTTACCGGCGTCGCCCACCCCTGTATCAAATCGGTTCGCCGAGTGGGCCGCTTACTGCCGCTTACATCCGCTTGATGCCTGTTGTCAGGGGGGGTGCGCGACCGCCTCGACGAGGGCTTGTTGACAATCGTTTCCACATTTGTTGAAAATGAGTGTCATGAACGTACGACGACGCCTCATATCCGGGTCCGCGGTCGTGGCGGCCACCGCCCTCGGCCTCGGCGCTCTCACCGCCTGCTCGGGTTCCGCCTCGGCCGACGGCAAGAACAACGGAAAACTCGACGTGGTGGCGTCGTTCTACCCCCTTCAGTACCTCGCCGAGCAGATCGGCGGGACGCATGTGAACGTCACGAACCTGACCCAGCCAGGCCAGGAGCCGCACGACCTGGAGATCAGCGCCCGGCAGACCGCGCGGCTCCAGGAGGCGGACGCCGTCCTGTACCTCAAGAACCTCCAGCCGGCCGTCGACGACGCGGTGGCCCAGGCCGAGGTGAAGACCAAGATCGACGCCGCTTCGCTGACGACGCTGGAGAAGCACGGCAACGAGGTCGGCGGGCACGCGGCCGCCCACGACGACAGCGCGGGCGAGGAGAGCGGGGCCACCGACCCGCACATCTGGCTCGACCCGGTGCGCTTCGGCGAGGTCGCCGAGGGGATCTCCGACGCGCTGAAGAAGGCCGACCCGAAGCACTCCGCGGACTACGAGAAGAACATGTCGGCGCTGCGGAAGAAGTTCGTCGCGCTGAACACCGACTTCCACAACGGTCTCGCGGACACGAAGACCAGGACCTTCATCACCACGCACGCCGCGTTCGGCTACCTCGCCGAGCGTTACGGGCTCACCGAGGAGGCCATCAACGGCCTGGACCCGGAGTCGGAGCCCAGCGCCAACCGGGTGAAGGGCCTGGAGGCGATGGCGAAGGCCGACGGCGTCACGACGGTGTTCTACGAGACGCTCGTCAGCGACAAGACGGCCAGGACGATCGCCGACGACGCGGGTCTTCGGACGGATGTCCTCGACCCGCTGGAGGGCATCACCGACAAGTCCAGGGGCAGCGACTACATGCAGGTCATGGAGTCGAACCTGAAGGCGCTGCAGACGGCTCTCGGCGCCAAGTGACCAGTGTGGAGGACGTCGTGAACGAGTCCGTCGTATCCCTGCGCGGTGTCCGGGCGGAGCTGGGTTCGCGCCCGGTCCTGCGCGGCATCGATCTCACGGTGCGCCGCGGGGAGGTCGTCGCGCTGCTCGGCGCGAACGGCTCCGGCAAGTCGACCGCGGTGCGCAGTGTCATCGGCCAGGTCGCCGTCAGCGCCGGCGAGATCGAGATCTTCGGCGTTCCGCGGCGCCGTTTCCGCGACTGGCACCGGGTGGGGTACGTCCCGCAGCGGACCACGGCGGCGGGCGGTGTACCGGCGACGGTGACCGAGATCGTCGCCTCGGGACGGCTGTCGCGTGCCCGTTTCGGCATGCTGCGCAAGGCCGATCACGCGGCCGTACGGCGGGCCCTGGAGCTCGTCGGGATGGCGGACCGCGCGAAGGACTCCGTGAACGCCCTGTCGGGCGGGCAGCACCAGCGGGTGCTCATCGCCCGCGCGCTGGCCTGCGAACCCGAACTGCTGATCATGGACGAGCCGATGGCGGGCGTGGACCTCGCCAGCCAGGAGGTGCTGGCCGCGACGCTGCGCGACCAGGTCGCCCAGGGCACGTCCGTCCTGCTCGTGCTGCACGAGCTGGGCCCCCTGGAGCCACTGATCGACCGCGCGGTCGTCCTGCGGGACGGCTGTGTGCTGCACGACGGCCCGCCGCCGCGGGCGGTCGGCCAGCACGCCCTGCCCGGCCACGACCACGTACACCCCCACGCGGCTCATGACGCCGAACCGATCCGGACGGGACTGCTGAGCTGATGGACATCCTCGACTACGCCTTCATGCAGCGGGCTCTGCTCGCCGCCGTCCTGGTGGGCATCACCGCGCCCGCCGTCGGCATCTACCTGGTCCAGCGCCGCCAGGCCCTCATGGGCGACGGGATCGGCCATGTGGCGATGACGGGTGTCGGCCTCGGCTTCCTGCTGTCCACGTCGCCGGTGTGGATGGCGATGGCCGTGTCCGTGCTGGGCGCCGTGCTCATGGAGCTGATCCGCTGGTACGGCAGGACGCGCGGCGACATCGCGCTGGCCATGCTCTTCTACGGGGGCATGGCGGGCGGCGTCATGTTCATCAACCTCGCGCCGGGCGGCTCGAACGCCAACCTGACCTCGTACCTCTTCGGCTCGCTGTCGACGGTGAGCGAGTCCGACGTGACGGCGATCTGTGTGCTGGCCGCCTTCGTCGTGCTCGTCACGCTGGGGCTGCGCCGGCAGCTGTTCGCGGTCAGCCAGGACGAGGAGTTCGCACGGGTGACCGGTCTGCCGGTGCGGGCCCTGAATCTGCTGACGGCGGTCACGGCGGCGGTCACGGTGACCGTCGCGATGCGGGTGGTCGGCCTGCTCCTCGTGAGCGCGCTGATGGTGGTGCCGGTGGCGGCGGCCCAGCAGCTCACCCGGAGCTTCGCGGCGACCTTCGCCATCGCGGTGGCGATCGGGGTGACCGTGACGATCGGCGGCACCGTGACGTCGTACTACCAGGACGTGCCGCCCGGCGCGACGATCGTGCTGCTGACGATCGGCGCGTTCATCGCGCTGACGGCGCTGGCGGCGCCGGTGGCCCGCCGCCGGGCCCGTGCCCTGGCCGCGGCGCAGGCGGCCGGGGACCCGGCCGAGTGCGCCATTCCGGCCGCGCGCGGCTCGGAGAGCACGGTCGGCGTCTGACCGGGCACAGCCCGGACTGGCACAATGGCCGGGCAAGGGCAGACGCGAGGAGGCAACGGTGACAACCGCTGGATCGCCCGTCCGGGGCCGTTCCACCCGGCAGCGTGCCGCCGTGGCGGCCGCGCTCGACGAGGTGGCCGAGTTCCGCAGTGCGCAGGAGCTCCACGACATGCTCAAGCACAAGGGCGACTCGGTCGGGCTCACCACGGTCTACCGCACGCTCCAGTCCCTGGCCGACGCCGGCGAGGTCGACGTCCTGCGCACGTCGGAGGGCGAGTCCGTCTACCGGCGCTGCTCCAGCGGCGAGCACCACCACCACCTCGTCTGCCGCGTGTGCGGCAAGGCCGTGGAGGTGGAGGGCCCGGCCGTCGAGAAGTGGGCGGAGGCCATCGCCGCGGAGCACGGCTACGTGAACGTGGCGCACACGGTCGAGATCTTCGGTACGTGCGCGGACTGCGCGGCGGCGAAGGGCTGAGCCCACTGTGCGCGGACGCCCCAGGGCGTCAGACGCGGGTCAGGCTGCGGTCGAGGATCGCCCGCAGCCTGTCCACGTCCGCGGGGGTGTGCGCGGCGCGCTTGGGCAGCACGGTGAAGCCGACGGCGTTCTTGTCGGGGCTGAGCATGACGAAGGTGTCAGCCGTCTCCCGGTAGCGGGGCTGTGCGACCCAGTTGAGCGTCATCGTGGTGTTGTCCGTGGCCACTGTCACCCCGGCGTCCGTGACGGTCACCCGGAAGGTGCCCTGGACCTCCGCGAAGCGTTGCACCTGGCGGGCCTGGAGCCAGGGCGTCAGAAAGAAGAGGGGCGCGAAAAGGACAAGCCAGATCACGGGAAGCGTGGACGCGTCCTGTCCGGACAGCGCGAGCGCGAACTCCAGGGCGACCACGACGGCGGCGCCACCCAGCACCCAGAACTGCCTTCGGCCCGCCTTGCTGACGCCTCTGCGCGCTCTCAGCGCCGACGACAGATCGCGGACGGTAGGCCGGTACTCCAGCTCGACGGCATCCGCCCCGTGCCCCTGCGGCTGCCCCGGCAACTCCTGCTGCGGCGCAGCACCCTGGCCCTCGATCACGGCCCCTCCCCGGTTCGGTAGTGATGAGCCATGATCGTAAGGCCAGGTTGTGACAACGCCCCGGGCGGCAGGTGTTACGAGCCGTCGCCCCGCATGCCCTGCTCCATGGCGAGCAGGTCCTCGTTCGGGACGGCGCCGCCGAAGCGGCGGTCGCGCTGCGCGTACTCGACGCAGGCCCGCCACAGGTCACGTCGGTCGAAGTCGGGCCACAGCACGTCCTGGAACACCATCTCGGCGTAACTCGACTGCCAGATGAGGTAGTTGGAGATGCGCTGCTCACCGCTGGGGCGCAGGAACAGGTCGACGTCCGGCATGTCCGGGTAGTACAGGTACTTCTGGATGGTCTTCTCGGAGACCTTGTCGGGGTCGAGCCGGCCGGCGGCGACGTCGGCGGCCATCGCCTTGGCGGCGTCCGCGAGCTCGGCACGCCCGCCGTAGTTGACGCAGAAGTACAGCGTCATGGCGTCGTTGTCCGTCGTCTGCTCCTGGGCGATCTGGAGCTCCTGGACGACGGACTTCCACAGCTTGGGCATACGGCCGACCCAGCGGATCCGGATGCCGAGCTCGTCCATCTCGTCGCGGCGGCGCCGGATCACGTCCCGGTTGAAGTTCATGAGGAAGCGCACCTCGTCGGGCGAGCGCTTCCAGTTCTCGGTGGAGAAGGCGTAGAGGGAGAGGTTCTTCACACCCATCTCGACGCAGCCCTTGAGGACGTCCATGACGACGCCCTCGCCGACCCGGTGCCCCTCGGTGCGCGGCAGCCCGCGCTCCTTGGCCCACCGGCCGTTCCCGTCCATGACGACCGCCACATGGTTCGGGATGAGCTCGCCGGGGAGTTTGGGCGCGCGGGCACCGGACGGGTGCGGTTCCGGCGTCCTGTACTCGCGGCGCTGGCGTCCCAGGATCCCGCGTACGACCATGTGCTTCTCGTCTCCCTCTCGCGTGCGCTCGGCGCTCGTGTTGCTCTACTTGCTGTTCTTACTGTTCTTGCTGTTCTTGCTGTTCTTAAGTGCTCTTGCCGCTCTTGTGCGCTGCTGCCGCTCTCGCGCGCCCGGGTGGCGCCTACTTCTCCACGTACCGCAGGGAACGCAGTCCGCGCTCCAGATGCCAGTGGAGATAGGCCGACACCAGCCCGCTGCCCTCCCGGACGTGCCGCGGTTCGCTCGCGTCCGCGGTCTCCCAGTCTCCCGTGAGCAGCGCGCCGAGGAGTTCGAGGGCCTGAGGCGAGGGTACGACGCTGCCGGGCACCCGACAGTCGACGCAGACGGAACCTCCCGCGGCGACCGAGAAGAACCGGTTCGGTCCCGGCATGCCGCATTTGGCGCAGGAGCTGAAGCTGGGCGCGTAGCCGTTGACGGCGAGGGAGCGCAGCAGGAAGGCGTCGAGGACGAGGTGCGGCTCGTGCTCGCCCCGGGCGAGCGTACGGAGGCCGCCGACGAGCAGCAGATACTGCTGCACGGCGGGTTCCCCCTCGTGGTCGGTGAACCGCTCGGCGGTCTCCAGCATCGCGGTGCCCGCGGTGTAGCGCGCGTAGTCCGTGACGATCCCGCTACCGTACGGAGCGATCGTCTCACCCTGTGTGCACAGGGGCAGGCCGCGTCCGATCAGTTCGCTACCCCGCGCGAAGAACTGCACGTCCACGTGGGAGAAGGGTTCGAGGCGCGCCCCGAACTTGGACTTGGTCCGCCGGACGCCGCGCGCCACCGCCCGCACCCGCCCGTGACCGCGTGTGAGCAGGGTGATGATCCGGTCCGCCTCACCCAGTTTCTGGGTGCGCAGCACGATGCCGTCGTCGCGGAACAGACTCATGCGGCCCATTCTCGCCTACGGCGCCCGCCCCCCGGCCCCGATGGGGCTCTTTGCGCCGGGGCACCTCCACGGGGCGCGTCGCGGCGGCTGTGTGCGGCCCCGCCCCGGCATGGTCCCGGCCTGCCCGCCGGGCGCCCGGCCGGCTGCCTTCGTCACCGGTCAGGCGACGCGTTCCAGGCCGGCCTCCACGGACTGCCGGGTGCCGTCCCGCTTGGTCGACTCGTAGGCGAAGTCCATGCTGTCCCCGGGGTTCAGCGTGAGGGTGATGCGGCCGTTCGTGACGCAGTTGCCGGACTGGATGTCCTCCCCGAGCGTCACCTGGTCGCCGCCGCCGACCGCCGTCAGGGTGACGACGCCGTAGCAGTCGGAGGACTCCATCGCGTAGTGGATGCTGCCGACCTGTTCCCGCCGGGTCCCGCCGCCCAGCTCCACGGTGACGCGGTAGTGGTCGGTCCTGGTGGCGTCGACCTCCTCGGCGTAGCCCTGCCAGCGCCCGAGGAACTCCTCCGGCACGCCGACGGCCGCCGGAGCGATGGCGGCCCCGTCGGAGGGACCGGACACTCCGGGTGCCGTGGACGCGCTCGGTGGCCCAGACGTGCGGGGAGCACCGGGGTCATCGGGCACGCCGGGTGTGTCGGAGGCGGGTGACGCGCCGCCGAGCGGCGGACGGGAGCCGCTCTGTTCCACCTCCCCGCTCAGCTGCACGAACAGTCCGATGACAGCCGCGACGATCGTGGCAGCGGCGCCGATCAGGGCCACGACGAGCGCGGTCCGATGGGAGTCGCCCGGGGCCGGACGGGACGGGCGCTGCGGCCCCGCGTAGGGATCCGTCGGGGACTGCGGTCTGGTCATGGAGCTGCCTCGGGTTCGTGGTTCTGAGGAAGATCAGGCCATATTGCCGCCCAGACACCGCACTTGTGCGACTTTCACGCAATTCTACGGGAATAGATCATGGTGAATCGATTCGCCCCTCTCGCGTCACCGACGTCACGGGCATCATCGGCGCCATCGGGTACGCGGTCCTCCCGCGCTCACCGGTTCACGGACACCAGCCCCGCCTCGTAAGCGATGATCACGAGCTGGACGCGGTCCCGCGCGTCCAGCTTCGAGAGCAGGCGGGTGAGGTACGTCTTCGCCGTGGCCACGCTGATGAAGAGCCGCTCGGCTATCTCCGTGTTGGACAGCCCGGTACCGACCAGTGTCAGGACCTCGCGTTCGCGTTCGGTGATGCCCTTCAACTCGCGCTGTGCCCGGGCCAGTTCGGGGCGGGAGGCAGTGAAGTCCCGGATGAGCCGACGGGTGACACCGGGGGCGATGAGGGCGTCCCCGGCCGCCACCACGCGGATCGCCGCGATGATGTCGTCCAGGCCCATGTCCTTGACCAGGAATCCGGACGCGCCCGCGCGCAGCGCCCCGTACACGTAGTCGTCATCGTCGAAGGTCGTCAGCACGACGATCCTCGATTCGCTGCTCGGTCCGGCGGCGGCCGCGGTGATCCGGCGCGTGGCCTCGATGCCGTCCATGCCGGGCATGCGGATGTCCATGACGACCACATCGGGGCGGAGTTGTCCGGCGAGGGCCACGGCTTCCTCGCCGTTCGCCGCCTCGCCCACCACCTCCATGTCCTCGATGTCGGCGATGACCATGCGCAGGGCCGTGCGGATGAGCTGCTGGTCGTCGGCGAGGACCACGCGGACCGTCATCGGGCGGCCGCCGTGCTCGTGGCCGGCAGCGGGAGGCGGGCGCTCACGCGAAAGCCGCCCTCGGGGCGCGGACCCGCGGTGAACTCGCCGTGCAGCAGGGCGGTTCGCTCGCGCATACCGATGAGGCCGAATCCCGTGTCCGTGGTGGCGCCCCTCCCCCGGCCGTCGTCGGTGATCTCGACGGCGACCTCCGTGTCGCGGTGCTCGACGGTCACCCGGCAGGCGGTCGTCGCCGCGTGCCGTACGACGTTGGTGATGGACTCCTGGACGATCCGGAACGCGGACAGGTCGATGTCCGGCGGGAGTTGACGCCGCTCGCCGCTCCAGCGGACGTCCACGCGGACCCCCGCGGCCGTCGTCGCGGCGGCGAGCCGGTCGAGGTCGGCGAGCCCCTCGGCGGGACGGAGCGGCGCCGTCTGCGGGGTGCGGGACCGGTTCCCGCCGGGCGCGGGGGAACGGTCCGGCTCCGCGGGGTCGTGTTCCCTGGACCGGCCCGGCGCGTCGGGGTCGCCCTCTTCGCGCAGGCCGCTCTGTGTGCCGGAGGCGCCACTCCCCGGGGCCCCGGACGGGTGGGCCCGGTCGCTCCGGTCCTGGTCGGCCTGGCGCAGGGCGACGAGCATGCGGCGGAGCCCGGCGAGGGTCTCGCGGCCGGCCGTCTCGACCGCTGTCATCGCCTCGCGGGCGGCGTCAGGCTGGGTGTGCACGACACGGGCCGCCGCGCCGGCCTGGAGGGCGATGATGCCGATGCTGTGGGCGACCATGTCGTGCATCTCGCGGGCGATGCGCAGGCGTTCGTCGGTGACGGCCTGACCCGCGGCCCGGACGCGCAGTTGCTCGGCGTGGACGCGGGTGCGGTGGGCGGAGTCGCCGAGCAGCCAGGAGACGACGACGGTCAGGGCCACGGTCAGTTCGACGAGTGTGCCGACACCCCATCCGTGCAGCAGCCGTACCGTCAGCCAGGCGACCAGGAGGGCGAGCGCCATGGTGAGCGCGGTGACTCCGGTACGGCGGGGGCGTGCGGCCGCGATGAAGTAGAGGGCGATGTCGACGGCCAGGTACTGGGCGAGCTGGATCGCGCCCACAGCGAGGTTGATGGTGATGAAGGCGGCCGCCGCGAGCAGCAGAGTGAAGGCCGCCAGGGGCCGGCGCGTGAGCAGCCGCCCGCCGGCCAGGGCCAGGGCGCACGACACCGCGAGGATCAGCAGGCCGTCCCAGCGGTAGAACTGGGCGGCGACCAGCTCGTTGGCCGTCTGCTCGCCGGGCAGCCGGATCCGCGCGAGGAACGTGAACAGAGTGCTGGCGCACCAGGCCAGGGCCACCCAGGCGCCGGGCGGCACCCGCTTGAGCGGGGGAATCGGCGGCGTGACATGCATGCGCCGATCGTAGGCAGGCGGTGTGGCGCGGACATCGGCCCGTGGACGTACAACCGGGGTCGACAGGCCTGGCCGGAGAGTGTCCGCGCCGGGGCGATGCGTCCGACCGGCCGTCGACGGGACGGTGTGGGGGTGATCGAAGTCGACGAACTGACGAAGAGATACGGCGACACGACGGCCGTACGACGGCTGACGTTCCAGGTGCGCCCGGGGCACGTCACCGGGTTCCTCGGCCCGAACGGAGCGGGCAAGACGACGACCCTGCGCATGCTGCTCGGGCTGGTCGCGCCGACCGCCGGGACGGCCACCGTCGACGGACGCCCGTTCCGGGACCGCCCGCGCGGACTGCGCCATGTCGGCGCGCTCCTGGACGCGGGCGATGTGCACGGCGGGCGCAGTGCGCGGGCCCATCTGTCGGCTCTGGCCCGCGGCAACCGGATCCCGGCGGGCCGGGTCGACGAGGTGCTGCGGGAGGTGGGGCTTTCGGGCTCGGCCGCCCGCCGCCGCGTGGACGGCTACTCGCTGGGCATGAAGCAACGTCTGGGGATCGCGAGCGCGTTGCTCGGCGATCCGCCGGTGCTGCTGTTCGACGAACCGCTCAACGGCCTCGACCCGGAAGGCGTGTTGTGGGTGCGCGGCCTGTTCCGCGGACTCGCGGGCGAGGGCCGCACGGTCTTCGTCTCCAGTCACCTCATGTCGGAGATGGAGAACACAGCGGACGAGTTGATCGTCATCGGGCGGGGTGAGCTGATCGCCGCGGAGAGCGTGGCGCGGTTCGCGGCGCGAGGCACCCGGCAGACCGTGACGGTCCGCACACCGGACGTCGGACGGCTGACGGCGGTGCTGTCCGCCGAGGGTGCGGCGGTGGCGCCGTACGACGGACGGACGTTGAAGGTGTCGGCGCTGAGCGCGGCGCATATCGGCGAACTCGCCTTCCAGCACCGGATTCTGCTCGAAGAGCTGACCCCGCAGGCCGCCTCTCTGGAAGCGGCCTTCATGGAACTGACCGCCGACAGTGCCGAATTCCTCGCCGGAGACTCCCGATGACGACCACCGCCGCGCCTGCCGCCCCCGCCTCCACCCCCGCTCCCCGTTTCGGCGACCTCGTCGCCGCCGAGTGGATCAAGCTCTGCTCGCTGCGTTCGACGTACTGGGCGCTGGGCGCCGGTGCACTGGCGGTGATCGCGTTCAACGCGAACGCGGCACGGGTGGACGCCGCCGACCACCCGCGCTTCAACGACCAGATGCGTGCGCAGATCGCCCGGTTGGCCCTGCGGGACGCCTTCACCGACGGCTCCGCGATGATCCTGGTCCTGGCGGTGGCGAGCATCGGCGCGATCACGATCGTGGGCGAGTACGCGACCGGGCTGGTGCGTACGACCTTCGCGGCCGTTCCCGACCGGCGTGCGCTGATGGCGGCGAAGGTGACCCTGCTGACCGCCGTGATGACGGTCTACGGCGCGTTCGTCGCGGGCGCTTCCTTCGCCTCCAGCCAGGCGATCCTCTCGACCCGGGACGCGGGCGTCTCCCTCACTCACCCCGGCGCGCTGCGCGTCGTCTGTGCCTCGGCGCTCCTCGCCCCGGTCTGCGCGCTCGCCGGGATGGCGCTCGGGGCCCTGATCCGGCACAGCGCGACCACGATGGTCGCCGCCACCGCCGTGCTCCTGCTGATCCCCACCTTCATCACCGACCGCTATGCCTGGGCGGCCACGGTGAAGCACGCCCAGCCCGTCAACGCGTGGAACCGTCTGGCGGACATCGCCTACGCCCACGATCCGTTCACGCTGGTCCCCCGACATCAGGCGACGGTCACGGGCGCCTGGATCACGTTCGCCGCCTGGGCCGCGGTGGCGGCCGTCGTCGCGATCGTGGCGGTGGACCGCCGGGACGTGTGAGGCGGGCGTCGGAGACCTGCGGGGCCGAGTCCGGGACGCTTGCGGCAGGAAGCCGGGACGCGTGGGGATGATGTGCGCCCGGAGGGGGCCGTCCGGATCAGCCCTGGGCGCCGAAGCGGCGCACGTAGGCGCGCTGCCACGGTGTCTCCACCGCGTGCCGGTCGTAGTGCCGGCGTACGTACGCCACCGCTTCCCCGGGCGGTACGCCGTCGAGGACGGCGACGCAGGCCAGGGCCGTTCCGGTGCGGCCCCGGCCGCCGCGGCAGGCGATCTCGACGCGCTCGCCGGCCGCCCGCCGCCAGGCCTCGGTGAGGACCGCGCGGGCCTCGGCGCGGTCGGCGGGCAGCCGGAAGTCCGGCCAGCGCAGCCAGTGCGCTTCCCAGGGGACCGGGGGCGGCTGTCCGCCGAGCAGGTGAACGGCGTACGTGGGCGCCGGGCCGCCGTCGGCGGGGAGCGGCCGGCGCAGGGCCCGGCCCCGGATCAGCCGCCCGGAGGGCAGGAACAGCACACCCGCGCCACCCGGGTCCCAGGCACCACCGCCGGCAGCACTGTCGGCACCGCCGCCGACGCCGGTGCCGGGCCGCGCGCCGGGATGCGATCCGAGGTCCGCGTCGGGTTCCGCGTCGGGTTCGATTTCGGCCACGGGACCAGCGTAGGGCGGGACCAGGTCGCCCCGAGGGTCAAGGGCCGGGACAGAGCAGGCCAGGGAAGCGCAGGCCTGGGGAAAGCAGGCCCGGGAAAGCAGGCTCACGAACACCAGGCTCGGGTCAGCTCACTCCGCGGGAGCCCTGCGCTGCCCGGGACTCGATGCCGCGGAAGTGGTCGGCCATCGCGCGCCGGGTCCCCTCGACATCCCGCACCCGCAGGGCGGTGAGGATGTCGCGGTGGCGGCGGGCCGTCACCTCCGGGGTGATGTCGTCGGTCCAGCCGCGCACCACGGCGACCCGCCGGAAGACGGTCCAGAACGCGCCGAGCAACTGGGGCACGAGCGGGTTGCCGAGCGACGCGTACAGCAACTCGTGGAACTCGCTGTCGAGTTCGGGGAAGGAGCGGCCGTCGAGGCCCGCCGACTCCATCTCCGTGACGACGGCTTCGAGCCGGTCCAGCTCCTCCTCGGTCAGCACCTCGACCACCCGGCTTATCAGACCCTCCTCCAGCACCTCGCGGACCTGGAGGATCTCGGCCAGCGCCCCGGTCGGATCGTCCGGACGGGCGAGCGTGCGGAAGGTCAGACCGTCGACGAACGGCGTCATGGACGCCTCGCCGACATAGGTGCCGTAGCCGTGCCGGATCTCGACTATGTCGAGCGCCTGGAGGGCCTTGAGCGCCTCACGGACCGAGTTGCGGCTGACGCCGAGATCGGTCATCAGCTCGGTCTCGGTGGGCAGTGGCGCACCGGCCGGAAGCCCCTGGTCGAGGATCAGCTGCATGACCTCGCGCTGGATCTGACTGCTCACCCGGCGCTCGGGCCGACGCCGGTTCCCGGTCTCCTCAGGCATGCGCCGCATCGTACGCTCGCTGGACATCGGACGTCCCACCTCCGGGCTGATTAAACGCCAAGTTCGGCCAACTACCCCTGTTTCATACCGCCATTGGTCGCACCTGTGGAAGATACGCCATTCGTGTGCGATCCCTTGACCCCCTCCGCGCCCCCTCTTATGGTCACGCTGCCCCCTATGACGTAGGACGTCGTATCTCCTGCTCCCGGGCCATCGCACCGCCCGCTCCACCGCCCCACCGGACCGCTCAACTGGACCACTCCTTGCTGGAGGAACCGTGCGCGACGTGACCCACACTCCGGCGCTGCACCGCCGGTCGTTCCTGAAGTACACCGGCGCCCTGGGCGCGGCCGCCACCCTCTCCTCGTCCCTCGCCGCCTGCTCGTCCGGGCCGGAGTCCACGAACGACACCGGCGGCTCGGGCAGCGGCAGGAACGCCACGCTGACGGCCGTGATCGGCTACGGGAACGACGGCAGCTGGGATCCGACGCAGACCGCGTCCGCCTTCTGCATGGCCGCCAACAACCACATCTACGAGGGCCTGCTCGACACCGACCCGATCTCCCGCGAGCCCTACGCCGCGCTCGCCACCCAGGTGCCCGCCGACCTCACCGGCACGTCCTGGAAGTTCACACTGCGGGCGGGTGCCACGTTCCACGACGGGAAGCCGGTCACCGCCGACGACGTCGTCTTCGTCTTCGACCGGATACTGGATCCGAAGACCCAGACCCTCGCCAAGGGCTTCTTCGCGAGCTGGCTGAAGGAAGTCCGCAAGATCGACGCGCAGAACGTCGAGCTGGTCCTCAAGTTCCCCTTTCCCGAGGGGATCTCCCGGCTCACCCTGGCGAAGATCATGCCCAAGCACGTCTTCTCCCAGCCGGGCGCCTGGGACGACGCGATCAAGGGCAAGGCGATCGGCTCGGGACCGTACCGGCAGACCGCGCACCACCCGAAGTCGAACACGACGTTCGAGGCGTTCGCCGCCTACAACGGACCGCGCAAGCCCGCTTTCAAGAAGATGAACTGGCTGACCATAGTGGATGCCGCGCCCCGCGTCGCCAAGATCTCCGGGGCGAGCGCCGGTGCCCAGATCGCCGACAACATCCCGTACGCCAACATCGAGCAGCTCCGCAAGGGCGGCATGACCGTCCAGGGCGGCGCGGGCATGAACAACCTGTTCCTCATGTTCAACACCCGGCACAAGCCGTTCGACGACGTACGCGTCCGCCAGGCGCTCCACTACGCCATCGACACCGGCAAGATGGTCGAGGTCGCGCTCAAGGGGCACGGGAGGCCGTCGAGTTCCTTCCTCAACGAGGCCAACCCCTCCTACCGGCCCGCGAAGACCGTCTACGCCTACGACCCGGAGAAGGCGAAGAAGCTCCTGAAGGAGGCCGGGGTCAAGGGGCTGAAGATCGAGATCCTGTCGGTGAACGTCAGCTGGATCGTCGACTGCCTGCCGACCATCAAGGCGTCCTGGGACGCGATCGGCGTGCAGACGACGCTGTCCCCGCAGGAGACCACGGCCGTGTTCACCAAGATGGACCAGAAGCAGGACTACCAGGTCGTCGCCGCCGCCTCGAACCCCAACCAGTTCGGCCTCGACGCCGACCTGATCATGCACTACAACTACGGCCCGCAGAACCTCTGGATGGGCTACGCCCGCTGGGCCGGCGACCCGGTCGCCAAGCAGCTCTTCAAGGACATGGACCGGGCGACGCAGGAGCCGGACGCCGACAAGAAGAAGACGATGATCCAGGACTACATCGACGTCGTCGCCGAACAGGCCGTGCTCTACCCGGTCGTGCACAACGAGCTGATGACCGCGTGGAATCCGCAGCGGCTCGCGGGGATAAGGCCCCAGCCCTACCCGGGCATCAACCTGCTGCAAGCCAAGTGGGTCTAGTCGCCGAGGGAGTTGATACGTGGTCGCCATCGTCAGGATCCTGCTGCGCCGTGTCGCGCTGCTCGTGCCGCTGATGCTCGGGATCGTCCTGTTCGTGTTCCTGGTGATGCGGTTCTCGGACGTCGATCCGGCGTCGGCGTTCTTCCAGGGCGCCAACCCGACCCCGCAGCAGCTGCACGACTTCAGAGAGCAGAACGGCCTGCTCGATCCGCTGCCCGTGCGCTACTTCCACTTCGTGGCGGACCTGGTGCACGGCGACATGGGCACCAGCGCGCTGACCCGGGCGCCGGTCGTCGAGCAGGTCACCACCGCGCTACCGCTCACGCTCCAGCTCACCTTCCTGGGGCTCGGCATCGCGGTGGTGCTGTCGCTGCTCGGCGGGGTCACGGCCGCGATCTACCGCGACCGGCTGCCCGACCAGATCATCCGGGTCGTGTCCCTGACCGGGGTCGCGGCGCCGGGCTTCTGGCTGGCGCTGCTGATGATCCAGTATCTCGCCGTCGACCAGGGCTGGTTCCCGACCGGCGGCTACATCAACCCGGCCGACTCGCTGTCCGGCTGGCTGAAGACCATGGCGCTGCCCGCGCTCGCGCTCTCCCTGCCGGTCGCGGCCCAGCTCACCCGGATCGTCAGGACATCCGTGGTCGAGGAGCTCGACAAGGACTACGTGCGCACCGCGATCGGCAGCGGGCTGCCGCCCCGGGTGGTCGTCGGCCGCAACGTCCTGCGCAACGCCCTGATGAACCCGCTCACCGTGCTGGGCCTGCGCGTGGGCTATCTGCTGGGCGGCGCGGTCGTCATCGAGACGATCTTCTCGCTGCCCGGCATGGGCAAGCTGATGATCGACGCCGTGAAGAACGGTGACCCGGCGGTCGTGCAGGGCGTCGTCCTGACCACGGCCGTCGGTTTCGTGGTCGTGAACCTCGTCATCGACATCCTGTATCTGCTGGTCAACCCACGACTGAGGGACGCGACCTGATGTTCACGCGGAAGGAACTGGCGGGGGTCCTCGCCCGGCCCGGTGTCCGGCTGCGCGGCTGGCGCAGGCTGCCGCCGCTGTCGAAGATCGCGGTCTGCTTCCTGGCCGTGGTCGTCCTGACGGCGCTGTTCGCCCCCCTGCTCGCGCCGCACGACCCGCTCGACCAGCAGCCGCCGGTGGACAGCACCGGGCATCCGTCGGCCGGCCACTGGATGGGGCAGGACAGTCTCGGCCGGGACATCCTCAGCCGGCTGATGTACGGGGCGCGCTGGTCGCTGGCGATCGGTCTCGGCGCCACCGCGCTCGCCCTGGTCGTGGGAGCCCTGCTCGGCGCGCTCGCCGCGACCTCGCGCAAGGCGGTCGACGAGACGCTGATGCGCTGCCTGGACGTCGTGATGGCGTTCCCCGGCATCGCGCTCGCCGCCGTGCTCGTCGCCGTGTTCGGCGGCGGCATCACCGTACTGATCTGCGCGATCGCGTTCCTGTTCACCCCGCCGGTCGCCCGGGTCGTGCGGGCGAACGTCCTCGACCAGTACGGGGAGGACTACGTCACGGCCGAGCAGGTGATCGGCGCCCGCACCCCGCACATCGTCCTCAGGCACGTGGCCGTCAACTGCGCGGCCCCGATCCTGGTGTTCTGCACCGTGCAGGTCGCCGAGGCCATCGTCTTCGAGGCCTCGCTGTCGTTCATCGGCGCGGGCGTACGGCCCCCGGACCCGTCCTGGGGCAGTGTCATCGCCGACGGCAAGAACATGGTCCTGACCGGCGGCTGGTGGGCCACCGTCTTCCCCGGCCTGCTGATGCTGGTCACCGTGCTGTCGCTGAACATCCTGTCCGAAGGTGTCTCCGACGCGTGGGCCGCTCCGGCGGCCCGTGAGGTGTCCGTGCCCCCCGCCGAGGACCGCCTCGAAGCCCCCGAGCCGGGCAGCGGCACGGTCCTCGAACTGCCCGGTCTGGCGGAGGCCGCCGCGCGGCTTCGCTCACGGGCCCGGCCGCTCCCCACGGGCCGGCAGCCCGTCCTCGCCGTCGAGCACCTGGCCATCGGCTTCGACAACCGGCACAGCGGTGTGGACATCGTCGACGGCATCAGCTTCGAGGTGTATCCGGGCGAAGTCCTGGGCCTGGTCGGCGAGTCGGGCTGCGGCAAGTCGCTGACGGCCCTGACCGTGATGGGCCTGGAGCCGAAGGGCGCCCGGGTGCGCGGCCATGTCCGTTTCAACCAACGGCAGTTGGTGGGCGAGCCGATGCGGGTACGGCGCCGGCTGCTGGGCCACGAGATGGCGATGGTCTACCAGGACGCACTGTCGTCCCTGAACCCGGCGATGACGATCAGGGCGCAGCTCAAGCAGGTGATACGACGGGGCGGCAAGCGCACGGCGGCCGAGCTCCTCGCTCTGGTCGGCCTCGATCCCGAGCGCACGCTGCGCAGTTACCCCCACGAGCTCTCCGGCGGCCAGCGCCAGCGTGTCCTGATCGCGATGGCGCTGTCCCGGGAGCCCCGGCTGATCGTCGCGGACGAACCGACGACGGCCCTGGACGTGACGGTCCAGGCGCAGGTCATAGAGCTGCTGCTGAGGCTGCGGGCGGAGCTGGACTTCGCCCTGATCCTCGTCTCGCACGACCTGGCGCTGATCTCGGCGGTCACCGACCGGGTGGTCGTGATGTACGGCGGCCAGATCGTGGAGACGGGGGTGACGGCGGACCTGGTGGAGTCCCCTGCGCACCACTACACGCGCGGGCTGCTGGGCAGCGTGCTGTCCCTGGAGTCGGCGGCGGAGCGCATGACGCAGATCAGGGGAGTCGTCCCCTCCCCCGCCGACTTCCCGGCCGGCTGCCGGTTCGCCGACCGGTGTCCGATGGCGAGCGAGGTGTGCCGGACGACGGCGCCGGACCTGGTCGGCACGCACACGCACACGGCGGCCTGCCACCACCCGGCCGTCGACCTGGTGACCACGGAGAGCGAGGCCGTCACATGAGGGTTCCGCCGACGGCGCCCGGGGCCGTCACATGACCGCGCCGGTGCGGGAGACCGAGGTCAGCCGGACGGACGCGCTGGTCCGGCTGACCGACGCGCATGTCGTCCACAAGGCGCGCAGCGGCGGTGTGTTCACCCGGGACCGGGTGTACGCCCTGACCGGCGTCGATCTCACCATCGTGCCCGGCGAGACGATCGGTGTCGTCGGCGAGTCGGGCTGCGGCAAGTCGACGCTCGCGAAGGTGCTGGTGGGGGTGCAGCGGCCGACCTCCGGCACCGTGACCTTCCGCGGCCGTGACCTGTGGTCCCTGAAACCGGACGAGCGGCGCAGGGCCGTCGGCAGCAGCACGGGCATGATCTTCCAGGACCCGTCGACGGCTCTGAACCGCCGGCTGCCCGTGCAGCGGATCCTGCGCGACCCGCTGGATGTGCACCGGCGCGGCACCCCGGCCGAACGGGCCGATCGGGTGAAGGAGTTGATGTCCCTGGTCGGCTTGCCCCGGGCCCTCGCGGACGCTCTGCCCGGCCAGCTCTCCGGTGGTCAGCGCCAGCGCGTGGCGATCGCCCGCGCCCTGGCCCTCGATCCCGACCTGGTGGTGGCCGACGAGCCGACCAGCGCGCTGGACGTGTCGGTCCGCGCGCAGATCCTCAACCTCCTCCTCGATCTGAAGGAGCGCCTCGGCCTGGCCCTGGTGTTCGTGTCCCACGACATCCAGACGGTGCGGCGGATGAGCGACCGGGTGATCACGATGTACCTCGGCCGGATCGTGGAGGAGTCTCCGGCCGACGAGGTCACCGACCGCTCCCGTCATCCGTACACCCGGGCCCTGTTCTCGGCGACTCCGGGTCTGCTGGATCCGATCGACCCGATTCCGCTGACCGGACCCGTCCCTTCGGCGACGCGCCCGCCGAGCGGCTGCCCCTTCCGCACCCGGTGCTGGAAGGCGGACGAGGAATGCGCCACCCTGATGCCCGACTTCACGGCCGCGTCGACGCCCGGCCACCGCTTCCGATGTCACCATCCTGTGGAGGAGGGCCGGTCGACGCGCGCCCTGGTCGCGCAGGCTGCCGAGTCCGCCGCGGAGGCCGCCGCCACGGCCGACGTTCCGTTCCAGCAGCACATCAGGGAGCCCTCATGACCTTCCCCGCCCCGCTGACCGGTGTCGTACCGCCCGTCTGCACGCCCCTGACACCGGACCGCGAGGTGGACGTCCTGTCGCTCACCCGGCTGATCGACCATCTGGTGGACGGCGGGGTGCACGGCCTGTTCGTTCTCGGTTCGACGTCCGAGGTGGCGTATCTGACGGACGCGCAACGCAGGCTGGTGGTGGAGACGACGGCGCGGCATGTCGCCGGTCAGCTCCCCGTGCTGGCCGGTGCGATCGACATGACGACGCCGCGCGTCCTGGACCACGCGAGCGCCGCCCGCGCCGCGGGCGCGGACGCGATCGTCGTGACGGCCCCCTTCTACACCCGTACCCATCCCGCGGAGATCGCCCGCCATTTCCGCGTCGTCGCCGCCCGCGCGTCGCTCCCCGTCTTCGCGTACGACCTGCCGGCCTCCGTCCACACCAAACTGGGCCCCGACCTGGTCCTCGAACTCGCCGCCGACGGTGTCCTGGCCGGCCTCAAGGACTCCAGCGGCGACCTCGGTGCCTTCCGCACGGTCGTCACCGGCGCTCGCAACCACCCCGGCATCACCGGTTTCACCGCGCTCACCGGCTCCGAGGTGGTCGTCGACTCGGCGCTGGCCCTCGGCGCGGACGGCGTGGTCCCCGGCCTGGCCAATGTGGACCCGGCGGGCTACGTACGGCTGTACGAGCTGTGCGCGGCGGGCGACTGGGAGCGGGCCCGGGCGGAGCAGGAGCGGCTGTGCGAGCTGTTCGGCATGGTGAGCGTCGGCGACCCCGCCCGGATGGGCGGCAGCTCCTCGGCCCTCGGCGCCTTCAAGGCCGCGCTGTCCCTGCGCGGTGTCATCGGCTGCCCCGCGACAGCGGAACCCCAGGTGCCGCTGTCGCAGGGAGAGGTCGAGCGGGTCGGGAAGTACGTGGCGGCGGCGGGGCTGCTGTAGCGGGGCCGGACACCGCTATCCGAGCAGCCCGCTCACCGGCAGGCGCCTGAACTCGATGCTTTCGTACGGTCCCGTGACGCCCGTCTCGTAGAGGATCCCGACCCGGGAGGCGCCGAGCTGCACGAGGTCCGAGTAGGCGGCTCGCTGCGTGGACAGGGTGGTCGCCTTCACGAAGGTCGCGCCGCCGGTCGTGCTGCGCCAGACGGCCATGGACTGGCGGACGGTGGGGACGGAGGGACCGGAGAAGAGGAGGGGTGCGGAGCGGCCGGCCAGCTGGAGGACGCTGCCCTGGACGACGGGGACCTCGTTCAGGGTGGGCTGGACGGCGAAGGGGCGGTCCAGGGTTTCGGCGCCGTCGCTGGAGTAGGAGTCGAGGCGGTTGCCGGGACTTGTGCCGTTCTGGTCGCGCGAGCTGAAGTAGAGCCGCCCGTCAGGGAGTTCGGCCACGGCGCTCTCGTTGGCGTTGTCTGCCCCGTCGTACGCGTCGTCGACGAAGCCGAGCCGCCAGGTGAACCCGCCGTCGTCGCTGTAGAGCGCGTGCCCTCCGTAGTACTTGGGCTCCTGACCGGTGTCGGCGGACCCGGCCGGCGGAGCGGCGGAGTGGTTGGCGGGCACCACCAGGCGCCCGGCGTGCGGTCCGTGCCGCAGCGCGATCGCGTGGCCGGGGCCGGTGGCGTACCAGCGCCAGCCCGGCAGCTTGGTCTGTGCCGTGATGTCCCGCGGGGCGGAGAAGTGCCGCCCGTCGTCGCGGCTGGTCTGGACGAAGACGCGTCGGCTCTGTTCCGCCGTGACCTCGCCCCGCATGATCTGCGCCTCGGTCACCGCGCCGCTGTTGTAGGAGGTGAGGAGGACGATCCGGCCGGTCCGGCGGTCCACCATGGGCGCGGGGTTGCCGCGGGTGTCGCCGCCGCCCGACGCGACGACCTGGAGCGGGCTCCAGGTGCAGCCGCCGTCGAACGAACGTCTGAGGACGACATCGATGTTCCCGGTGTCACCGGCCCCGCTGTGCCGTCCCTCGGCGAAGGCGAGCAGCGTGCCGGCCCGGGTCGTGACGGTCGCGGGGATGCGGTACGTGTCATAGCCCTCCTGGCCCGCCGTGTACGGGACGGAGGAGGTGCAGCCCCGGCCGGCCAGGGGCGCGGCCGAGGCGGTGCCGCCGGTGGCGGTGAGGGCGGTGAAGGTGGCGAGGAGTCCGGCGGCGGCTGCGAACGCGACCATGCGGCTCATGCTGGTCATGGCACTCCCTGGACTACGTCGACTGCATCGGACATGGAACGTGGGACGTGGGATGTCCTGGAGAACCTAATGTGCCCCGGGTGCCACAGCAATACCCGTGCCCTCACGGCGTGTTGATGAGACGTCAGTTCGTTCTGATGTCACGTCAGATCAGCGCGAACGGCACCCCGCGTCGGCGGCGACCGGTCCGGGAACCGGGTTCCCCTCCGGGGCGGGTCCGGGGCGGTCCGGGGCGGGGCCCGAGGGCGGTCCGGGGCGGGACCCGAGCGGGGCGGGCCTGCCGCCTCCGTAGGTGGACCGTGCGCCGTCGGGGCGAGGCTTGGATTGCGCGCCGCCGGGGCGAGGCGTGGACCGTGCGCCGCCGGGTCAGGCCTGGGCCGCGTCTCCCGGGGTCACCAGGCCCGACTCGTACGCCACGATGACCAGCTGGGTCCGGTCACGGGCGCCCAGCTTGCCCATGATGCGGCTGACATGGGTCTTCGCGGTGAGCGGACTGAGCCCCAACGCCGCCGCGATCTCGGTGTTGTTGAGGCCGCGCGCCACCAGCGTCAGCACCTCGCGCTCGCGCTCGGAGAGCCCCTCGGGGCCGCCCACCGCGAGCGCGGGAACCGACGGGGTGCGCAGGAAGCGGGCGACCAGGCGGGCCGTCGGGCCCGGTGAGAGCAGCGCGTCCCCGGCGGCCACCGTGCGGATCGCGTCGAGGAGTTCGGCGGGCCGGGTGTCCTTCACCAGGAAGCCGGAGGCGCCCGCGCGCAGTGCCTCCACGATGTGCTCGTCGGTGTCGTACGTGGTGAGGACGAGCACCCTGACCCTGGCCAGGCTCTCGTCGGCCGCGATGAGCCGGGTCGCCTCGATGCCGTCCAGGTCGGGCATGCGGATGTCCATCACGATCAGGTCGGCCCGCGCGCTGCGCGCCAGTTCGACGGCCTCCCGCCCGGTGGCCGCCTGCCCGACCACCTCCATGTCCCGCGCCGACTCGACGAGCATGGCGAACGCGGCCCGCACGAGGTTCTGGTCGTCGGCAAGGAGCACACGGATGGTCATCGGGGCTCGCCCTTTCCGGGTTCGGACACGGCCACGGAATCGGACCCGGGCACGGAATCACCCTCACGGACGCCCTCGGAATCCAGCACGGCGCGGGGATCACGTACGGCCGCGGGACCGCCCGGGGGTTCGGGACCAAGTACGTCATCGGAATCCCGTACGGCCCGGGAATCCCGTACGGCCTCGGCATCCCGTACGACCCCGGAATCCCGTACGGCCTCGGGAGTGCCCGGCGATCCGAGCCGGCCCGCACCGTCCTCCGCCGTCTGCTGCTCGGGCACCGTCGTCCGCAGGGGCAGCACCGCCACCACGGCGAATCCCCCCTCCTCCCGCGTCCCGGCCTCCACCGTGCCGCCCACACTACGAGCGCGCTCCCGCATTCCCATCAGGCCGAAGCCCGGCGGGCCGCCCGCGTCGCCGATGCCGTCGTCCGTGACCGTGACGCGCAGGGCCCAGCCGTCCGTGCGCAGGTCCACCCGGACGGTCACGTCGGGGCCCGCGTGCCGTACCGCGTTGGTCAGCGCCTCCTGGACGATGCGATAGGCGGCGGCGCCCACGGCGGAGGGAACGCCGTCGCCCCGTACCGTGGTCGTCGCCTCCACCTTCGCGCCCGCCGAACGCGCCGCCGCCACCAGGTCCGACACCCCGTCGAGGCCGGGCAGCGGGCCCCGCCCGTCGCTGCCGCCGTGCTCGGAGGCGCGCAGCACCTCCAGCGTGGTCCGCAGTTCGCCGCGCGCGGTCCGGCAGGTCTCGGAGATGTCGTCGAGGGCCCTGGCGACGGCCGTCCGGTCCAGGCGGTCCGGGTCGGCGGCCAGGACGTGCGCGGCGACGGAGGTCTGCACGCCGATCAGGGTGATGCTGTGGGCGAGCAGATCGTGCAGGTCGCGGGCGATGCGCAGGCGTTCCTCGGCGACCCGGCGGCGGGCCTCCTCCTCGCGGGTGCGTTCGGCGCGTTCGGCGCGTTCGACGACCGAGGCGAAGTACTGGCCGTGCACCCGGACGTACACGCCGAGGACGATGAACGCGACGATCCAGCCGGTGACGCGCAGCGCCTGGGCGCCCTCGGCGGCGCCCTGCCCGAACTTGACGGCGAGCATGATGCCGATGACGCCGGTGCCGATGACCAGGGAACGCAGCGGGCGCCCCGTGACGGCGACGGTGAACAGCGCGGTCATCGAGACGAGCAGCGGCGCGTTGTGGTTGAAGTCGAGCGCGTGGTACGGGCCGACACAGGCGACGAGCCCGAGGAACGCGGCGAGCGGGGCGCGCCGTCGCCAGACGAGCGGGAGGTGCGCGGCGACCAGCAGGGTCCAGCCGAGCGCGTCCGGTCGCCGGCCGTCGGCGTGCACGGTGAGCGCCACGGTGACGTCGAGGATCAGCAGCACGCCGGCGAGCAGCGCGTCCTGGCGCAGGATCCGCGCCGGGTCGACGATCCCCCGGTGTCCGAAGCCGGTGAGGTGCAGCATGCGTTTGACGTCCACCGCTTCATCCTCCGTGAGGGGGCGCCCCTCCGGGAGAGGAGGGGCGCCCGATGTCCGATGTGTGGGGGCCGGCCCGCCCGGCGTGCGGGGTGCCGGGACCTGCCCGGCGTCCCGGTTGTGAGCGGCCGGGCGGTCAGCCGACGGGGACGGGCTCCTGCTGTCCTGCCGCCTCGGTCTCCGGCTTCCGCGAGAGGCCGCCCGGCCACCACACCTTCCGTCCCAGCGCCACGCTCGCGCTGGTCACCAGGTACGTACGGACGAGGAAGGTGTCGAGCAGCACCCCGACCGAGATGACGAAGCCGAGCTCGACGAGCTGGAGGAGCCCCATGTTCGTGAGCACCGCGAAGGTGGCCGCGAGGACGAGGCCGGCCGAGGCGATCACGCCTCCCGTGGTGCGCAGCGCGGTGAGCGCGGCGGCGGCCGGTTCGGCACCGGAGAGGGATTCCTCCCGCATCCGGTGCATGAGGAAGATGCCGTAGTCGACGCCCAGGGCGACCAGGAACACGAAGGACAGCAGGCCGAGGCCGGGATCGGTCCCCGCGAACCCGAACAGCGGTCCGAAGACGAGGCCGCCGATGCCGAGCGCGGCTCCCCACACCGCGATCACGGCGGCGACGAGCATCAGCGGGGCGACGAGCGACCGCAGCAGCAGGACCAGGATCAGCAGCACCGAGGCGAGCACGAGGGGTACGACGACGAGCCGGTCGCGGGCGTTGGTGTCCTGGAGATCGATCTGCTGGGCGCTCGGGCCGCCGACGTACGACCCGTCGAGGTCCGCCCGCAGGGCCTTGATCGTGGCGGTCTCGGCGGCCGACTGGGGCGCGCCGCGCGCGATGACGGAGATCTCCGTCCATCCGCCGCCACTGCGTCCGCGTTCGGCGCTCGCGACGCCGGCGTGGCCGCGCACGGCGGCCAGCGCGGTGTCCGCCCGCCCGGTGGGAGCGATCACGGTGATCGGCTGGGTGCCCTGGCCCGGGTAGGCGCGGGCGAGTGTCTCCATCGCGGCGACCGAGTCGGGCCGGTGGGCGAAGGAGTCCTGCTGCTTGAGCGGGCCCGGCAGGTTCAGCGCGCCGAGGGCGAGCGCCCCGAGCAGGACGGCCCCGCTCGCGAGGACGACGAGCGGCCGGCGCCCGGCGGAGGTCCCCATCGCGGCGAACAGGTTCCGCCGCTGTTTGGGTTCGGTGCCGTAGGCGGGGACGAGCGGCCAGAACACCCGGCGCCCGAGCAGGACGAGTACGGCGGGCAGCAGGGTCAGCATGGCGAGGAGGGCGCAGAGCACGCCGACGGTGCCTGTCGGGCCCATGGCCCGGCTGCTGTTGAGGTCGGCGGCGAGCAGGCAGAGGAGTCCTGCGGCGACGGTGCCGGAGGAGGCGAGCACGGCGGGCCCGCAGCCGCGCAGGGCCTCCTTCATGGCGTCGTAGGGCCGTTCCACGCGCCGCAGCTCCTCCCGGTAGCGGGAGATGACCAGCAGCGCGTAGTCGGTGCCGGCGCCGAAGACGAGGATCGTCATCACGCCCGAGCTCTGGCCGGAGACGCTGGTGCCGAACGCCTGGTGGAGTCCGTAGGCGACGCCCATCGACAGATAGTCGGCGACGCCCGCGACGGCGAGCGGCACGAGCCACAGCAGCGGGCTGCGGTAGATGAGGATCAGCAGGACGGCGACCACGGCGACGGTGGTGTAGAGCAGCGGTCCGCCGAGGGAGTTGTACACCTCGCCGGCGTCGGTGGCCAGGGCGCCGGGGCCGCCGACGTCGACGCTCATCCCGTCCGTTCCCCGGGCGACGTCGCGTACGTCGTTCACGAACGCGTCGCGCTTCTTCTCGTCGGAGCCGGGCGCGGTGCTGGCGACCGCGTACATCAGCGTGCCGCCGTCCCGGGACGGCACGGCCTCGGGGGTGTCGGTGAGCGGGTTCGCCCGGGTGATCGCGGCGACCTGGCGGGCCGCCGTGGCCCGGTCGGCGGCGCGGAGGCCCCCGTCGCGGTGGTAGACGAGCACCAGTTGGGTGGCCTCGCCACCGGGCAGCCGGTCCTCGATCTTCGCGACCTGGGTGGAGTCCGCGCTCGCCGGCAGATAGTCCACGGCACGGTCGTGCTGCACGTCCGCGAGCTTCGCCGCGAACGGTCCGACGGCGGCCAGCACGGCCACCCACAGCCCGAGCAGCAGCCAGGGCACGGCCGTCCGGCGCCCTGGGCCTCTCCTCGTCGTTCCGGCTTTCTCGGGCCCCATGGCGGGGTCCTCCCCTTCTCGCGGATTGTCTGGACAGGCACCAGACTTCCGGCGCGACGGACGGGTTACGTCGCGCGGAAGGGCGAGTTCGGGCGTACTGCGAGGGGTGGCCCGGGGGCCGGACTACTCCCCAGGGAGTAACGGACGGGTGGGGCCCGGCCGGCCTACGACGGTGTCCGGGCCGTTGCCAGTAGGCGGGTCACATCGTCCGAGCAGATCGTCAGGGCCGCGCCCACGGTGGCCAGGACGTCCCGTTCGGCGGGGGTGTAGGGCCCGTCGGCGAGGGCGATGCGGGCCCCCTGGAGGAGGATCGCCTCGCGGCCCGTCGGGGCGAGGTGCGGGGCGAGCGGGTCCAGGGCCTCGTGGAGCTCTATGGCCAGGCTCGCTCCGCAGGGCTCGCCGAAGAAGCGGCCCGTGTCGGCGGCGAGCGCCTCGACGAGGGCGCTGAGCTGGTCCTCCGTGCAGTCGTCGAAGCCGGCCGAGCGGACGGCCGCGGCGGCGGTCTCCAGGGACGAGCGGGCGCAGCCGCCGCCCGCCGCGAGAACGGCGAGGGCGACGGTGTGGACGGCGTCGCGGAGCATCGCGGAGAAGCGGGTGGTGGTGGGGTGGTCGAGGACGTCGGCGCCGTAGTGGCGGCGGCAGGCGGCGCATTCGACGACTGGCCCGGTCTCGCCGCGCGGGAGCACGGGAACACCCAGAAGAGTGAAGCGGCGACGGCCGGCGAGCCGCTGGTAGTTGCGGTCGCCTCCGCAGCCCGGGCAGAAGAACTCGCCGTCGCCGACGGCGTTCCATGCCGTACGGGTGCCCAGGATGCGGGGAACCTGAACTGCACGACCGTTTCGTCCCCATCCTGGCAGCACGTCGCACACCTCCGTAACGCCACGGCAACATCGCCGCGCTGGCGTGATGTTAGCCACATAGTTGAGGCTGAGTCAGTACCTAGGACGAGACCTGCTCGTGACCTGCACACAGATTGGCCGGGACACGACCCGGCCCCGCCCGCCTCGAAAGGCGGACGGGGCCGGAAAGAAGCAGGTGAACGAGGTCAGCGGGCCGCTCGGTTGACGGCGGAGACGACGGCCTTCAGCGAGGCGCGTGTCGTATTCGCGTCGATGCCGATTCCCCACAGGACCTTGTCGCCGATCGCGCACTCGATGTACGAGGCGGCCTGTGCGGAGGCGCCCTCGCTCATCGTGTGCTCCTGGTAGTCGAGCAGGCGTACGTCGACGCCGATGGACTGCAGGGCGTCGAAGAAGGCGGAGATCGGACCGTTGCCGGTGCCGCTCAGGACGGTGTCCACGCCGTCGACCGTGGCCTCGACGGTCAGGGTGTCCACGCCGTCCTTGTCCGTGGTGGACTGGCCGGTCCTGACCTGGATACGGCCCCACGGGTTCTCGGGGTTGGGCAGGTACTCGTCCTGGAAGGTCGACCAGATGTCCTTCGGCGTGACCTCGCCGCCCTCGGCGTCCGTCTTGGCCTGGATGATCTTCGAGAACTCGATCTGCATGCGGCGCGGCAGGTCCAGCTTGTGGTCGTTCTTCAGGACGTACGCGATACCGCCCTTGCCCGACTGCGAGTTGACGCGGATGACGGCCTCGTAGGAGCGGCCGACGTCCTTCGGGTCGATGGGCAGGTACGGGACGGCCCACTCGATGTCGTCGACGGTGACGCCCCTGGCGGCCGCCTCGGCCTCCATCGCGTCGAAGCCCTTCTTGATGGCGTCCTGGTGGGAGCCGGAGAAGGACGTGTAGACCAGGTCGCCCACGTACGGGTGGCGCGCGTGGACCTCCATCTGGTTGCAGTACTCCCACGTACGACGGATCTCGTCGATGTCGGAGAAGTCGATCTGCGGGTCGACGCCCTGCGAGAACAGGTTCATGCCCAGGGTGACCAGGTCGACGTTGCCGGTGCGCTCGCCCTGCCCGAACAGGCAGCCCTCGACGCGGTCGGCGCCGGCCATCAGCGCCAGCTCGGCGGCGGCGACGGCCGTACCGCGGTCGTTGTGGGGGTGGATCGACAGGCAGACGTGCTCGCGGCGGGACAGGTGGCGGCCCATCCACTCGAAGCGGTCCGCGTGCGTGGAGGGGGTCGAACGCTCCACCGTGGCGGGCAGGTTGAGGATGATCTCGCGGCCCGGGCCGGGCTGCCAGACGTCCATGACCGCCTCGCAGACCTCCAGGGCGAAGTCCAGCTCGGTGTCGGTGAAGATCTCGGGGCTGTACTGGTAGCCGAACTCGGTCTCGGGGCCCAGCAGCTTCTCCGCGTACTCGACGACCAGGCGGGTGCCGTCGACGGCGATCTGCTTGATGTCGTCCTTGGAGCCGCGGAAGACGACGCGGCGGAAGACCGGGGCGGTGGCGTTGTACAGGTGCACGTTGGCGCGCTTGGCGCCCTTCAGCGACTCGACGGTCCGCTCGATCAGGTCCTCGCGGGCCTGGGTCAGTACGGAGATCGTGACGTCGTCCGGGATCGCGGTCTCGTCCTCGATGATCGAGCGGACGAAGTCGAAGTCCGTCTGGCCCGACGCCGGGAAACCGACCTCGATCTCCTTGTAGCCCAGCTTCACCAGCAGGTCGAACATCTCACGCTTGCGCGCGGGCGACATGGGGTCGATCAGGGCCTGGTTGCCGTCGCGCAGGTCCGTGGAGAGCCAGCGGGGGGCGACGGTGATCCGGTTGTTCGGCCAGTCGCGGTCGGGGATGTCGACCTGGTCGTACCGGCCGTACTTGTGGACGGGCATCGACGTGGGACGCTGACGGTTGGCGCGGGTCTGCTCGCTGCTGTGGCTGTTCGCCATGATGCGTGGGCTCCTCAGGATGTCCGAAAGGACGGCCGACGGCGCAACGCCAGACTCCGCGGGGAGGGGGTCGGCCTCGACTACAGGCCCTCGCCGCGGCAGCTAAGGAGAAGCAGCCCGAAACGCATGATGCTCCGCAGCCTAGCCGAGCCGCGCTCCGTACGGGGGGCTGTATCAGTATGCGGGATCGCATACCCCGAAAGGGACAAAACGTGCGCCATACCACTTCCGGGCGGAATCCCAGGCTCCCCATTGCCGCATTTCACCAATCTTGGTTGCACGTAGTGACATTGATGTCACTCAGTGCAAGGGTGCCGGGCATGACGACCACCGGGGGCTTCGAGCCCGTCCACTGCACCATCGTCCCGCCCCATGTCCTCGACAAGCTCGCCCGGCACGAGGACCCGGCGCTCTCCGGTCCCGCGCGCCAGACCCTGGAGCGCGACGCGTACGAGCGCACCCACCGGCGGCTGACCACCGTCATCGGCGCGCCCGCCGTGGCCGCGCCCGCGGGGGCCGCCGAGCAGAAACCGCACCGCACGATCTACGACGCCCGCCATCGCCAGGACCTCCCCGGCAAGAAGGTCCGCGGCGAGGGCGACAAGCCGGGCAAGGACGCCACGGTCAACCGCGCGTACGCCGGGCTCGGCGCGACCTTCGACCTCTACCTGAACGCCTATCGGCGCGACTCGATCAACGGCGAGGGCCTGCCGCTCGACGCCACCGTGCACTTCGACGCGAACTACAACAACGCCTTCTGGAACGGCGAGCAGATGGTGTTCGGGGACGGTGACGGCGAGATCTTCCTCGACTTCACCATCCCGGTCGACGTCATCGGCCACGAGCTGACCCACGGCGTCACCCAGTACACGGCGAACCTCACCTACTTCGGCCAGCCGGGCGCCCTGAACGAGTCCATGTCGGACGTCTTCGGCTCACTGATCAAGCAGTACACGCTCGGCCAGACCGCCGCCGAGGCCGACTGGCTGATCGGCGCCGGGCTGCTCGCCCCGCGGATCACGGGCACCGCCCTGCGTTCCATGAAGGAGCCGGGCAAGGCGTACGACGACGACGCGCTCGGCAAGGACCCGCAGCCCGGGACGATGGACGGCTACGTCCGCACCGGCCGGGACAACGGCGGCGTCCACATCAACTCCGGCATCCCCAACCACGCCTTCTACCTCGTCGCGCAGGCGCTCGGCGGCCACGCGTGGGAGCGGGCCGGACAGATCTGGTACGACGTCCTCACCGGCGGGGAGCTGCCCCAGGAGGCCCTGTTCTCCGACTTCGCGCGGCTCACGCTCGCCGCGGCGCGGTCCCGGTACAACGACGGTGAGGAGCTGCTGGCCGTGACGAAGGCCTGGGAGCAGGTCGGAGTCCCGTCCGCGTAGCCGCGGGCGGCCGAGTCGTACTAGACAGGACCCATGCGTATTCAGGTGAGGCGCACGGGCGGGTTCGCGGGCATCGAGCGCCGTGCCGAGGTGGACACCTCGGGGCGGTCCGACGCCTCCGAGTGGCACGCCCTGGCCGAGCGCGCGATCGACGCCGGCCGGGGCACGCCCCCGGCCGGCGTCCCGGACGGCTTCAGCTACCGGATCACCGTGGACGGGAGGACGGTGTACGCCGCCGACCCGAGACTCACGGAGGACCAGCGCGAACTGATCTCGCGGGTGCTGAAGGAGGGCGCCTGACGGGAACCGCCGAAGGGGGAAGCCCGACGGTCGCCGAAGGGGGTCGCCCGGGGGCGGGCACGGGAAACCGCGGGTTCACGCCGAACCGTTGACTTCCGTTACCGCCGGTACAGATGATCGCGCGCATGGCGACGAACCCCCTCCCGCAGTTCCCGCCCGGCTTCCTCTGGGGCGTGTCCACCTCGGCCCACCAGATCGAGGGGGCCGCGGACGAACGCGCCCCCTCGGTGTGGGACGCCTTCACGGCCGGGCCCGGGCACATCAAGGACGGCTCCACGGCGGCGGTGGCCTGCGACCACTTCCACCGCTACCCGCAGGACGTGGCACTCCTCGCCGGCCTCGGCGTGGACGCGTACCGCTTCTCCATCTCCTGGCCCCGGGTGAACTCCCCCGGCGGCCTCGACTTCTACGACCGTCTGGTCGACGCCCTGTGCGCGGCAGGCATACGGCCACTGCCGACCCTCTTCCACTGGGACCTGCCGGTCGAACTGGACTGGATGGACCGGGACACCGCCGAGCGGTTCGCCGAGTACACCTCGGTCGTCGCCGAACGCCTCGGTGACCGCGTCAAGAAGTGGATCACTCTCAACGAGCCCGCCGAACACACGCTTCTGGGCCACGCGCTCGGCGCGCACGCTCCCGGCAAGCAGCTCCTGTTCGACGCGCTGCCGGTGGCCCACCACCAGCTCCTCGCCCACGGTCTCGCCGTACGGGCCCTGCGCGCGGCCGGTGCCGGCGACATCGGGATCGCCAACTCGCACGGCCCGACCTGGCCAGCCTCGGACCGCACCGAGGACGTGGAGGCGGCCGACTTCTACGACCTCCTGCTCAACCGCCTCTTCGCCGACCCCGTCCTGCTCGGCAAGTACCCCGAAGGCATCGGCGAGTTGATGCCCGGCGACGTCGAGTCGGACCTGAAGATCATCGGCGAGCCGGTCGACTGGTACGGGATCAACTACTACCAGCCGACGCGGGTGGGCGCCCCCGAGGGCGCGGAGATCGAGTTCAGCGGACTCACCCTGCCCGCCGAACTGCCCTTCACCGTCAAGGAACTGGAGGGATACCCGGTCACCGACTTCGGCTGGCCGGTGGTGCCCGAGGCGCTCACCGAGCTGCTGGTCGGCTTCCGCGAACGCTACGGCGACCGGCTCCCGCCCGTCGTCATCACCGAGAACGGCTGCAGTTACGACGGCATCGACGACCAGGAGCGGATCGCGTTCCTGGACGGTCATGTCCGGGCGCTGCACCGGGCGTTGGAGCAGGGCGTCGACGTGCGCGGCTACTTCGTCTGGTCGCTGATGGACAACTTCGAGTGGGCGGAGGGGTACGCGCGCCGCTTCGGCCTCGTCCATGTCGACTACGACACCCTGGAACGGACTCCGAAGGCCTCCTACGGCTGGCTGCGGGACGCCCTGCGGGCGCAGAGATGACGGCCGCCGACGCGGTCATACCCGTGACGGCCCTCGCCGAGCCCGTCGAGCGGGTCGGCCGGGGCTGGACCTCGGCGCTCTCGCTCGCCAACGGGGCGATCTGGGTGGGCTGGTACGGCCCCCTGCAGATCCTCCTCGCCTCCCAGGCGGAGGACTTCGCGCCCGGCACCGGCATGTCCAAGGAGACGATGCTGGCCTGGGTCACGGGTGCGGGCGCGGTCGTCTCGCTGGTCGCCAATCCGCTCTTCGGCGCGCTGTCCGACCGTACGACCTCGCGCCGGGGCCGCCGTACGCCGTGGATCGTGGCCGGGGCGGCCGGTGGCGCGCTGTCCCTGCTGCTCCTCGCGGGAGCGGGCGGCGTCTGGACGATGGCGGCGGGCTGGTGCCTGGTCCAGCTGACCCTGAACGCCGCGTTCGCCGCGGTCACCGCGGCCGTCCCCGACCGGGTGCCGCGGCTGCAACGCGGTTCCGTGGGCGGCTGGCTGGGCGCGGCTCAGATCCTCGGCGTGGTCGGCGGCACGGGGCTCGCGACGGTGGCCGGGGGCACCGGCGGCGGGTACGCGGCGTGCGCGGTGTTCACGCTGGTGGGCGTCCTGCCGTACGTACTCCGCTTCCCGGACCTGCGGTTGCCCGAGTCGGCCCGCCCGCCCTGGTCCTGGCGGACGTTCCTCACCTCGTTCCGGCTGAGCCCGCGCGAGCACCCCGACCTGGCGTGGGCCTGGCTGACCCGCTTCCTGATCAACCTCAGCAACGCCCTCGTGCTGCTGTACCTGCTCTATTACCTGCGGGACCGGCTGCACCACGACGACCCCGAGCAGGGTGTTCTGATCCTCACGGCGGTGAACGGTGTCACGCTGCTGGCCACCGTCGTGGTGGGCGGGGTGTGGTCGGACCGGCTGGGCCGCCGCAAGCCGTTCGTGATCTGGTCCGGCGTCCTGATGGCGGTGGCCACGGCGGCGCTGGCCGGCTGGCAGACCTGGCCCGGCGCGATCACCGCCGCGGCCGTCCTCGGCGTCGGCTTCGGCGTCTTCACCTCCGTCGACTTCGCCCTGATGACCGACGTCCTGCCGAAGGCCGTCGACCGCGGCAAGGATCTCGGCGTCATCAACATCGCCAACGCCCTCCCTCAGGTCGCGGCGCCGGTGATGGCGGCGCCGATCGTGACGTACCTGGGCGGATACCGGGTGCTGTACCTGGTCGCGGCGGTGATCGGCCTCGCGGGGGCGCTGCTGGTGAGGCGGATCAAGGGCGTGGACTGAGGCGGTCCGGGCCCGGGGGGCTCTGTCGGGAGTGCTGCCCGGACGGCTCTCGCCGTCCGGGCAGGCGCCGTCGGTGTGCGGTGGTGCCCCTGCGCCGGGTCGGGTCAGTCGGGTCCGGGTCAGCCGGGTCCGGGTCGGCTGGGTCAGCCGGGTCCGGGTCCGGGGCGGCCGGGTCCGGCGAGTCCGGCGAGTCCGGCGAGTCCAGGTCCGGCTGCCGGCCGGACGCGGTGGCGCGACCGGCCGGGTGGTCCGCCGGAGGTGATGACGCCGGACCGTCGCCCGCGCCGGCCGTCACCCGCTACCGCGCGAGGCCGTCCCCGAACCGCGCGTCCTTTTCCGGGGCGTACGGCGCCCGCGGGCCGAACACGGTGCTGTTGGTGGTGGTCAGGCCGGACCGGGAGCCGCGCAGGACCCACACCGCGCCCGAGTCCGCGTACGCCCCGTCCTCGTAGGGGGTGGCGATCGCCAGGTCGGCGCGGTGGTTGGCGTTGACGTCGGCGAGGAGCACGGTCCGGCCGAAGTAGTCGCCCTTCTCGGAGGCGCCGGGCACCCCCGGGGACGACTGGTGGAAGGCCTGCGCCCCCTTGCCGGTGAGACCGGCCGCGCCGCCCTTGAGCAGGACGACGGCCCCCGCGTCGCGGATCGACCCGACGTTCTCGCCGGGCACGCCCACGGCGACGTCCGGGTAGCCGTCGCCGGTGACGTCGCCCGCGGCCAGGGAGTAGCCGAACAGGTCGCCGGAGTCGACGTCGTGGTCGCCGGACTCGCTCACCCCGGGAACGCCCGGAGTGTCCTGGGTGATCTTCGCCGTACGGGTGGAGGGACCCGACGCCGAGCCGTAGACGACCCGGACCGTACCGGCGTCGTAGTCGCGGTCCTCCGAGACCTGGTCGACCTGCGCGGCGACGAGGTCGCCGTAACCGTCGCGGTTCACATCGGCGACGACCCCGCCGGTCGTGGACCAGCCCAAACTGCGGGAGGTGCGGCCGAGGCCGTCCCGGCCGCCCGCCCAGAAGCGGGACGTTCCCTGAATGTCGTCGAAACTGTGGGTCGTGACGATGTCGTCGGCGCCGTCGCCCGTCATGTCGCCCACGACGATGGCCTTGGGCGCGTCCCCCTCCGTGAAGGGGAGCGTCTGGACGGAGGCGGGGACTCCGGCGCGGGAGAACGGGCCGTAGTGCACCTGGAGGCCCTCCCCGGTCGTGGTCACCAGGTCGGGGTGGCCGTCGCCGTCGATGTCGCCCGTCGCGACCGTGGGGGCGGGCGCCGGGAGCGGGGCACCCGCCGTCAGTCCCTTCGCGGAGCCCCAGAGCACAGCCGGTGCGGTGTAGTCGCCCACGACGAGGTCCGTGCGGCCGTCGCCGTCGAGGTCGCGGGCGACGGTGGTACGGCCGAAGGAGCCGTACGGTTCGACGCTCCCCGGCACGCCCGCGGTGGCCCGGGTGATCACCATCGGGTGCGCCGTGTCGGTACCGGCCGCGGAGCCGTACAGGACCGAGACGTAGCCCGCCTCCACCATGCCCGAGACCGTGCCACCGGGCGCGGAGACGGCGAGGTCCGCGTAGCCGTCGCCGTTGAAGTCGATGACGGGCGAGGCGGTCGTGGCCACGGCCGGTGTGGCGAGGCCGCCGACCGCCGCCAGGGAAGCGGTCAGCAAGGTGCCCACCGTGGCGAGTGCGCCTGCCCTTCCCTTGGAGAGACCGGGGACGGCAACGGCCCGACGGGTGGGGTGAGACATCGGTGTCCTTTCCCTGACATCGGTTCGCACGGCGGCCACAGGGCCTCGGCGATCACGCGGACGGATCTTTGTACGGCTGTCATCCACCATGACCGCCGAAGCCGCCGAATGGTTGTGGCCTCCGTGGTCCGGGTCCATCCGCCCGGGGCGTGGCCGCGGCGCTGATCGCGGAGCCGACGAGCTGAGGGGACTGAGCGGGCCGGGCGATCAGGGCGGCCCCTCGGGCGGGCCGCCCGGCCCGGTCACAGGGCTCCGGCGTCCCTGGCCGTCCACAGCGACGGGTACACCGGGCGGAAGCCCAGGTCGTGGCGGATGCGGTCGGTGGAGACGATCCCGTTCCAGGGGTCGGGGTCGCTGCGCTCGTACAGGGCGGGCGGCACCTCGACGCCGTTGATCAGGTGGAGGTCGACGGTGGTGACGGGGGCGTCGTCGGCGATGTTGTAGATCCGGCCGCCGCCCACACCGGGGGCGTACAGCAGACGGCAGAGGCCCTGGGCGACATCCGCGTGGTGGACCATCTGGAGCCGCTTGCCGGCGGCCCAGTGCGCGGCCCACCGCAGCGACGCGGCGAGATGCGGGTCGCCCTCGCCGTAGACGAAGGGCAGGCGGCCGATCCGGACGTCCATGCCGCCCTCCAGGGCGAGCAGGCCGCGCTCCGCCTCCGCCTTGGACTCCGGGTAGGCGCCCCACATCTCGCCGCCGGGCCTGCTCGGGTCGTCCTCGGTCAGCGGGCGGCCCCGGCCGGTCCCGTACACCAGATTGGTGCTGACCTGCACGAACCGGCGTACCCCGGAGGAGACGGCGGTGCGGCCCAGCTCCAGCGCGGCGTCGCGGTTGACCGCCCGGGCCTCCTCGTCGGGGACCCCGCGGAAGGCGGCCGCGATGTTCACGACCGAGTCGACACCCGTGAGGGCCTTGCCGAGCGTCTCGGCGTCGCGCAGGTCTCCGACGGCGATCTCGACGCCGCGGCCGGCCGGGCCGGTGAGGCCGGCCAGGGCCGTCGCCCGGGACTCGTCGCGGACCAGGATCCGTACCGTGTCGCCGGGGGGCGCCTGCTGCAGGAGGCGGGGTACGAAGCGTCGTCCGACCTCGCCGGTGGTTCCGGTCACCAATGTCAGCATGATCTGTTCCTCTCGTCGCCCTCCACCGTCCCCCCGTGCCGGGCCGGGCGGGAGAGACCTCCTGATCCAGGGACCGGCAGTGCCTGGATAAGACCGGCGGCCTGCGTCACGCTGGAGGGGTGAACCGAGCCGAACTCGCCGACTTCCTGCGCCGCGGCCGCGCCCGTCTGGAGCCCTCCGACGTGGGGCTCACGGCGGGTGCCCGGCGCCGCACCCCTGGTCTGCGCCGGGAGGAGGTGGCGGCGCTCGTGGGCATGTCCGTGGACTACTACACCCGGCTCGAACAGGCGCGGGGACCGCGTCCCTCCCGTCAGATGCTGGGCGCGCTGGCGCGGGCACTGCGGCTCACCGGCGACGAGCGGGACCACCTCTTCCACCTGGTCGGCGAGGAGCCGCCACGCGCCGGGAGTGCCTCGTCGCACATCCGCCCCGGGCTGCTGCTGATCCTCGACCGGCTGCACGACGCGCCCGCTCTGGTCATGACCGACTACGGCGACGTCCTCGCGCAGAACGCGATGTCGGCGGCGCTGACCGGCGAGACGGGCCCCGGGCGCAATCTCGTGCGGCGGTTCTTCACCGACCCGCGGGCCCGGGCCCTCTGCCCGCCCGAGGACCTCCCCGAGCTCGCCCGCTCCCATGTCGCCAACCTGCGCGCGGTCACGGCGGCCCGCCCCGACGATCCGGCCCCCGCCGCCCTGGTGGCCGAACTCCGCTCCACGAGTGAGGAGTTCGCGCACCTCTGGGAATCCCACGAGGTCGCGGTGCGCCGCTCCGCGACGAAGCGGTTCCTGCACCCCACGGTGGGTCTGCTGGAACTCGACTGCGAGTTCCTGCTCAGCTCCGGCGACAATCAGCTCCTCCTCGTCCACACCGCACGCCCCGGCACCGAGTCGCACGAGCGCCTCCAACTGCTGCGGGTGGTGGGCCTGCAGAACATGGCTCCGGCCGCCGGGCAGAGGTGACCCCGCGCGTCGGACCCGTGTGCTGGGCGCCGGACCCGGTTCCGGGTTCAACTTCGGCCACTTTCTCCGACCGTTGAAGGAAAGGGTCCGCTTCCCTTGCAATCGTGAGCCACCCGCGCCTCAATGGAACCGCACATTCCGACGGACCGTCAGATACGCCCCGCACGGCGTCCCGCACCCCACGCGCGGACGGTCCGCGTACACGTCTCCCCGCACCCTCACCGAGCACAGAGGTGAGGAGCCCGTGTGCCCGGACCAGGGCGGACGGTCCCGTCCCGACCATCCCCACATGGCAATTCCCCCACAAGGGAAGGGAATCCGATGAGAGGCAAGCAGCTCGGAACCGTCGCGGCGTTAGCCGCCGGCACCCTCGCCGCGACCGGTCTGGCCTTCGCGCCGGCCGCCGCGGCCGTCACTCCCCAGACGGCCACCATCAACGCGACCTGCACCATCGGGGGCGGCGGCGCGGCCACCCTCACCGCCACGCAGGACGGCACGGCCGCGACCATCACCCTCAGCTCCACCGACATCACCTCCCCGCTCCCCATCTCCGAGAACTCGGTCACCTCCACCCTGACCCTGGTGAGCGCGAGCGGCGGGACCACCGCCTTCAGCGGCACGAAGAACCCCGCGATCGCCGCGGGCGGCGGAGTCTCGGTGGGCCCCCTGGACGGCACCGTCGCCTCCGGCGACAGCCTGGAGACCTACGGCGGCTCCCTGAGCATGGTGGTCTTCGGCATCACCATCACCTGCACGGCGGACGCGCCGCAGGCGCCTGGCCCGTTCGTCTTCGACTGACCCGCCGCGCCACGACGTGAGGGCCGGTGCCGCCCGCGCGCAGCGGCACCGGCTCCCCCCACAACTCCCCCGCGAGGAGCCCCGGTTGATGACCATGACAGAAACTGATGGCCCATCAGTCACTGCGCCGGGACTCCATTGACTTCTCACACAACCCGCACATCAATGGCCCCCTGTCGGCGCAGACGAGCCGCTGCGCCCGCATCCCTCAGGAGGGGGCTACAACCATGTCAACCACGGGTCCGACCACCCGAAGACGCCGCCTCGCGGCACTGCTCGGGGCGACCGTCCTCGCGCTCACCGCGGGAGGTGCGCTGGCCGCCCCGGCCGGAGCCGCTTCCACGAACGTGGACTTCGCCACGCACTGCATCCCGCCGGCGATCGCGGGCATCCCGCCGATCGACGGCACCACCACCGCGAAGATCACGGTGGACAACGCGAGCCCCAAGGTCGGCGACACGGTCACCGTGACCTACACGGTGGTCAAGCCGGCCGCCAGCAACCCCGTCGACATCGCGCTTCCGGCGGACATCATGACGCCCACCGGCAAGGTCGCGCTCGGCGGGGCGCAGACCGGAAGCGTCACCGTCGCCGGTCCCAAGAAGAACGACCCGGTGCCCGGCAAGGGCGCCTTCCCGTCGTTCAGCATGACGGGCACGTTCACCGTCACCGCGCCCGGCGCGATCACCCTGTCGCCGAGCGACTACAACATCCACACCAGCTACATCATGGAACTGGACACCCCGTGCACGGTCATCACCCCGCCCGCCCCGGTCTCGGAGACGGTCACCGCGACGGGCGGCGGACAGACCAACACCCGGGCCATCCAGCTCGGTTCGGCCTCCGGGAACCCCGGTGACAGCGTGACCGTCACCGGCAGCGACTTCACCCCGGGCGCCAGCGTCACCCTCGCCGGACGGTCCGGGGCCACCCAGACCGCCGACACGGCGACCGTGACCGCGAACGCCCAGGGCTCCTTCAGCGGCTCGCTCGTCGTCAACGACAAGACGACGACCGGCGTGGTCGCGTACGAGGGAGGAAGCTGGAACGCGGACACCGGAGCGGGTCCCGCCGCGTATGTCGTCATCGACAACACGCCCGTCCCGGACGGCAGTCAGAAGCTCACCACGACGGTCAGGGCGGGAACGCTGTCGATGACCCAGGCCGGGGACGCCGTCGCGCTGTCGGCGGTCGACTTCGGCAAGGGCGGTGCCTCCACGGGCGCCCTGCAGACGGTGACGGTCAAGGACTTCCGCGGCGGACCCGCGGGCTGGTCCCTGACCGGCAAGGTCACCGACTTCACCGGCCCCGGCGCGAAGATCGACGCCGGTGCCCTGAGCTGGAGCCCGGCCTGCGCCACCAAGGCCGGCAGCCCGAGCACCTGCCAGGCCGGCTCGTCCGGCGCGGTGGGCACCTCGGGAGCGACCCTGGCGTCCACCCCCAACGGGACGCTCACAGGTGGTGAGTTCACCGTCGACGCCGGACTGTCGCTGAACGTACCGGAGTTCACGCCCCCCGGCTCCTACTCCGGCGTGCTCACGCTGACGCTCAGCTGACCGGTCCGCCACTCGGCCGGTCCCTCCGCACCCCGGTGGCCGGGCGCGCACCCGCCCGTCCACCTTGTCCCGCCCCACATCTCGTACCACCTCGTCCGCCCACGCCGCCCATGCCGTCCGCGGGGGTCCGCACCCATGCGCAAGCCGTACGCCCTCCTCCTGAGCCTGCTCCCGGCCTTCCTCGTCTTCTCGGTCGTCTCGGTCTTCCTGGCGACGCCCTCGTACGCGGCCGACAACGGAAGCTGGTCGGTCTACCCCGTCTCCTCGCGCATCGCCGCGCGGCCGTACTTCTACCTCTCCGCCGACCCCGGCCAGACCCTCCGGGACAAGGTCACCGTCGCCAACAAGACCGGCCGTCCCCTGACGTTCCGGCTGTACGCGGCCGACGCCTACAACACCGCGCGCGACGGCGGTTTCGCCGTGCGCACGCTGAAGGAGAAGCAGCGCGGGGTGGGGGCGTGGGCGCGGCCCGCCCGCTCCCGGGTCACCGTGCCCGCGCACGAGAAGATCACCGTGCCGTTCACGCTCCGGGTCCCGGAGCGGGCCGAACCCGGCGACCATCCGGGCGCGTTGGTGGCGCTCGACGAACGGATCGAGACGGGGGAAGGCTCCCTCTCGGTCGGGGTACGACGAGCCGTGGCCGCCCGGGTCTATCTCCGGGTCGGCGGGCCGACGGTTCCCGCCCTCGCCGTGGAGAAGGTCCGCCTCACCCACCACCAGCCGCTGATCCCCGGCACGGGCGCCTCCGCGGCCACCGTCTCGTACACCCTGCACAACACGGGCAACGTGACGCTGAACCCGAAGGTGCGTCTGAGGGCCGAGGGCCTCTTCGGGCGGACCCTGCTGTCCCGCGGGCTCACGGGCATCCCCTCGGAACTGCTCCCGGGCCAGCGGGTGCGGCTCACCGCACCCTGGGACGGAGCACCTCAACTCGACTGGGGCGACGTGACGTTGACGGCCAGCGCGCCGGGGACCCGGGAGTCGGCGAGTGTGTCGTTCCTCGCGCTGCCGTGGCTGGCGGCCGTGGTCGTGGTCGCCGCGTTCGCCGCGGCGGTGGTGACGATCAGAGCGCGTCGGGCCCGCGTTCGCCCGTCCGCACCCGTACGACCGTCTCCACGGGTACGGACCACACCTTTCCGTCTCCGATCTTCCCGGTCTGCGCGGCCTTCACCACCGCGTCGATGACCGCGTCGGAGTCGGCGTCCTCGACGACGACCTCGATCCGGACCTTGGGCACGAGGTCGACCTGGTACTCGGCGCCGCGGTACACCTCGGTGTGCCCGCGCTGACGCCCGTATCCGCTGGCCTCGGTGACGGTCAGCCCGTGCACACCGAGCTCCTGCAGGGCGGTCTTGACCTCGTCGAGTCGGTAGGGCTTGACGATCGCGGTGATGAGCTTCATGCCTGGGGCTTGACCTTCTGCGCGGTGGAGAGGGACGACGGAACCGGGGCGCCGTGGCCCAGGACCCCGTGATCGTAGGCGCTCTCGGCGTGCACCGTAAGGTCCAGGCCGGTCTGCTCATGCTCCTCGTCCGCGCGCAGGCCCATGAGCCGGTCGATCAGTCGGCCGAGGCCGTACGTGACGGCGAACGCGTACGCCCCGACGGCCAGCACACCGACGAGCTGCCGGCCGAGCTGGCCGAGCCCGCCGCCGTACAGCAGCCCCTCGGTCCCGCCCGTCATCTCGTGCACGGCGAAGACCCCGATGAGCAGCGTGCCGATCACGCCGCCGACCAGATGCACACCGACGACGTCCAGCGAGTCGTCGTAGTTCAGGCGGAACTTCCAGCTCACGGCGTACGAGCAGACGACACCGGCGGCGAGTCCGACGACGAGCGCGCCCAGCAGGGACACCACCCCGCAGGCCGGGGTGATGGCCACCAGACCGGCGACCGCGCCGGAGGCGGCGCCCAGCGTGGTCGGGTGGCCGTCGCGCCGCTGCTCCACGAGGAGCCAGCCGAGCAGTCCGGTGCAGCCGGCCGTGAGGGTGTTGAGGAACGCCGCGGCGGCCAGACCGTTGGCGCCGAGGGCGGACCCGGCGTTGAAGCCGAACCAGCCGAACCAGAGGAGACCGGCGCCGAGCATGACCATCGGCAGGTTGTGCGGTCGCATGGCGTCCTTCTTGAAGCCGAGCCGCGGCCCGAGGACCAGGCACAGCGCGAGCCCGGAGGCACCGGAGGTGATCTCGACCGGCATACCGCCCGCGAAGTCGAGCGCGCCCAGACCGTCGCGGATCCAGCCGCCGGGGCCCCACACCCAGTGCGCGACGGGAACGTATACGAGCAGCGTCCACACGGGCACGAAGACGAGCCATGCCCCGAACTTCGCCCGGTCGGCGATGGCCCCGCTGATCAGCGCGGCGGTGATGATCGCGAACGTGAGCTGGAAGGTGGCGAAGAGCAGGGTGGGGACGGTGCCCTGCACGCTGTCCGGCCCGAGCCCGGCCATCCCCGCGTGCCGCAGCCCGCCGATGAGCCCGCCGAACGTGTCCTCGCCGAACGCGAGGGAGTACCCGGCGGTCAGCCAGACCACCGTGACCAGGGCGATCGACACGAAGCTCATCATCAGCATGTTGAGGACGCTCTTCGTGCGGACCATGCCGCCGTAGAACAGGGCGAGGCCGGGGGTCATCAGGAGCACGAGCGCGGTGGCGGCGAGCAGCCAGGCTGTGTCGCCGGTGTCGATCCGGGCGGCGGCCAGAGTCACGGTCTCTCCAACGGTGTGGGGGCGTCGTCAGAGCGTCACGGGCCCGCATTTCCTGTTGCGTACACCCGCGTTTCGGGCATGTTTCATTGCGCCGTGGTTTCCGGATCCTCACAGATGAGGAGACCGGCGCGCGGAGCTGGAATGCCCGGTTCGCGCGCCCGCGGAGGCCGAGTGCGCGCGCCCCTGTGCGCCCGCTGCGGGCGTCCCCGTCCGCCCGGTGCGGGCGTCCCTGAACGCCCGGTGCGCAGGTGTCGAAATACTCGCTTCCCGGGTATCGAACAGCTTGGTACGGCGGGCACCCGACGATCAGGGACAATGGGCGCCATGAGCGTTCGCAACCAGTCATCCGAGCCGTCCAAGGACGGGGGCGCCTCTCCCGCCCTCGAGGCAGTGGGGAACCACCGCGCCGGCTTCGCCTGTTTCGTGGGCCGCCCCAACGCGGGCAAGTCCACCCTCACGAACGCTCTGGTCGGCCAGAAGGTGGCGATCACCGCGAACCAGCCGCAGACCACGCGGCACACCGTGCGCGGCATCGTGCACCGGCCCGACGCGCAGCTGATCCTCGTCGACACCCCTGGCCTGCACAAACCGCGCACCCTGCTGGGCGAGCGGCTCAACGACATCGTCCGCACCACCTGGGCCGAGGTCGACGTGATCGGCTTCTGCCTGCCCGCGAACGAGAAGCTCGGCCCGGGTGACCGTTTCATCGCGAAGGAACTGGCGTCCATCAAGAAGACGCCGAAGATCGCGATCGTCACGAAGACCGACCTCGTCGACAGCAAGACGCTCGCCGAGCAGCTCATCGCGATCGACCAGCTCGGCCGCGAGCTGGGGTTCGAGTGGGCCGAGATCGTGCCGGTGTCGGCGGTGGGCGACTCGCAGGTGGGTCTGTTGGCCGATCTGATCGTCCCGCTGCTTCCGGAGGGGCCCGCCCTCTACCCCGAGGGTGACCTGACGGACGAGCCCGAGCAGGTAATGATCGCGGAGCTGATCCGCGAGGCCGCCCTGGAGGGCGTCCGCGACGAGCTTCCGCACTCCATCGCCGTCGTGGTCGAGGAGATGCTGCCGCGCGAGGACCGCCCCGCCGACAAGCCGCTCCTCGACATCCACGCCTTCGTCTACATCGAGCGCCCCAGCCAGAAGGGCATCATCATCGGCCCCAAGGGCAAGCGCCTGAAGGACGTCGGCATCAAGTCCCGCAAGCAGATCGAGGCGCTGCTGGGCACGCCGGTCTTCCTGGACCTCCATGTGAAGGTCGCCAAGGACTGGCAGCGGGACCCCCGCCAGCTGCGCAAGCTCGGCTTCTGAGAAACCTCCGCCCGCGTCGGCCCCGGCCGCACCGCCCACGCCGAGGGCTCGGCGTGGGGCAGCGGCGGGGTGGCGGGGCGGGCGGCCGGGCGGGGAAGTCTTCTCAGCCCGCCGTCAGCGTCTGGTGGACGACACCGTCGAGCCCGGCCAGCAGCACCGGCGTCCCGGGCCCGCCGAGATCCCGTACGGCAGCACGGTCCGCTTCCGCGACGGCCTCCGCCTCGGACACCACGGCCGCCGCCTCCAGGGACTTCGCCCCGGACGCCACGGCCATCGCCACGGCGGTCTGCAGGGCGCTCAGCCGCAGGGACGCCAGCTCCACGGTCCCGGCGACGTAGGTACGCCCCGTCTCGTCCCGTACGGCCGCCCCCTCGGGCACACCGTTGCGGGCCCGCGCGGAACGGGCCAGGGTGACGATCTTGCGGTCCTCGGGGTCGAGCGCGCTGCTGTCGGTCATGACCAGAGCATACGAAGTGCGGGCGGACACCCCCGCCGACGGGTCACCGGACGCGGCGGGTCACCCGGCCACCGGATACCTCGCCCCGCCGCGCCGCCGCGGCGCGACCCGGACCCGCTGAGGGTCAGGGGCGGTCGAGGCGCAGCCGCTCGGCCCGCGGCAGACCGGCGACGACGAGATCGTACGAATCCTCGATGAGCTCCCGGACCAGGCGGTCCGGGAGTTCGCCGTCCACGGTCACCGTGTTCCAGTGCCGCTTGTTCATGTGATAGCCCGGGATGATCAGCCCCGGGTGCTGGTCGCGCAGCCGGATCGCGTCCTGCGGGTCGCACTTCAGATTGACCGTCAGCGGGCGCGCGTCCAGGTTCGTCAGCGCGAAGAGCTTGCCCAGCACCTTGAAGACCGAGGTCTCGGGGTTGAAGGGGAAGTCCTCGACGGTCGCGTTGAAGGAGAGACAGAGGGCGCGCAGCTGCCGCGGGGTCACTTCGTCCTCTCCTCCTTCGGCGGCCCGCCGGCCGGGCCGGTCGGCTCGACGAGGACGGTGACGATCTTGTTCCGGCGGCCGGCCGCGGCCTCCGCGGTCAGCCGCAGCTCGCGTCCGTCGGGCAGCTCGACCGCCGAGGAGGCACCGGCGATGGGCACCCGTCCCAGCGCCTTGGCGAGCAGTCCGCCGACGGTCTCCACGTCCTCGTCGTCGTAGGCCTCGAAGCCGTACAGCTCGCCGAGGTCGCCGATGTCGAGGCGGGCGGTCACCCGGAAGCGGTCGTCGCCGAGCTCCTGGACGGGCGGCAGTTCACGGTCGTACTCGTCGGTGATCTCGCCGACGATCTCCTCGAGGATGTCCTCGATGGTGACGATGCCGGCCGTGCCGCCGTACTCGTCGATGACGACGGCGACGTGGTTGCGCTCCTGCTGCATCTCGCGCAGCAGATCGCCGGCGTTCTTGGTGTCGGGCACGAACGTGGCCGGGCGCATGGCCGTGGACACCAGCTCGGACTCGGCGTCGCGGCTGATGTGCGTCTTGCGGGCCAGGTCCTTCAGGTACACGATCCCGACGATGTCGTCCTCGCTCTCCCCGGTGACCGGGATGCGCGAGAAGCCCGAGCGCAGGGCCAGGGTGAGTGCCTGCCGGATCGTCTTGGAGCGCTCGATGACGACGAGGTCCGTGCGGGGCACCATGACCTCGCGTACGAGGGTGTCGCCGAGCTCGAAGACGGAGTGCACCATGCGGCGCTCCTCGTCCTCGATGAGGGACTCCTTCTCGGCGAGGTCGACCAGCGCCCGCAGCTCCGCCTCGGAGGCGAACGGGCCGCGCCTGAAGCCCTTGCCGGGCGTGAGCGCGTTGCCGATGAGGATCAGCAACGAGGGGATCGGGCCCATGATCCGGGCCAGCGGCAGCAGGACGTACGCAGCCGCCGTCGCGGTGTTCAGCGGGTGCTGGCGGCCGATGGTGCGCGGCGAGACACCGACGGCGACGTACGACACGAGGACCATGACGGCGATGGCGACGGCGAGGGCCTGCCAGGTCTTGTCGAACTCCTTCAGGCAGGCGAAGACGACGAGCGCGGCGGCCGCCATCTCGCAGGCGACGCGGACGAGCAGCGCCACGTTCAGATAGCGCGTCGGGTCCGCGGTGACCTGCGCCAGCTTGGCGCTGCCGCGCCGGCCGGCGCGCACGGCCTCCTCTGCGCGGAAGCTGGAGACGCGCGCGATGCCCGCCTCCGCGCAGGCGGCGAGCCAGGCGACGACGACCAGGGCGATGGCACCGAGGACCAGCTGAGGGCTCATGACACGGTCGGGGCCGGAGACGGACCCGTCATGCCCTTCTCCGCGCGCCAGCCGTCCACGATGGCGGCCTGCAGACCGAACATCTCGGCCTTCTCGTCGGCTTCCTCGTGGTCGTAGCCGAGCAGGTGCAGCACTCCGTGGACGGCGAGCAGTTGGAGCTCCTCGTCCATGGAGTGCTGCGTCGGGGCGTCCTTGCCCTGCCGCTCGGCGACCTCGGGGCAGAGCACGATGTCGCCGAGCAGCCCCTGCGGCGGCTCGTCGTCGTCCTTCGACGGCGGACGGAGCTCGTCCATCGGGAAGGACATGACATCCGTCGGCCCCGGCAGGTCCATCCACTGGATGTGCAACTGCTCCATGGCGTCGGTGTCCACGACGATCACCGAGAGCTCGGAGAGCGGGTGGATGCGCATCCGCGCGAGCGCGTAGCGGGCGATGTCGAGGATCGCCTGCTCGTCGACCTCGGTTCCGGACTCGTTGTTGACGTCGATCGACATGGCGGTGCTGGTCTACTTCCCTTTGTGGCCCCGGCTCTTGTGGGAGCCGTTCTCGGTGCCGTTCTCGCTGTCGTACTTCTCGTACGCGTCGACGATACGGCCGACCAGCTTGTGCCGTACGACATCGTGGGACGTGAGCCGCGAGAAGTGGACGTCGTCGAGACCCTCCAGGATGTCCTGGACCTGCCGCAGACCCGACTTCGTACCGCTGGGAAGGTCGACCTGCGTCACGTCACCCGTGATCACGATCTTCGATTCGAAGCCGAGCCGGGTGAGGAACATCTTCATCTGCTCGGGGCTCGTGTTCTGGGCCTCGTCCAGGATGATGAAGGCGTCGTTGAGGGTCCTACCGCGCATATAGGCGAGCGGCGCGACCTCGATCGTGCCCGCCGCCATCAGCCGCGGGATGGAGTCGGGGTCGAGCATGTCGTGCAGCGCGTCGTAGAGCGGGCGCAGATACGGGTCGATCTTCTCGTAGAGCGTGCCGGGCAGGAAGCCGAGCCGCTCGCCGGCCTCGACCGCCGGGCGGGTCAGGATGATCCGGTTGACCTGCTTGGACTGGAGCGCCTGGACGGCCTTCGCCATGGCGAGGTACGTCTTGCCGGTACCGGCGGGGCCGATGCCGAACACGATGGTGTGCTTGTCGATGGCGTCGACGTAGCGCTTCTGGTTGAGCGTCTTGGGGCGGATGGTGCGGCCTCGCGAGGACAGGATGTTCTGCGTGAGCACTTCGGCCGGTGTCTCCTGGCCGTCGCCCTCCCCGTTCTCGCTCGCCCTGAGCATGGCGATCGAGCGTTCCACTGCGTCCTCCGTCATGGGCTGCCCCGTGCGGAGCACCAGCATCATCTCGTCGAACAGGCGCTGGACGAGAGCGACTTCACCGGCGTCGCCGACCGCACTGATCTCGTTTCCCCGGACGTGGATGTCGGCCGCCGGGAAGGCCTTCTCGATCACGCGCAGCAGGGCGTCTCCGGAACCCAGAACCGTCACCATGGGGTGCTTGGCCGGGACGGTGAAGTGCGCGCGTGCCTGCCCCTGAGCGGGGTCGTGAGCTGTGGGTGTCTGAGTCATGGGCCGGCTCTGTAGGCCTGCGTATCCTCCTCGGTCGGCACGCTTGCCACACGGGCAGCCTTGCGATTCCCAGCGTACGTCGCGGCACACGCGGAGCCGTAGGGCTTTTCCTCAGGTCACGACGCCGTGACCTGAGGACGCGCCGCCCCGCACGACCGGGCGGCCTCACGATCCGGTGACCCCGAGAGCGGGTGACCTCACGATCGGGTGGATTCACGATCGGGTGGATTCACGCCGAGCGGCCGAACCCGATCGTCGGCACCGCCCGCCGCAGCGGCCAGGGGCGGGTGACCTCCGGGAGCAGGCCCTCCAGGAAGGCGTAGCGGCGCAGGGCCGCCGGATCCTGGTCGTCCACCGACTGGACCTTGCGCCACCAGGCTGCGATCTCCGACCAGCCGGGCGCCGACAGCGATCCGCCGAACTCCTGGACGGAGAGCGCGGCGGTCAGCCCGGCGAAGGCGAGCCGGTCGGCGAGCGGCCAGTCGGCCAGGGTCCCCATGACGAATCCGGCGACGAAGACGTCACCCGCGCCCGTGGGATCCAGTGCCTCGACGTCGATCGCCGGAACCTCGGCGCTCTCCCCGGAACGGCCGTCCACGGCGTAGGCGCCCTCGGGGCCGAGGGTGACGACCGCCAGCGGTACGTGCTCGGTCAGCGCGTGCGCCGCCGCGCGCGGGCAGTCGGCGCCGGTGTACCGCATGGCCTCTTCGGCGTTCGGCAGGAACGCCTCGCAGTGCGCCAGATCGACGAGGCCCGCCAGGTCCCAGCGGCCGGTGTCGTCCCAGCCGACGTCCGCGAAGATCCGGGTGCCCCGGTCGGCGGCCTGCGCGATCCAGGGCGCGCGGATTCCCGGGGTCAGCGAGGCGACGGCCGCACGCGCGCGGGGCGGGCGGTCCGGGGCCGGCTCCTCGTGCGGCGGCGGCTCGTGGCCGTGGCTGACCATCGTCCGCTCGCCCTCGTACGCCATCGACACGGTGACCGGCGAGTGCCAGCCGGGCACGGTCCGCGACGGCGCCAGATCGATGCCCTCGCCCTGTTCCAGGGCGTCCCAGCAGTACTCCCCGTAGTGGTCGTCCCCGAAGGCGGCGGCGAGGGAGGTCTTCAGCCCGAGCCGGGCGAGGGCGGTCGCCATGTTCGCGACGCCGCCGGGGCTCGACCCCATGCCGCGCGCCCAGGACTCGGTGCCGCGCACGGGGGCGGAGTCGAGCCCGGTGAAGATGATGTCCAGGAAGACGGTGCCCGTGAGGTAGACGTCCCAGGGCGGGTCCTGCGGCGTGCGCAGCCCGGCGAGCGGGTCGACATGGGCCTGACGGAACGGTCCCTCGCCGTTGGACGCGATCACGGTGCGCTCCCTGGGGTGGTACGGGTCTGGCCAGTGTGCACCACCCCGGCCGGGCGGGGCCGTGCGTCACGCCGGGGCGGCCGTCGTCCGTGGTACGGGTGGGTCCCCCACCTGCCGGAACGCCCTCGCCCCAGCCCTCGCCCCGGCGCTCGGCGCCGTCGACCGGCTCCGCTCGGCACACGAAAAGTGGACTCGCTTACCCCGGGGTCCCCACCCCAAACGGAGAGTGCCCCAGATCACACTGCTACGCCTTTTTCGCGGAGCCCCCACCTTGATACAAATTGCCCGCGCGTTCCTGTCCGTCGACAGCCGCCCCCTCCCCCCTTCTTGAGCCGCTCTCGCATGCCCTGGGAACGCCCGTGTCCGCCCGCACCCCCACGCCCTGGCCCCTCGTCGCCCTTTTCACGGCCGGGTACCTTGCCTCGTATCTCCTCCCCACCACCGTCGGCCGCCTGGACGCGGGACTCCCGCTCTCGGCCACCCAGGCCGGAGCCGTCGGCAGTGTCCTGCTGCTGAGTTCGGCCTCGGCCGGCTTCCTGCTGGCCTCCCGCGTCGACCGTTTCGGCCCGCGCAGGCTGGCCCGCGCCGGTCTGCTCCTCGCGGCCGTCGGCTACGGCACCGCCGCGCTCTCGGCGTCCGTTCCCCTCGTGGTCACGGGCGCGATCGTCGGCGGCTTCGGTTCCGGTACGGCCACCACGGTCGCCGCCACCGGAATCGCGGGCCGGCGCGATCCGCACCGGGTCACCACCCTGGGTCTGCTCGGCGTCTCCGCCCTCGCGGGCGCGCTGTATCTGACGATCCCCCGTCTGGGCCCGGCGCACGGTGCCCCGCTCGCCGCGATCGCGTGCACGGCCCTGCTCGCGCTGCTCCTGACGGGACGGCTGCCCGCGCGCACGGCGGCCGCCCACGCCCGGCACGTCGCCACCCCGCTCCCGCACCGCCGCTCCGGCCTGTTCCTCGCCGCCGCGATGCTCTTCTGGTCCCTCGCGCAGAACTCCCTGTGGGGTGTGAGCGGCCGGATAGGTCTGACACAGGCGGGCCTCACCGAGGTGGCGGTCGGCGCGGTCTTCGCGGTGGCGCTCGGCGCCGGACTGCTCGGGACCATCGGCGCGGGCGCCCTCGGCCCGCGACTCGGCCGGGCGCTGCCGATCGGCCTGGGCACGGCGCTGATCGCCGGCTGTATCGCGCTCAGCGCGGCGGCCACCGATCTGACGTCCTTCGCGGCGGGCGAGATCGCCTGGAACGCGCTGTACCCGGTCGTGCTCTCGTATGTGATCGGCCTCGCGGCGTCCATGGACGCGCGCGGCCGGTGGGCGGTCCTCGTCGGTTCCGCCTCCTCGCTCGGCACGGCGTGCGGCCCGCTCACCGGCAGCCTGCTGTCCGCGCGGGCGGGCTACCCGGCGATGGGCACGATCCTGGCGGCCGGCCTGCTGCTGGTCAGCGTCCCGATGACGCTCGTGGCCCTGCGCCCCCGGCGCGCCACCCAGATCGTCGAGATCCCCGTCATGGAGCTCCCGCTGGAGGGCGTGCCCGCCCAGCGGGAGGCGTACGGCATGGCGGGGCCCCGGCACCCGGCGGTCACCGTGTCCGCGCCGGGGCCGGTGACCGTCTGACGTCCGTCTGTCCGTCTGTCCGCCCGTCCGGGTGTGCGGGGTGTGCGGGTGTGCGGGCGGGTTCACGGGCGGGCGCTCGCCCGGCTAGCCGAAGTCGTACGCCTCGACCTCGGCGATGTAGCGCGCCCGGCGCTCCTCGTCGTGCTCCAGGAAGGACGCCTCGAAGGAGTTGCGGGCCAGCTCCCGCAGCCGCTCCTCGCCGAGACCGAGTGCCTCGCGCACCGCGTGGAAGTTGTCGCCGACGTAACCGCCGAAGTAGGCGGGGTCGTCGGAGTTGACCGTGCACAGCAGTCCGGCGTCCAGCATGGCGGGCAGCGGGTGCTCCGCCAGGACGTCGACGGCGCGCAGCCGTACGTTCGACAGCGGGCACAGGGTCAGCGGCACGCGCTCCCGGACCAGCCGTTCGACGAGCTCGGGGTCCTCCATGCAGCGCAGCCCGTGGTCGATGCGCTCGACGCCGAGGACGTCGAGGGCCTCGGTTATGTACGCGGGCGGCCCCTCCTCGCCCGCGTGCGCGACGCGCCGCAGACCCAGCTCGGCGGCGGCCTCGTACACCGCGCGGAACTTGACCGGCGGATGGCCGACCTCGGCGGAGTCGAGGCCGATGCCGGTGATCCGGTCGAGGTAGGGCTTCGCGGCCTCCAGCGTGTCCATGGCGGACTCGGCGGACTCGTCGCGCAGGAAGCACATGATCAGCTGGGTGGAGACGCCGTGGGTCTCCTCGCTGCGCCCGAGCGCCCGCCACAGCCCCTCGACGACCGTCCCCATCGGCACGCCCCGGGCGATGTGCGCCTGCGGGTCGAAGAAGATCTCCGCGTGCCGCACGCCCTGCGCGGCGGCCCGGGCGAGGTAGGCGTCGGCCAGGTCGGCGAAGTCCGCCTCCGTGCGCAGGACGGCCATGAGCTCGTAGTACAGGTTCAGGAACGTCTGGAGGTCGTCGAAGAGATACGCCTTGCGCAGTTCCTCGGTGTCCGCGTACGGCAGCGTGACGCCGTTGCGCGCGGCGAGCGCGAAGGCCAGCTCGGGTTCGAGAGTGCCTTCGATGTGGAGGTGCAGTTCAGCCTTGGGGAGGGACATCGAAACATCGTACGATCGCTTCCCCGGCACACCGAAACCGGCACCTTCCCGACACCGGGACACTGAGCGGCACTGAGCGGCACTGAGCGGCACCGAGCGGCACCGAGCGGACCCGGAGCGGTCGAGCCGTCACCGTCGCTTCGGGACCGGCACCCTCACCAGGTCGTGCGCCACCGTCAGTTCCCCGTCGAACCCCGCCGCACGGGCCTCGCGCTCGAACTCGCCGGGATCGGCGTAGCGCTGGCTGAAGTGGGTGAGCACGAGGTGCCGTACGCCCGCCTCCTTGGCCACCCGGCCCGCCTGACCCGCCGTGAGATGCCCGTGGTCCGAGGCGAGCAGGTGGTCCCCGTCGAGGAAGGTCGACTCGATGACGAGCAGGTCGCAGTCCTCGGCGAGCGCGTCCACTCCCTCGCACAGCCGGGTGTCCATGACGAACGCGAACCGCTGTCCGCGCCGTACCTCGCTGACGTCGTCGAGTGCGACGCCCCGCAGCGAGCCCTCCCGTTGCAGCACTCCGACGTCGGACCCCTTGATCCCGTGCTCGGCGAGCCGCTCGGGCAGCATCCGCCGCCCGTCCGGTTCGACCAGCCGGTACCCGAAGGACTCGACGGGGTGGGACAGCCTGCGGGCCTCCAGGGTGTACGCCGGGGTCGTCGCGAGGATCCCGTCGTCCCCGACCGGCGCCTCGGTCAGTCGGGCGGTCTCACGGTAGGCCGTCGCGTAGCGCAGCCGCTCGAAGAAGTGCTGCCCGGAGAGCGGGTAGTGCGCGGTCACCTCGTGCGGTACGCGGTCGAGGTTGATGCGCTGGATCACCCCGCCGAGTCCGAGCGCGTGGTCGCCGTGGAAGTGGGTGACGCAGATGCGGTGCACATCGTGCGCGGCGACCCCGGCCCGCAGCATCTGGCGCTGCGTGCCCTCGCCGGGGTCGAAGAGGAGACCCTCGCCGTCCCAGCGCAGCAGGTAGCCGTTGTGGTTGCGGTGCCGGGTCGGGACCTGGCTGGCGGTGCCGAGGACCACCAGTTCACGTGCGGACAAGGCCGGTTATCCCGGCGGCCACTGCATGCCGCGGCCGCCCAGGAGGTGGGCGTGCGCGTGGAACACGGTCTGTCCGGCACCGCTGCCCGTGTTGAACACGACGCGGTAGCTCTCCAGCTTCTCCTCGCCCGCGACCTCGCCCGCCTCGCGCAACAGCTCCGCGGCGACGGCGGGTTCGGCGGCGGCCAGGGAGGCCGCGTCCGGGTAGTGCACCCTGGGGATGACCAGGATGTGGGTCGGCGCCTGCGGGTTGATGTCGCGGAACGCCACGATCGTGTCGGTCTCGCGCACCAGCGTCGCCGGAATGTGCCCCGCCACGATCTTGCAGAACAGGCAGTCGTCCTGCGGCTCCCCGCCCTCGTCCCGCCTCGGCTCCTGCACCATGCGTGTGCCTCCTCACGCCGGCCGATCATTACCTCCGCATGCTAGCGGCCCGGCGGGGCGGGCGGCGCATGGCGCCGCACGCCCCGTGCCGGGTCACAGCGGCGGCAGCGTGGGCGCGGACTTCGCCGGGTTCTCCTCCAGCGCGGCCAGCGCGATCCTGACCGCCTCGTCGAGCTGGGTGTCGCGGCCGGCCGCGTGGTCCTGCGGGGCCTGGACGACCTCGACGTCGGGATCGACACCGTGGTTCTCGACGTTCCACTCGTAACCCTCCAGCCAGAAGGCGTACTTGGGCTGGGTGACGGAGGTGCCGTCGACGAGCCGGTAGCGGCTGTCGATGCCGATGACGCCGCCCCAGGTGCGGGTGCCGACGACGGGGCCGATGCCGAGCGCCTTGATCGCCGCGTTGACGATGTCGCCGTCGGAGCCGGAGAACTCGTTGGCGACGGCGACGACGGGGCCGCGCGGCGCGTCCTCCGGGTAGCTGTAGGGGCGCAGGCCACGGGGCAGGTCCCAGCCGACGATCCGCCGGGCGAGTTTCTCCACGACGAGCTGGGAGGTGTGACCGCCGCGGTTCTCGCGGACGTCCACGACCAGGCCCTCGCGGGCCACCTCGATGCGCAGATCGCGGTGGAGCTGCGCCCAGCCGGACCCGACCATGTCCGGCACGTGCAGATAGCCGAGGCGTCCGCCGGACCGCTCGTGGACGTAGGCGCGCCGGTCGGCGACCCACGCGTGGTAGCGCAGCGGCTCCTCGTCGGCGAGCGGGACGACGACCGCGTGGCGCGGATCGCCGCCGCCCGAGGGCGAGACGGTCAGCTCGACCGGTTTGCCCGCCGTGCCGACGAGCAGCGGCGCGGGTCCCGCGACCGGGTCGACCGGCTGTCCGCCGACCGCGACGATCGCGTCCCCGGCGCGCACGGCGACGCCGGGCGCGGCGAGCGGGGCCCGCGCGTCCGGGTCGGAGGTCTCCGAGGGGAGGATCCGGTCGATGCGCCAACTGCCGTCCTTGTGACGGGAGATGTCCGCTCCGAGGAGCCCTTGTGCCCGGTCGCCGCCGCTCCATCCACCGCGCGGGGTGACGTACGCGTGCGAGGTGCCGAGTTCGCCCTGCACCTCCCACAGCAGATCGACGAGGTCGTCGTGGGTGGCGACCCGTTCCAGGACCGGCCGGTACCGGTCGAGGACCGCGTCCCAGTCGACGCCGCCCAGGTCGGGACGCCAGAAGTTGTCCCGCATGAGGCGGCCCGTCTCGTCGTACATCTGGCGCCACTCGGCGGCCGGGTCGACGGTCTGGCGGACCCGCGACAGGTCGACGGTGATGTTCGTGTCGCTCTCGTCGTCGTTCGAGGCGCGCCGGTCGCTGGGGACGACCTTGAGCTTGCCGTCGGTCCACAGCAGGACCCGCTTGCCGTCACCGGTGACGGTGAAGTGGTCGGCGTCGGCGGCGAGGTGCTCGATGCGCTGCTGGGCGAGGTCGTACCGCTCCAGTTCGGTCTTCGGGTCCGGGTCGTCCGGGGTGGCGCGGGAGGCGCCGAGCACGCCCCGTACCGGGTGGCGCAGCCACAGCAGTCCGTCCTTGGCGGCGCGCAGCATCGAGTAGCGGGCGGCCTCGACGGGGAACGGCACGATCCGGTCGGCGAGTCCGTCCAGGTCGATCCGGGTGCTGGGGGTGCCCTCGCTGTCGGGCGTCTCGTCCTTGTCGGGCGCCTCGAAGGGCCTGCCGTGGCGCTGAGGCCCGAACGGGGACGGTGTCGTCGCGGCCAGGGTGATCAGATACGGCCGGGAACCGCCGACGAACGCCAGGTCGAAGACGTGCTCGTCGTAGACGGGGTCGAAGGCGCGGGCCGACAGGAAGGCGAGGTGTTTGCCGTCGAGGGTGAACGCCGGTGCGTAGTCCCGGAAGCGCAGCGGGGTCGCCTCGGTGACCGACAGGTCGGTGGTGTTGGCGAGCTTGAGCTGGCGCAGCGGGCGCGGTCCGGGGTGCGACCAGGCGAGCCATGCCGAGTCGGGTGAGAAGACGAGGCCGGTGACCTCGCCGTCCTCGCTGCGGTCGATCTCGCGGACCTCGCCGCTCTCGCGCTCGACGATCAGCACGCGCCCGTCGTGCGAGGCGACGGCGGCGCGGCTTCCGTCGGGTGCCATGGCGAGGCCGAGGACCCGGCCGAGCGCGCCGGCGGCGAGCCGTCGCGGGGTGGCTCCGGGGGCGATGCCGGTGGCGGGGGCGAATTCGAGGGCGTCGTCGCCCTCCGCGTCCGTCACCCACACCACGTGTTCCTCGCCCTCGGCGCGGAAGGTGCGGGGCAGCCGGGCGCGGACGCCCTGTTCGGTGGCGAGCGCGCGGGCCGGTCCGGAGCGGTGGGTGACCCAGTGGACGGCGCCGCGCACGGAGATCGCGCTGCCGCGTCCGGTGTGGTCGGGCGCGGCGGCGGAGAACCAGCGCGAGGCGCTCACGGAGTGGGGCTGCTGGTCGACGCGCTGACCGCCGAGCCGGATGTCCAGCCGGCGCGGCTCGGCGCTGTCGAGGTCGTCGAGGAGCCAGAGTTCGCCGGCGGAGGCGTACACCACGCGGGTGCCGTCGGTGGCCGCGTGGCGGGCGTAGAAGGTGCCCCCGCTCCCGGCTTCGCTCGAACCGGAGGTGCCCCCACCCGGCGTATGGCGCCGGAGGTCGGAGCCGTCGGCGAGGGAGGAGTACAGGGCCCCGACGTCCTCGTGGTCCGACAGGAAGGCGATCCTCTCGCCCACCCAGAAGGGGTATTCGAGGTTCCCGTCGATGTCCTCGTGCAGCCGGACGAACTCGCCCTGGCCGTCCCGGTCGATCCACAGTTTGCCCGCCGTGCCGCCGCGGTACCGCTTCCACCAGGCGGCCTCGCGCCCCATCGGGGCGGACAGCAGGACGACGCCGGGCGCGCCGTGGGCGACCTCACCGACGGGGCCGTACGGCAGGGTGGTCGCGGGGCCGCCGTCGAGCGGGACGGACCGCGCCCAGGTGCGGCGCAGGCTGGGCTGGCCCTGGCTGCTGAGGGCGAGTACCTGTCCGTCGGGGGTCCAGCCGCGTACCTGGGTCTTCGAACTGCCCCAGTACGTCAGCCGTTTGGCGGGCCCGCCCGCCAGGGGTGCGATGTGGATCTCGGGGGCTCCGTCGCGCGTGGACGTCCAGGCGACGGTCGTGCCGTCCGGGGAGATGCGCGGATGGTTCACCGGTACGTTGTCGGCGCTGACCCGCCAGGCGCGGCCGCCGCCGTCGAGGGAGGCGGCCCAGATGTCGTCCTCGGCCGTGAAGACGACCAACTCGCCGTGCAGATGCGGAAACCGGAGATACGCGGAGGGTGCGGACTCTGTCACCCGGTCACCCTACGCAGCGGACGCGTGCCCCGACAGGGGTTTGGATCACTTGATGGGTGTACGGCCGGGCAGGTCACTTGCCCTGCGCGGGCCAGCAGGTGGGGTCGCCCTTGCACCACATGGTCTTCGTCACGGTGACGGTGACGGTGGGGTCGGGCTGTCCGTTCGGGGGGTTGTAGGTGACCGGCGGGGTGGGGCCGTGGGTCGCGTTGCAGTCGCCCAGGCCGCTCACGTGGAACCACTGCTTGCCTCCGACGGTGGCGCGCAGGTCGCCCCGTACACAGGCGCCGTTGACGGCGCGGGTGACCTTGCCCTTGACGACGATGTCCCGGCCGTCACCCGTCTGGCCCCGGCAGTCGACGGTCGCCACGGTGTTCTCGGTCGGCGAGGACGACTTCCCGGGTGTGTAGACCTTGTTGGCGCCGCCGTAGTGGGCGGTGCAGCTGAGCCAGCGCACGTCCACGTTCTGCCGCTCGAGTTGCTTGGTCGCCGTCTGGTCGGTCGTGTAGGCCACGGTGGCGGCGCTGAGTCCGTCCCCGGGCTCGCACGCGGCCACTCCGAACACGCCCGCCGCGCCCAGCCCGACGGCCATCAGCACCCGCCTGCGCCCCACCCGGCTCCTGATACGCCTCAAAGCCCCCATGGACGGCAGCGTGCCACCGCACGGCGTACCGCGGTAGACCGCAAGCGGCCATCGGGCGCACAACCACCCGAAGGAGTTCCGTGTCCCCCGGCGGGTCGGCTGTGGGCCGCTCCTCAGCCGAGCATCAGCAGCCACTCCTGGAGTTCCACCAGGTTCCCCTCGGGGTCCTTGAGGTGGGCGACGCGCATGCGGTCCGTCATGGGGGCGGGGCCGTGCAACAGGGTCGCGCCACGCGAGACGACCTGCTCGCAGTACGTGTCGAGGTCGTCCACCCGCAGCACGACCAGGGAACGGTGACCGGTCACCACCTCACCGATCTCCCCCAGGACCTCGGCCATCATCGCGCGGTCCTGGAGGGCGATGCCCGCCGACCCGGCGACGGGGCTGAACTTCTCGTACGGGCCCTCGGCCGCGCCCGACTGCGGCTTGAGGCCGAGGACCTCGGAGTAGAAGCGGTAGCAGGCGGCGAAGTCGGAGACGAGCAGCCGTACCTGGGCGAGTTCCATGGATTCCCCGGGGGATGTGCGGGTGGTGGGGTCAGGACCAGCGGCCGGTGCGGGCGAGCAGCAGTGCGGCGGCCACGGTCCCGGCCGTCGACGTACGCAGCACCGTACGCCCCAGGTGGAACGTCTTCGCGCCCGCCTCGGCGAAGAGCGCGACCTCTTCGGGGGAGATCCCGCCCTCGGGGCCGACCACCAGGACGATCTCCCCGGAGCCGGGCAGCGCGGCCGTCGCGAACGGCTCGGTGCCGAGTTCGGTGTCCTCGTGGAGCACGGCGGCGAGATCGGCTTTGGCGAGAAGTACGGCAACCTGCTTGGTCGTCATCGCGTCCGCGACCTCCGGGAAGCGCACGCGGCGGGACTGCTTGCCGGCCTCCCGGGCGGTGGCGCGCCATTTGGCGAGCGCCTTCAGACCCCGGTCGCCCTTCCACTGGGTGATGCAGCGGGAGGCGGCCCAGGGGACGATCGCGTCGACGCCGGTCTCGGTCATGGTCTCGACGGCGAGCTCGCCCCGGTCGCCCTTGGGCAGGGCCTGGACGACCGTGATGCGCGGCTCCTCCGCCGGTTCCTCGGTCACGGAGTCCATCCGCACGATCAGCCGGTCCTTGCCCTCGGTGTCGAGGACCACGCAGTCCGCCCAGCGGCCGGCCCCGTCGGTGAGCCTGACGTCCTCGCCGGCCCGCAGCCGTTTCACGGAGACGGCGTGCCGTCCCTCGGGGCCGTCGAGGACGTAACGTCCGCCGCCGTCCGCGTCGAAGTGCTCGACCAGGAACACCGGTGCTGTCATCGGGCCGCACCCTCTTCCGGGGTCTCCTCGGGCGCCGACAACGCTGTCTTGGCGGCTGCGATCTCGGCGTTCAGTACGTCCACGAGCTGCGCGGCGGGCAGGTCGCGGGCCATGCGGTGGCCCTGTCCCGCCCACAGCGCCATGCCCTGCGCGTCGCCCGCCTTGGCGGCCGCCTTGCGCAGCGGCGAGGTGAGGTGGTGGATCTCGGGGTAGGCGGCGGGGGCGTAGGGGCCGTGTTCGCGCATGAAGCGGTTGGCCAGCCCGCGCGCCGGGCGCCCGGAGAACGCGCGCGTGAGTTCCGTACGGACGAAGAGGGGGTTGGTCAGGGCCTGCTTGTGCACGACGTTCGCGCCGGACTCGGGGGTGGCGAGGAACGCGGTGCCGAGCTGGGCCGCGTTCGCGCCCGCGGCGAGGGCGGCGGCGATCTGGCTGCCGCGCATGATGCCGCCGGCCGCGACGACCGGGATCTGCACGGTCTCGCGGACCTGGGCGACCAGGGAGAGCAGGCCGATGCCCGTGCCGTCCGTCTCCGGGTTGTCGCGGTGGGTGCCCTGGTGTCCGCCGGCCTCTATGCCCTGCGCGATGACCGCGGCGGCGCCCGCCCGCTGCACGGCGAGGGCCTCCTCGGCCGTGGTGGCGGTGACCAGGGTGAACGTGCCGGCGCGGCGCAGGGAGTCCAGGACGTCCTGGCTCGGGACGCCGAAGTGGAAGGAGACCACCGCCACCGGGTTGTCGAGGAGGACGGCGAGCTTGGCGTCGTAGCCGTCGTCGCGGCCGCTGTCCGGATCGCCGAGCTCGGTCTCGTACCAGGCGGCCTCACCGGCGAGCTGGTTGGCGTAGACCTCGACGGCGGCGGGGTCCGCGTACTCGGGCTGCGGCATGAACAGATTGACGCCGAAGGGACGGCCGGTCAGCCCTCGCAGCTGCTTGATCTCCTGGTACATGCCGTCGGCGGTCTTGTACCCGGCGGCGAGGAATCCGAGCCCGCCCGCCTCGGACACCGCGGCCGCGAGCTGGGGGACGGAGACGCCGCCCGCCATGGGGGCCTGCACGATCGGGTGAGGGAAGAGATCGGTCAGTGCGGAGGACATGACGGCATGTTGTCACGTCCCCAGTACAAGTCCGAATCCGGCCGTCCACCCGGCATAGGCCACCGGGATGGGCCGGCACGGGGTGGCTTTCCCACCCCGCGCCGCGCCTGGATCAGCGGCCGTTGAAGGCGTCCTTCAGCCGGGAGAAGAGCCCCTGCTGACCGGGCTGGAACTGGCCGGTGGGCCGCTCCTCGCCGCGCAGTATGGCGAGCTCGCGCAGGAGCCGCTCCTGCTCCGGGTCGAGCTTGGTCGGCGTGGTGACCTCGACGTGCACGATGAGGTCGCCGCGGCCGCCGCCGCGCAGATGCGTGACGCCCCGGCCGTGCAGCGGGATCGACTGGCCGGACTGTGTGCCCGGACGGATGTCGACCTCCTCCATGCCGTCGAGGGTCTCCAGCGGCACCTTGGTGCCGAGGGACGCCGCGGTCATCGGGAGGGTGACCGTGCAGTGCAGGTCGTCGCCGCGCCGCTGGAACGTCGAGTGCGGCAGCTCGTGGATCTCCACGTACAGGTCACCGGCGGGGCCGCCGCCGGGGCCGACCTCGCCCTCGCCCGCGAGCTGGATCCGTGTGCCGTTGTCGACACCGGCCGGGATCTTGACCGTGAGGGTGCGACGGGACCGGACCCGGCCGTCGCCCGCGCAGTCGTGGCACGGGGTCGGGACCACGGTGCCGAAGCCCTGGCACTGCGGACACGGCCGTGAGGTCATGACCTGGCCGAGGAAGGACCGCGTCACCTGGGACACCTCGCCGCGACCGCGGCACATGTCACAGGTCTGCGCGGTGGTGCCGGGTGCGGCGCCTTCGCCGTTGCAGGTGGCGCAGACGACGGCCGTGTCGACCTGGATGTCCTTCGTGGTGCCGAAGGCTGCCTCGTCCAGCTCGATCTCCAGCCGGATCATGGCGTCCTGGCCCCGGCGGGTGCGCGAGCGCGGTCCGCGCTGCGACGCCGTGCCGAAGAAGGCGTCCATGATGTCCGAGAAGTTCCCGAAGCCGCCCGCGCCGAAGCCGCCGGCGCCACCGCCGCCCTGCTGGGACAGCGGGTCGCCGCCGAGGTCGTAGACCTGCTTCTTCTGCGGGTCCGACAACACCTCGTACGCGGCGTTGATCTCCTTGAACCGCTCCTGCGTCTTCGGATCGGGATTGACGTCCGGGTGCAGCTCGCGAGCGAGCCTCCTGAACGCCTTCTTGATCTCGTCCTGGGACGCGTCGCGGCGCACGCCGAGTACGGCGTAGTAGTCCGTGGCCACTTAAGACTCCGCCAGGATCTGTCCGACGTACCGTGCCACCGCTCGTACCGCTCCCATCGTTCCTGGGTAATCCATGCGGGTCGGGCCGACCACGCCGAGTTTGGCTACTGCCTCGCCGCCCGAACCGTAGCCGACCGAGACCACGGACGTGGAGTTGAGTCCCTCATACGCGTTCTCGTGCCCGATTCGCACGGTCATGCTCGAATCCCCGGCCTCTCCAAGCAACTTGAGGAGCACAACCTGCTCCTCCAGCGCTTCGAGCACCGGCCGGATGGTGAGAGGGAAGTCATGTCCGAAACGCGTCAGATTGGCGGTACCGCCGATCATCAGCCGCTCCTCGGTCTCCTCGACGAGTGTCTCCAGCAAAGTGGAGAGCACTGTCGAGACCGTACCCCGGTCCTCCGCCTCGAAGGCGTCCGGGAGGTCTTGCACGAGCTGTGGGACGTCCGCGAAGGGGCGGCCCGCGACCCTGCTGTTGAGCCGGGCCCGCAGATCCGCCAGCGACGTCTCACCGAACGGCGCCGGAGAGTTGATCATGCGCTGCTCGACCCGGCCGGTGTCCGTGATCAGCACGAGCATCACCCGCGCGGGGGCGAGTGACAGCAGCTCCACATGGCGCACGGTCGAGCGGGTCAGCGAGGGGTACTGCACGACGGCGACCTGCCGTGTGAGCTGCGCGAGCAGCCGCACGGTCCGTCCGACGACGTCGTCGAGGTCGACGGCGCCGTCCAGGAAGTTCTGGATGGCCCGCCGCTCGGGCGCGGTCATCGGCTTGACGCCGGCGAGCTTGTCGACGAAGAGCCGGTATCCCTTGTCCGTGGGGATGCGTCCGGCGCTGGTGTGCGGCTGGGCGATGTAGCCCTCGTCCTCCAGGGCCGCCATGTCGTTGCGGACGGTCGCCGGCGAGACACCCAGCCGGTGCCGCTCGGTGAGCGCCTTGGAACCGACCGGTTCCTCGGTGCCCACGTAGTCCTGGACGATGGCGCGCAGCACCTCGAGCCTGCGTTCACTGAGCATCGCGCACACCTCCAGAATTCGACTCGGTGGTCTTCGTGGCCTTCGCGGCTTTCGCCTGGCACTCAACGCACGCGAGTGCCAATGTCCCCCGGCCCAGTGTACGGCGGTGAGGCACGACCCCGGCAAGGGCGGGCCTGCGATGTCGTGCACGGCACCCGGTCACCGCTAGCGTCGCCGCATGAGGCTGACTTGGGAAGAGCTGGGGTGGGAAAGGGTGGCGCCCCGGGTCGGGCGGCGGCGGCTTCCGGACTGGGACTGCACCGTGGGGCTCGTCGTAGGCGAGGGCGCGGCACTGATGGTCGACGCGGGGTCGAGCCTCGCGGAGGGCGCGTGGCTGCGCGCCGAGGCCGAGCGGCTCCTCGGCCCCGGTCGCCGAGTGACGCACCTCGCACTCACCCACCCCCATTTCGACCATGTCTTCGGCGCGGCGGCGTTCGCGGGCGTGGAGATCTTCGCCGCTGGCGGCTCGTCCGGGGTGTACGAGAACGGTCGCGAGGAGTTGTGCGCGGACGCGGTGCGCAACGGACTGGATCTTCGGGCGGCGGAGGAGGCGGCCGACACGCTCGTGCGTCCCGGCCTGTTCGTCCGGGGAACGTGGCACCTGGAACTCGACGGCGGCATCGAGGTCCGGCTGGTGCGGACGGGCGAGGGACACACCGCGCACGACCTCGTGGTCGTGGTGCCCGGCGACCCGACGGTGGTGTTCTGCGGCGACCTGGTCGAGGAGTCCGGCGAGCCCCAGGCGGGTCCCGACGCCGTTCCCTCACGCTGGCCCGCGGCCCTCGACCGGCTGCTCGGCCTCGGCGGCGAGGACGCGGTGTACGTGCCCGGTCACGGAGCGGTGGTGGACGCCGCGTTCGTACGGTCACAGCGGGACGCCCTGGCCGCGCGTTTCGGCGTGTCGCCGTGAGCGCCCCCGGGCTTCTCCTATCGTCATCCGAATGCGCCAGTACTCTCCGGACCTGACCCCGCCGTGGAAGAAGCCGAAGCCCGTGCCCGAGGTCCCGGCGGACCCGGGTCTGGTGGTCGAGGAGCCCGGCACCGGTTTCTGCGGTGCGGTGATCCGCTGCGAGGCGGGCACGGTGACCCTGGAGGACCGCTTCGGCAAGCACCGGGTGTTCCCGCTGGAGCCGCGCGGCTTCCTCCTGGAGGGCAGGGTGGTGACGCTGGTGCGCCCGACGGCGGCGGCGCCCGTACGTCCCAGCCGTACGGCATCCGGCTCGGTGGCGGTGCCCGGCGCCCGCGCCCGGGTCGCCCGGGCCGGACGCATCTACGTCGAGGGCCGCCACGACGCCGAACTGGTCGAGCGGGTCTGGGGTGACGACCTGCGCATCGAGGGCGTCGTGGTGGAGTACCTGGAGGGCATCGACGACCTGCCCGCGATCGTCGCCGAGTTCGCGCCGGGCCCGGACGCCCGGCTCGGCGTCCTCGTCGACCACCTGGTCCCGGGTTCGAAGGAGTCCCGGATCGCCGGGGCGGTCACGAGCGATCACGCCCTGGTGCTCGGGCACCCGTACATCGACGTCTGGGAGGCCGTGAAGCCGTCCTCCGTGGGCATCCCGGGCTGGCCCCGGGTACCGCGCGGCCAGGACTGGAAGACGGGCGTGTGCCGGGCCCTGGGCTGGCCGGAGAACACCGGCGCGGCCTGGCAGCACATCCTGTCCCGGGTGCACTCCTACAAGGACCTGGAGCCGGAACTCCTGGGCCGGGTGGAGGAGCTGATCGACTTCGTCACCGCTCCGGAGTGAACCCCCGCCGGCGCGAGCGGGTGTTCAGTCCACCAGATCCCGGACGACGGCGTCCGCGAGGAGGCGGCCGCGCAGGGTGAGGACGGCGCGACCGGCGTCGTACGGACCGGCTTCGAGGAGCCCGTCGGACAGCGCGCGGCGGGAGGCCGCGAGTCCGTCGGGGCGGAGCAGGGAGAGCGGGCAGCCCTCGCGCAGCCGCAGTTCGAGGAGGATGCGCTCGACCCGGCGGTCCTCGTCGGAGAGGAGTTCACGCCCGGCGCCCGGCGAGCGGCCCGAGGCCAGCGCCGCCGCGTACGCACCGGGATGCTTCACGTTCCACCAGCGAACACCGCCGACGTGGCTGTGCGCGCCGGGGCCCGCGCCCCACCAGTCGGCGCCGCGCCAGTACAGCTCGTTGTGCAGGCAGCGGCCGGCCTCGGAGGTGGCCCAGTTCGACACCTCGTACCAGTCGAAGCCCGCCGCCGACATCACCTCGTCCGCGATGAGATAGCGGTCCGCGTGCACGTCGTCGTCGGTCATCGGGACCTCGCCGCGGCGGATGCGGCGCGCGAGCTGCGTACCCTCCTCGACGATGAGTGCGTAGGCGGAGATGTGGTCGGGACCGGCGCCGAGGGCAGCTTCGAGCGAGGCACGCCAGTCGTCGTCCGACTCCCCCGGTGTGCCGTAGATCAGATCCAGGTTCACATGTGCGAAGCCCGCCGCGCGGGCCTCGGCGACACAGGCCTCGGGGCGGCCGGGGGTGTGCGTGCGGTCGAGCACCTTCAGGACGTGCTGCCGGGCGCTCTGCATGCCGAAGGAAACACGGTTGAAGCCGCCGGCGCGCAGCGTCGCGAGGTACTCCGGGTCCACGGACTCGGGGTTCGCCTCCGTCGTGATCTCGGCGTCGTCCGCGAGCCCGAACTCGTCCCGGATCGCCCCCAGCATCCGTACGAGATCGTCGGCGGCCAGCAGCGTGGGCGTGCCGCCTCCGACGAAGACCGTGCGGACGGGGCGCGGGTCGTCGCCGAGGACCTTGCGGGCGAGGCGGACCTCGTCGGTCAGGGTGTCCGCGTAGTTGTCGCGGGAGGCGAGCACACCACCGGTGCCCCGCAGCTCGGTCGCCGTGTAGGTGTTGAAGTCGCAGTAGCCGCAGCGGGTCGCGCAGTACGGCACGTGGAGGTAGAACCCGAGGGGCCGATCGGCCGCCCCGTCCAGGGCGTGCGCGGGCAGTGCCCCGTCGTCGGGGACGGGCTCACCGTCGGGAAGTGCGGAAGGCATGCGTTCCATTGTCCAGTACGGGCGGGGGTAGGTGTTCCGTCCCGCGACCGGACCGGCCGTACCGCCCGCCGGCGCCCTCCCCGGTGGGCGGCCGCCGGGCTACTCCGCCTGTAACACCAGCAGGGCCATGTCGTCCTCCGGCGGGCGCGTGCCGAAATCGTGGACGAGCCCGCGGATCCGTTCCGCGATCAGCTCGGCGTTCAGCCCCGCGCAGCCCGCGAGGGCCTGCGCGAGACCGTCGTCGTCGTCGAACTGACGGGATCCGTCGCGCCGCTCCGTCACGCCGTCCGTGACGCACAGCAGGGTGTCGCCGGGGTACAGCTCGAAGGACTCGGAGGTGTACTCGGGGTCCTCGAAGACGCCGAGCAGGGTCTGCGGCCGGGCCATCTCCCGTACGTCGCCGTCAGGGCCCAGCAGCAGCGGCAGCGGATGCCCCGCCGAGGCCAGGGTGCAGCGCACTCCGCCGTCGAAGGGGACCAGCTCGCCGTACAGCATGGACAAAAAGCGCGTCTGGGGGCCGAGGTCGGTGCCGAGCCCGGGGTCGCCCGCGGCCACCAGCGCGCGGGCCGCCGCGTCCGCGGCTTCCGTCGCGTCGTCGAGGAGGAGCTGGTTGAGGCGGTCCAGGACGTCCGCGACGTCATAGCCCTCGCGGGCCAGCAGCCGCAGCCAGGGCCGGGCGAGGCCGATCACGACGGCGGCCTCGGGCCCCTTGCCCTGGACGTCGCCGACGGCGAAGCACCAGCGCCCGTCGCCGGCCGGGAACACGTCGTAGAAGTCTCCGCTGGGCCCGCCCTTGTCGAGCGGCTCGTAGACGAGGGCGCTGCGCACCCCGGGAATCTCGGCGACCGCGCCCGGCAGCAGTCCCCGTTGCAGGACCCGGCTGATGGTGGCCTGGCGCGCGTACTGGCGGGCCGCGCCGATGGCGAGGGCGATGCGGCGGCTGAGATCCTCGACGAGCCCGTTGACCTCGTCCGGGAAGGCGGGCAGCCCGGCCCGCCCGATGACGAGCGTGCCCAGTGGCCGGCCGCCCGCGATCAGCCGGTACGCCAGCGCCGCCCCGCTCGCGCCGCGGGCGCCCAGCGCCTCGCCGGGCCAGGGCACCGGGACGGCACGGGACCGCACCGCGTCGGGCAGCCGCGGCGGGTCCTCCTCCAGGGAGCGGCGCAGCCCCTCGATGAGGTTCTCGCTGCCGTGCCAGACGCGGGCGAGGCGGGGTCCGAGGGCGAGTCCGAGACCGCCCGCCCGGTCGGTGGCCTCGTCCTCCAGCCACACGGCGCACCAGTCGGCGAGGCGCGGGACCAGGAGCTGCCCGGCGAGCGCGGCGACCAGGTCCTCGTCGAGCTGCCCGGCGAGCAGGTCGGACGCCTCGGCGAGGAAGGAGAGGGCTCCCCGGTCGAGCCAGTCGTGCCCCCGCGCGGTGCTCCGCGTCGCCCCGGGGCCGGATATCACGTGATGGGGGTCGGCGCCGGTCCGCGGACCCTGTCCCGGGGCGCGCCCCTCGGTGTACGCGACGGCCCTGGCCGGGTCCGCCCCGTCCATCGCGCCCGCGCCCGCACGGCCGTCCCTATCCGCGAACCCGTCGATTCCGTCGATTCCGTCGAATTCGTCGAGGTCGTCGAGGTCGTCGATTCCGTCGAGGTCGTCGGCGTCCGCGAATCCGCCCGAGCGGTGCGGATCGTCCTCGTTCGCGAATCCGGGGGCCCGATGGAAATCATCCGCATCCGCATCCGCAAACCCGCCGTCACGACGCAGATCCTCCGCGTCCGCGAATCCCGTGGCCCGGTGGAGATCTTCGGCGTCCGCGAATCCGGTGGCCCGGTGCAGATCGTTCTCGTCCGCGAAGAGGTCCGTCGAGGGTGGTGCGCCGGCGGTCCCGTCGGACAGCAGCCGCGACCACACGGTTTTGACGCCCGGGCGGTAGGTGATCCCCCAGGCCTCGGAGAGCGCGGCGACGAGGCGCAGACCGCGCCCGTACTCCGGTGTGCCGTACGGGGGTTCGCCGCTGTCCTCCCGTATGGCGCGGGAGGGATGGTGGTCGGAGACCTCGACGACCAGCGGGCCCGGCGGACCGTCGGCCGGGCTCTCCAGACGGCACAGCAGCTCCACGTCGGTGCCCGCGTGCACGACGGCGTTGGTGACGAGCTCACTGACCACCACGGCGGCGTCGTCGGTGAGCCGTTCGTCGATGATCTCGGCGCCGGGCAGGGCCAGTTCGGCCCAGCTCACGAGGGTGTCGTGGAGGAACCGGCGAGCAGCTCCGGGGGCCAGCGGGGTGCCCGGCAGGGATGTGCGTGCCACGGCGTCCTGGCCGGCGCGGTGGTGCGCGGGCGCGTCCGGGGCGCACGCCATGGACTCCCGTTGCGTCGGAATGGCCCCCACTGTGCGGCTCCCTGAGCAGTTCGGACGAATACACCTCAGACGATGCGGCCAGGGTGACAGACTGGCGGCGCCCATAAGCACCGAGTCACCGAAGTGGGCCGTCATGAGTGAGAACAGTGGTATGCATGTGCTCGAAGACGGACAGATTCGAGCATCGGACCTGCGTCCGCTGCTCGCCGCGATGACCGCGGCACGGGACGGCGACTTCAGCAAAGTGCCCGAGGCGGGGCACGGACCGGTCGCCGAACTGAGCGCCCTGTTCAACCAGATCATGGACCGGAGCTCCCACTTCAACTCCGAGGTGCAGCGGGTCCGCAGGGAGCTGGTGCGGCACGGGCGCCTCGACGAGCGGCTCGCGGCCAGCCCGGGCCAGGGCGCGTGGACGAGCCGCGTCAATGATGTGAACCAGTTGCTGGACGCCCTGGTGGCGCCCGCGGCGAACGCGACCCGCGTCCTCGACGCGGTGGCCGGCGGTGATCTGACCCAGCGCGTCGATCTGCACGACGGCAACCGTCAACTGCGCGGGGACCTACGACGGCTGGGGCGGGCCGTCAACAAGATGGTCGACCAGTTGTCGCTGTTCACCGGCGAGGTCACCCGCGTCGCCCGCGAGGTCGGCACCGAGGGGCGGCTCGGCGGCCGCGCCAAGGTGACGAGCCTGTCGGGGAGTTGGCGGGATGTGACCGAGGCGGTCAACACGATGGCCTCCCGGCTCACGGCCCAGGTGCGGGACATCGCCCTGGTCACCACGGCGGTGGCGCGCGGCGACCTGACCCGTACGGTGACGGTCGAGGCGACCGGTGAACTGCTCGAACTGAAGCTCACCGTGAACACGATGGTCGACCAGCTCTCCGCGTTCGCCGACGAGGTCACCCGGGTGGCCCGCGAGGTCGGCACCGAGGGCCAGTTGGGCGGCCGGGCGCAGGTCCGGGGTGTGTCGGGGGTCTGGAAGGACCTCACCGACAACGTCAACTTCATGGCGTCCAACCTGACGTCACAGGTGCGGAACATCGCCCAGGTCACCACGGCCGTCGCCAACGGCGACCTCAGCCAGAAGATCACCGTCGACGCGCAGGGCGAGATCCTGGAGCTGAAGTCGACCATCAACACCATGGTCGACCAGCTCTCCGCCTTCGCCGACGAGGTCACCCGCGTCGCCCGCGAAGTCGGCACCGAGGGCAACCTCGGCGGCCGGGCACAGGTCCGGGGTGTCTCCGGCGTCTGGAAAGACCTCACCGACAACGTCAACTTCATGGCGGACAACCTGACCTCGCAGGTCCGCAACATCGCGCTCGTCTCCACCGCCGTGGCCCAGGGCGACCTCGGCAAGAAGATCACCGTCGAGGCGAAGGGCGAGATCCTGGAGCTGAAGTCGACCATCAACACCATGGTCGACCAGCTCTCCGCCTTCGCCGACGAGGTCACCCGCGTCGCCCGCGAGGTCGGCACGGAAGGCAACCTCGGCGGCCAGGCCCAGGTCCGCGGGGTCTCCGGCGTCTGGAAGGACCTCACCGACAACGTCAACTTCATGGCCCTGAACCTGACCTCGCAGGTCCGCAACATCGCCCAGGTCACCACGGCCGTCGCCAACGGCGACCTGTCGAAGAAGATCACCGTCGACGCCCGCGGCGAGATCCTGGAGCTGAAGGACACCGTCAACACGATGGTGGAGCAGCTGCGCGCCTTCGCCGACGAGGTCACCCGGGTGGCCCGCGAGGTCGGCACCGACGGCCGGCTCGGCGGGCGCGCCCAGGTCCTCGGCGTCCTGGGCGTCTGGCGCGACCTGACCGACAACGTGAACTACATGGCGGACAACCTGACCTCGCAGGTGCGCAACATCGCCCAGGTCGCCACGGCGGTGGCCCAGGGCGACCTCTCCAAGAAGATCGACGTGGACGCCCGGGGCGAGATCCTCGAACTGAAGACGACCATCAACACGATGGTCGACACCCTCTCGTCCTTCTCCTCCGAGGTCACCCGGGTGGCCCGCGAGGTGGGCTCGGAGGGCCAACTCGGCGGCCAGGCACGGGTCGAGGGTGTGTACGGCACCTGGAAGCGGCTGACGACGAACGTGAACGAGCTCGCCTCCAACCTCACCACCCAGGTCCGCGCGATCGCCGAGGTGGCGTCCGCGGTGGCCCAGGGAGACATGTCCCGCTCCATCACCGTGGAGACACAGGGCGAGGTCGCCGAGCTGAAGGACAACATCAACCTGATGGTGGCCAACCTCCGCGAGACCACCCGCGCGAAGGACTGGCTGGAGTCGAACCTCGCCCGCCTCGCCGCGCTGATGCAGGGCCACCGCGATCTGATGGAGGTCGCCGACCTGATCCTGCGCGAGCTGACCCCACTGGTGAACGCGCAGTACGGCGCCTTCTTCCTGGCCGACCCGGAGGAGGACGGAACGTCTCTGCGTACGGCCGTGCCCAGCAAGGGACTTGCCTTCATCGCCGGCTACGGCTCGGCACAGGGTGCGACCGTCGACACGGGCGGCATGCCGGTGCACGGCCTGGTCCGGCAGGCGGCGCGCGAGAAGAAACGGATCCTCGTCGAGGAGGCGCCGCCGGACTACATAAAGATCAACAGCGGGCTCGGCGAGGCGGCTCCCGCCAGTGTCGTCATCATCCCGATCCTGTTCGAGGACAAGCTGCTCGGCGTCATCGAACTCGCCTCCTTCTCCCGCTTCTCCGACGTCCACCTGGCCTTCTTCGACCAGTTCGTGAACACCATCGGCGTCGCCATCAACACCATCATCGCCAACTCCCGCACGGAGTCCCTGCTCGGCGAGTCCCAGCGCCTCGCCATCCAGCTCCAGGACCGGTCGGACGAACTCCAGTCGCAGCAGGCGGAATTGCAGCGCTCCAACGCCGAACTGGAGGAGAAGGCGGCCCTCCTCGCCACCAGCTCGCAGTACAAGTCGGAGTTCCTGGCCAACATGTCCCACGAGTTGCGCACCCCGCTCAACTCCCTGCTGATCCTCGCCCGGCTGCTCTCCGACAACCCCGACGGCCGTCTCTCCGACCAGGAAGTGCAGTTCGCGACGACGATCCACCGATCGGGATCGGACCTCCTCCAGCTCATCAACGACATCCTCGACCTGTCGAAGATCGAGGCAGGCCGGATGGACGTACGCCCCAAGAAGCTGCCGCTCATCAAGCTGCTCGACTACGTCCACGCCACCTTCCGCCCGCTCACCCTCGACCGGGGGCTCGCGTTCGAGGTGACCGTCGGCGAGGACGTGCCGCGTGAGATGTACTCCGACGAACAGCGGCTCCAGCAGATCCTGCGCAACCTGCTCTCCAACGCGATCAAGTTCACCGCGAGCGGCCGCGTCGAACTGAGCGTCAGCCGCGTCAAGGACCCGGACCACACCTTCACCCGCGAGAACAGCGACCATGTGATCGCCTTCGCCGTCTCCGACACCGGTATCGGCATCGCCGCGGAGAAACTCCCGGTGATCTTCGAGGCGTTCCAGCAGGCCGACGGCACCACGAACCGCAAGTACGGCGGCACGGGCCTCGGCCTGTCCATCAGCCGGGAGATCGCCGGGCTGCTCGGCGGCCGCATCATCGCCGAGAGCAAGCCCGGCAAGGGCTCCACCTTCACGCTGTACGTGCCCGCGGTGAGCCCCGGGCACGCGGCGACCGGGCCGACGCACGAGGACCATCTCGTGCCCATCCCCGAGCAGTTGTCCAGCGAGCCCTACAGCGTCCACGACACCGACGACACCTGGCCCGCGCCCACCAAACTGGAGGCCTGGAAGTCCGGCCGGGCCGGTCATGTCCTGCCGGGGCGGCGGGTGTTGATCGTGGACGACGACATCCGCAACGTCTTCGCGCTCACCCATGTGCTCGGCCGGGTGGGCATGCCCGTCCTGTACGCCGAGAACGGCCGCGAGGGCGTCGAGACGCTGGAGCGCAATCCCGACGTGGAGCTCGTCCTCATGGACATCATGATGCCGGAGATGGACGGCTACGAGACGATCTCCGCGATCCGCCGAACCCCTCGCTGGGCGGGGCTGCCCATCGTCGCGCTCACCGCGAAGGCGATGCCGGGCGACCGCGAGAAATCCATCGCCCGGGGCGCCAACGACTACGTACCGAAACCGGTGGACGTCGACCAGCTCCTCACCGTCGTCTGCGCCCTCCTCGACCCCGAGGGCGCGGACGGCACGGGCGGCGTGGGTGGCCAGGGCGGCCGGGGGGACGAGGCCGGCGAGGTCGCGACGGCCGCCGCGGAGCCGGAGGGACGCGCCGATGCCGAGGCGGCGAGCGCGGACGCCCCCACGGCGACGGCAGAGGCGCCGCGGAGGCGAGGCACCGAGACAGCGCAGAGCGAGTGAGGCACCGTCATCATGAGCGCTGAGGCAACGACCGACGAGCGCGCGAGCATCCTCCTGGTCGACGACATGGAGGACAACCTGATCGCGCTGGAGGCCGTCCTGGGGTCTCTCAACGAGCCGCTGGTGCGCGCGCGTTCGGGCGAGGAGGCGATGAAGGCGCTGCTGCGGCAGCGGTTCGCGGTCGTCCTGCTCGACATCCGGATGCCGGGCATGGACGGATTCGAGACGGCCGCGAACATCAAGAGGCTCGACCAGACCAAGGACGTGCCCATCATCTTCCTGACAGGCACGGACGCCGACGCGGGCTATGCCTTCCGCGGGTACGCGACCGGAGCCGCCGACTATCTGACGAAACCGTTCGACCCGTGGGTCCTGCGCGCCAAGGTCACCGTCTTCCTCGACCTGCACCGCAAGAACCAGCAGCTGGAGCGCCTGCTCGCCCGCGAACAGCGACACTTCGACGACCTCGCCGACCGTCTCAGGAAGATCGAGACCCACCTGGCGGCCGGCACCCATGAGGACGCGTCCGGCCTCCGCGACCAGATACGGAGGATGGAAGAACTGCTGAGGGAGATGCGGCGTGGGCGGGGGGTGTAGGAGCTGGGTCAGGGACGGGCGCGCAGGAACCGCGGCAGGGGCGGGCCGTGCAGGACTCCCCCGCGCGATCGCGGAGAAGCCCTGCACGACACCGCCCCTGTACGAGGACCGAGGGCCGAGGACCGGGAACGCGGAACCGGGAACGCGGAACCGGGAACGCGGAACCGGGAACCGTGAACTACGCCTCGCGGGAGCCCGCGTACATCTCGTCGATCAGGTGCTTGTACTCCCGCTCGACGACCGGGCGCTTCAGCTTGAGGCTCGGGGTGATCTCGCCGTGCTCGACGTCCAGGTCGCGGGGCAGGAGGCGGAACTTCTTGATGGTCTGCCAGCGCTGCAGGCCCGCGTTGAGCTCCTTCACGTAGCCCTCGACGAGGGCGACCGTCGCGGGTGCCGCGACGACCTCGGCGTACGACTTGCCCTCCAGGCCGTTGTCCTTCGCCCACTCCAGGATCGACGGCTCGTCGAGGGCGATGAGCGCGGTGCAGAAGTTCCGGTCGGCGCCGTGCACGAGGATGTTGGAGACGTACGGGCAGACGGCCTTGAACTGGCCCTCGGCCTCGGCGGGCGAGATGTACTTGCCGCCCGAGGTCTTGATCAGGTCCTTCTTGCGGTCGGTGATCTTCAGATAGCCGTCGGCTGACAGCTCGCCGATGTCCCCGGTGTGGAACCAGCCGTCGGCCTCCAGGACCTCGGCGGTCTTCTCGGGCAGCCCGTGGTAGCCCTCCATGATGCCGGGGCCGCGCAGCAGGATCTCGCCGTCGTCCGCGATGCGCACCTCGGTGCCGGGCAGCGGCTTGCCGACCGTGCCGGTGCGGTAGGCCTCTCCCGGGTTCACGAAGGAGGCGGCGGAGGACTCGGTGAGTCCGTAGCCCTCCAGGATGTGGATGCCGGCGCCGGCGAAGAAGTAGCCGATCTCGGGTGCGAGCGCGGCGGAGCCGGAGACACAGGCGCGCAGGTTGCCGCCGAAGGCCTCGCGGATCTTGGCGAAGACGAGCGCGTCGGCGACCTTGTGCTTGGCGCCGAGCGCGAAGGGCACGGAGGCCGAGCCGGTACGGCGGAAGTTGTCCTGGCTGGCCTTCGCGTACTCGCGGGAGACCTCCGCGGCCCACTGGAAGATCTTGTACTTGGCCCCGCCCCCGGCACGCGCCTTGGCCGCGACCCCGTTGTAGACCTTCTCGAAGATGCGCGGGACGGCCGCCATGTACGTCGGCTGCACCACCGGCAGGTTCTCGATGATCTTGTCCACGCGGCCGTCGACGGCGGTGACGTGCCCGACCTCGATCTGGCCGGAGGTGAGGACCTTGCCGAAGACGTGCGCGAGCGGCAGCCACAGGTACTGGACGTCGTCCTGGCTGACCAGCCCGGTCGCGGCGATCGCCTTCGCCATGTACGACCAGTTGTCCTGGGGCAGACGGACACCCTTGGGACGGCCCGTGGTGCCGGAGGTGTAGATGAGGGTCGCGAGCTGGTCGGCGGTGATCGCGCCGACGCGCTCCTTGATCAACTCGGGGTGCTTCTCCAGGTACGCGGCACCGCGCGCCTCCAGCTCGGTGAGCGTGAGGACCCAGTCGTCGGTCTCCACGCCCTCCGGGTCGATGACCACGACACGCGTGAGCTCGGGAAGCTCCGCGCGCTTCTCCCGGGCCTTGGCGAGCTGGGCCGCGTCCTCCGCGATGAGGATCCTGCTCGCGGAGTCGGAGAGGATGAACGCCGACTCCTCGGCGTTGGTCTGCGGGTACACGGTCGTGGTGGCCGCGCCCGCGCACAGGATGCCCAGGTCGGCCAGGATCCACTCGACCCGGGTCGAGGAGGCGAGCGCGACGCGCTGCTCCGGCTCTACGCCGAGTTCGATCAGGCCGGCCGCGATGGCGTAGACCCGCTCAGCGGCCTGCGCCCAGGTCAGCGACTTCCACTCGTCCGGGCCGCCCGAGGCCGGTACCGGGTAGCGGTATGCCTCGGCGTCGGGTGTGGCCGCCACGCGCTCCAGGAAGAGGGCCGCGACGGACGGCGGACGGTTCTCGATCAGGGTCTGTGTGTCGCTCACGACATCCTCCGGGGCCCGCGGCAGTGCGGCTGGCTCAATTGCGGCTGTTGTTTAACTCGCGAGTAACTACCGAGCAGAGATCAGACTAGAGCGCGTCCGGCCGGTGCGTAAGAGGCGACGGCACGTCTCTTCCTCCAGGACACACCCCTGAGACAAGCACAGGGCCCGCCGCGCCGAAGCGCGACGGGCCCTGAATTGCGGCATTCGGCCTGACTACTTCTTGCCCTTGGCCGCGGGGCCGCTGTCGTCGCTGGACAGCACGGCGATGAAGGCCTCTTGCGGAACCTCCACAGAGCCCACCATCTTCATGCGCTTCTTGCCTTCCTTCTGCTTCTCCAGCAGCTTCCGCTTACGGGAGATGTCACCGCCGTAGCACTTGGCGAGGACGTCCTTGCGGATGGCACGGATGGTCTCGCGGGCGATGACCCGGGAGCCGATGGCCGCCTGGATGGGCACCTCGAAGGCCTGCCGCGGGATCAGCTCGCGCAGCTTGGCGACCAGCCGGACCCCGTACGCGTACGCCTGGTCCTTGTGCGTGACCGCCGAGAAGGCGTCGACCTTGTCGCCGTGGAGCAGGATGTCGACCTTGACCAGGCTGGAGGACGCCTCGCCGGTGGGCTCGTAGTCCAGTGAGGCGTAGCCGCGGGTCTTGGACTTCAGCTGGTCGAAGAAGTCGAAGACGATCTCCGCGAGCGGCAGCGTGTAGCGGATCTCGACCCGGTCCTCGGACAGGTAGTCCATGCCGAGCAGGGTGCCGCGACGGGTCTGGCACAGCTCCATGATCGAGCCGATGAACTCGGAGGGCGCGAGGATGGTCGCCCGCACGACGGGCTCGTACACCTTGTCGATCTTGCCCTCGGGGAACTCGCTCGGGTTGGTGACGATGTGCTCGCTGCGGTCCTCCATCTCGACGCGGTAGACCACGTTCGGCGCGGTCGCGATCAGGTCGAGCCCGAACTCGCGCTCCAGCCGCTCACGGATCACGTCGAGGTGCAGCAGCCCGAGGAAACCGACGCGGAAGCCGAAGCCCAGCGCCGCCGAGGTCTCCGGCTCGTACACCAGCGCGGCGTCGTTGAGCTGCAGTTTGTCCAGGGCGTCGCGCAGCTCGGGGTAGTCGGACCCGTCCAGCGGATACAGGCCCGAGAAGACCATGGGCTTGGGGTCCTTGTACCCGCCGAGCGCCTCGGTCGCGCCCTTGTGCAGGGTGGTGATCGTGTCACCGACCTTGGACTGGCGGACGTCCTTCACGCCGGTGATGATGTAACCCACCTCACCGACACCGAGACCGTCGGCCGCCTTCATCTCGGGGGCCGAGACGCCGATCTCCAGCAGTTCGTGCGTGGCGTTGGTGGACATCATCCGGATGCGCTCACGCTTGTTGAGCTGCCCGTCGATGACACGTACGTACGTCACGACACCGCGGTAGGAGTCGTAGACCGAGTCGAAGATCATCGCGCGGGCGGGGGCGTCCTGGACGCCGACCGGGGCGGGGATCTCGGCGACGACCTTGTCGAGCAGCGCCTCGACGCCCAGGCCCGTCTTGGCGGAGACCTTGAGAACGTCCTCGGGGTCGCAGCCGATGAGGTTGGCGAGCTCCTCGGAGAACTTCTCCGGCTGGGCGGCCGGCAGGTCGATCTTGTTCAGTACGGGGATGATCTTGAGGTCGTTCTCCATCGCCAGGTAGAGGTTGGCGAGAGTCTGCGCCTCGATGCCCTGGGCCGCGTCGACGAGCAGGACCGTGCCCTCACAGGCCGCGAGCGACCGGGACACCTCGTACGTGAAGTCGACGTGCCCGGGGGTGTCGATCATGTTGAGGATGTGGGTCTTCCCCGGGTCCTCGGTCGACGCCCAGGGCAGCCGGACCGCCTGGGACTTGATCGTGATGCCGCGCTCGCGCTCGATGTCCATACGGTCGAGGTACTGAGCACGCATCTGCCGCGCGTCGACCACCCCCGTCAGCTGGAGCATGCGGTCGGCGAGCGTGGACTTGCCGTGGTCGATGTGCGCGATGATGCAGAAATTGCGGATCAGAGCCGGGTCGGTACGGCTCGGCTCGGGCACATTGTTAGGGGTCGCGGGCACGCAGGGTCCTGTCTCTTGAGGCGCCTGTCGCCTCGGGTCGGATCGATACGTAGGTTCCATGGTCCCACGCGCGGGGACCTGCGACCGGTTTGGGCCGCGTGAGCGGGGCAGGCGCAACCGGTTCGGGGCCCCGGGAACAGGGATCGGCGACCGGTCCCGTCGGTACCGACAGCAGGCGGGCGACGGGTTCGGACCGTGCGAACGGCAGGCGGGCGACCGGTTTGGGGCGTGCGAACGGCAGGCGGGCGACCGGTTTGGGGCGTGCGATCAGCAGGCGTGCGGCCGGTTTGGGCCGGTCGCACCGGGGCTGGTAGCCTGGGTAGCTGTGTCTCGTGCCCTCTCAGCAGGAGACGCACCCAAGAAAATCAAACGGCGAGTGAGACGTGCTGTCTCGCGCGCCTGAACCTGTAAAGGCTCATTCGTGGCGAACATCAAGTCCCAGATCAAGCGGATCAAGACCAACGAGAAGGCCCGGCTGCGCAACAAGGCCGTCAAGTCTTCCCTGAAGACCGCGATCCGCAAGGCCCGCGAGGCGTCTGCCGCGGGTGACGTCGAGAAGGCCACCGAGTACACGCGCGCCGCGTCGCGCGCCCTCGACAAGGCCGTCTCGAAGGGCGTCATCCACAAGAACCAGGCCGCCAACAAGAAGTCGGCGCTTGCTTCGAAGGTCGCCGCCCTCAAGGGCTGAGTCGGCTGAGCTCTCCGGAGCTCAACCCCTGACTTGACCGTCGGGCGGACCCGAGCAGGCCCTCTCTCCCGCTCCCGACCGACACCCCCGGATTCACGCACGATCTGCGTTCGCCACGCGGGCGTGAATCCACCCTCTTGTACCGAAGGCCCCGCCTCCTCCCTTCCCCGGGAGAACGAGCGGGGCCTTCGGTATGTGGTGAGGGTGTTGGCGTCGGTGTCATCCGATGGCGCGGTGCACGTACGAAGGCGGTGTCTGCGGTGGCTGCGGCTCGATACGGTCGGCGACGCGACGCGGTGCCCCAGGCGCGCGAGTCCCGCGACCGATCAGGTGAGCATCCCCGGTCGGACGGGCTGGGGCGGCGGGCGACCCTGCGGGCTCGGGTGGCCCGGGTGGCCCGGGTGCGCTCCGGCGGGCCCGGGTGGGCCCAGCAGGTCGGGTCTCCCAGCGGGCTCGGGAGGCCCAGCGGGCTCGAGTTGGCCCCGCGTCTCCCGCATGATCGCCGGACAGACCCTAGCCCCGGCGGGAGCGGGCTGCCCGCGCGATGGCGACGACCGCCTTCTCCAAGGCGTACTCGGGGTCGTCCCCGCCGCCCTTGACCCCGGCATCCGCCTCCGCGACGGCCGTGAGGGCCATGGCGACCCCGTCCGGCGTCCATCCCCGCATCTGCTGCCGCACCCGATCGATCTTCCACGGCGGCATCCCCAGCTCACGGGCGAGGTCGGCGGGCCTGCCGCCCCGGGCGGAGGACAGCTTCCCGATCGCCCGCACCCCTTGCGCGAGCGCACTGGTGATCAGGACGGGAGCCACGCCGGTCGACAGCGACCATCGCAACGCCTCCAGCGCCTCCGCGGCCCGCCCCTCCACCGCCCGATCGGCCACGGTGAAGCTGGACGCCTCGGCCCGCCCGGTGTAGTACCGCCCGACGACGGCCTCGTCGATCGTCCCCTCGACATCAGCGGTCAGCTGCGACACGGCGGACGCCAGCTCGCGCAGATCGCTCCCGATGGAGTCCACCAGCGCCTGGCAGGCTTCCGGCGTGGCCGACCGGCCCAGCGCCCGGAACTCGCTGCGCACGAACGCCAGCCGATCCGCCGGCTTGGTCATCTTGGGACAGGCCACCTCCCGCGCCCCCACCTTGCGCGCGGCGTCGAGCAGCCCCTTGCCCTTGGCCCCACCCGCGTGCAGGAGCACCAGGGTGATCTCCTCGGCGGGCGCCCCCAGATACGCCTTCACGTCCTTGATCGTGTCGGCCGACAGATCCTGCGCGTTGCGTACGACCACGACCTTGCGCTCGGAGAAGAGCGAGGGACTCGTCAGCTCGGCGAGCGTGCCGGGCTGCAACTGGTCCGGGGTGAGGTCCCGTACATCCGTGTCGGCGTCGGCGGCCCTGGCGGCGGCCACCACCTCCTGCACGGCACGGTCGAGCAGGAGATCCTCCTGGCCCACTGCCAGCGTGACAGGGGCGAGAGGGTCGTCTTGTGCGGTCTTCTTGGCCATCACCGAAAGCATCCCACGCGCCACTGACAACCCGTGCCGCGAGCCGCATCCCCCGTGAGGCTCCCTTGCCCTTACCCCCTTACCCCCTCGCCCCTCGCCCCTCGCCCCTCGCCCTCGCCCTCCCCCTCCCCCAGCTTGGGGCTACGGCTCCTCGTGCCAGCCGTCCCACTCCGCCGCGAACTCGTCCAGCTCCTTCGGGTCCAGCCGCGCCTCGGGGTCCGTCAGAACCACCAGCCACTGCGCGTCCTCGGCATCGTCCTCGCCCGCCAGTGCGTCCCGGACCAGCTGCGGCTCCTCGAAGAGCCCGAACCGGTCGCCGACAGCCTCCGCCGCCTCTTCCGCGGCATCACGGTCGGGCAGCACCAGCACATGTCTCACATCGCTCACGTGAACATTTTCCGATACGCCCGACGCGGCCGACGCCGGGGTGGGTCTTTGTGACCTGTGTGACCTGTGCGACCTGTGCGACGACCCGTACGGCTCGTCGGGCCGGAGCTACCGAGCGCCCCTGACCTCCGGCACCCGGTCCAGTTCGATTCCGAAGCGCTCTCGATAGGCGGCCAGCACCTCCTCGTCGGTGGCCAGTTCCGACACCTCCTTGGCGCCGTCGGCCGTCGTCACCGTGAACCGGCGGCCGCTGAGTGTGATCCGCCCTCCGTCCTCCGTGACCCGCGAACAGACCAATGACTGAGTGAAGTGCGACAGCGGCGAGGTGCCGTGCCACCAGGCTCCGGCGACGAAGTCCCCGAGCACGCGCGGCCGTACCTCCAGGCGGTACTGGCGCTTGTCGCCCAGGTGGACGTCAAGGTCCTCTCGTTCCCGCGATCCGCCGGCACCCCGCACCCCCGCCGCGTCCGGACCCGACTCCACGACCCGGAACATCCCTGCGGGGTCCCGCTGCTCCGCCCGGTCCCCGAAGGCCAACGGGTAGTGGCTGTGCGCCCCGAACCCGACGTCGGTCAGCCAGTCGCCCCCGTCCACCGTCCGCACCCGCAGCGCGAGATGGTCGTAAGGAATCCCGAGTTTCCCCTCGTCCCCGTACACCCGCGCCGCGAGATACGTCACGTCGAAGCCGAGCGACCCCAGCAACGCCCCGAACGCGCCGTTCAGTTCGTAGCAGAAGCCTCCTCTCCGAGCGCCGACCACCTTGTCCAGCAGCCTCTTCTCCTCCAGCACGATCTCCTCGCCGAGGTGGATCGACAGGTTCTCGAACGGCACTGTCTGCAGATGGCGCAGTTGAAGCTCGCGGAGCACATCGGACGTGGGCCACGCCGGGTGCTGGGCCCCGATGCGGCGAAGGTAGGCGTCGGCCTGTGCGGAATTCATGTGTTCAGTGTCCCGCCACTCTCAGCCCTTCGCCCTCACCGGTGACGGCGAGCGCCCCGTCCTCGTCGGTACGCAGGACCACCGCGCCCCCGGCCCGCAGGGCCGCGACCGTACTCGGGGCCGGATGTCCATAGGGGTTGTCGCTGCCCACGGAGATGAGCGCGACCCGCGGAGCCACCCTGCGTATGAGCTCCGGATCCTGATAGGCCGACCCGTGATGGGCGACCTTGAGCACGTCCACGCCTCCCAGTTCCGCGGCCGCCGGCGATCTCGACAAGGCCTGCTGCGCGGGCGGCTCCAGATCGCCGAGCAACAGCAGCCGCAGCCCCGCGGACCGTACGAGCAGGGTGACGCTGGCGTCGTTCGGACCGTCCGGCGTCGGGGCCGGCTCCGGGGGTGGCCACAGCACCCGCCAGTCGAGGCTTCCCGTGCGCCGGCGCTCCCCGGCCACGGCCCGCGTCATGGGAATGTGCCGTGCGGCCGCCTCCCTTCGTACGAACTCGGCCTGGTCCGAAGGCTCTTCGAAGCCGGTCGTCTCGATCCCGCCCACCGAACGCCCGTCCAGCACGCCCGGCAACCCCGCGACATGGTCGGCGTGGAAGTGCGTCAGAACGACGAGCGGGATTCTGGTGACGCCGAGCGCGCTCAGGCAGCGGTCGACCAACACCGGGTCGGGCCCCGCGTCCACCACCACCGCACTCCCGTCGCCCACCGCGAGCACCGTGGCGTCGCCCTGCCCCACATCGCACATCGCGAACCGCCAGCCGGGTGGCGGCCACCCCGTGATCACCCTGGTGAGCGGCGGTGGCTGGACCACGACCAGCAGGAACAGCGCAGCGCAGGCACCGCTCAACAACGGATGTCTCAGCAGCCGTCGACCGACGCCCACGACGACCACCGTGACGAGGGCCAGCAGAAACGCGCCCGTCCAACTGCCCGGCCAGTCCACTCCCCCACCGGGCAGAGCCGCCCCCGTGCGCGCGATGTCCGCGATCCACCGAGCCGGCCAACTCGCGCACCACGCCAGGGCTTTGGCTGCGGGCATGGCCACGGGAGCCGTCGCGAGCGTCGCGAAACCCAGCACCGTGGCCGGCGCGACCGCGAACTCCGCGAGCAGATTGCACGGCACCGCGACCAGGCTCACGCGGGCCGACAGCACGGCGACCACCGGTGCGCACAGCGCCTGTGCCGCGGCGGCCGCGGCGAGCGCCTCGGCCAGACGCGGAGGCACACGACGCCGCTGAAGCGCCGCGCTCCAGCGCGGGGCGAGCGTGAGCAGGGCTCCGGTCGCGAGGACGGAGAGCAGGAATCCGTAACTGCGGGCCAGCCAGGGGTCGTACAGCACTAGGAGCAGAACCGCGGTGGCCAGCGCCGGAATCAGCGATCTGCGGCGCCCGGTCGCGATGGCGAGCAGCGCGATCGATCCGCAGGCCGCTGCCCGCAGGACGCTCGGATCCGGTCGGCACACGATCACGAAGGCGAGGGTGAGCCCTCCGCCGAGCAAGGCGGTCGCCCGGAGCGGGACCCCGAGCCGGGGTGCGAGACCCCGGCGCTCGACGCGCTGGGCGAGGCCCGGTGGCCCGATGAACAGCGCGAGGATGATGACCAGGTTGCCTCCGCTGACTGCGAGGAGGTGGGTGAGATCGGTGGCCTTGAAGGCGTCGTCCAGCTCCGGCGTGACGCGTGAGGTGTCCCCCACGACCAGCCCCGGCAGCAGCGCCCGCGCGTCCGGTTCCAGGCTGTCGGTCGCCTCTCGCAGCCCTTCCCGCAGTCGGCCGGCGAACCGCTGCGGACCGGACGGCTCCCCCACCACCTCCGGCGGCGCGTTCCCCCGTACCCGCAGCACCGCCGCGATGTCGTCCCCGTCCGACAACGCGGGCACGACCCGCGCGGTCACACGCAGCCGGGTGGACGGCAGCAGCGACAGCCAGGGCGTGCGCCCACCGGCCTCCCGGGGCGCATTCCGTCGCGAGCGCGCGTCGACGATCACCAGGACCGGGGTCCGTGTGGCGACCGCGGTGCCGTCCGTCCGTGTTACCCGCGTGACGTCCGCGTCGAACAGCAGAGCCGTCGGAGCGACGTGGTCCCCGTTGATCCGGGGCCGGGTGAGCCGTGGATCGGAGGTGATCTCCACCTCGGCGGTCACGTCGGCGAACTGCTTCGCGAGCGCGGGAACAGGCCCGCGCCGCAGGTCCGCTCCGTGCAACCCCGCGGAGGCCGCGGCCGCACCGACGCAGAGCAGCACGGCGGCGACGGACACCCACGGCCACGAACCCGGCCGCCCGGCCACGCGTCCCCGCCCCGAACGCACGCCTCTCCGCCCCGCCGCCAGCAGCACGCCGCCCGCGACCAGGGACACCACCACGACACCCGTGACCCAACCCGGCGCCACCCCTACCGTCACGGCCGCCGTGAGCCAGACCGCCGCGGCAGGCGCCACGAGCCGGAGATCGGTCGGCCCCTCCGTCCTGGGGTGCGAGGCCCCCAGCCGCCTCCCCGAGGCAACGTGCACGGACCCCCGACTGCCGGCACCGGGGCCACCTGACGGACCCATCACACGGCCTTCCGGCTGACCCACTTCCCTCGCCTCTTCCGGCCCGCGCAGCCCGCGCAACCCCTCCAACCCGCGCAGCCCGCGTGCCCCCTCCGGCCTGCGCAGCCCGCGCAACTCCTCCAGCCCGCGCAACCCCTCTGGCCCGCGCGGCCCTCGTGCCCCCTCCAGCCCGCGCAGCCCTCGCCCCCGTTCGAACCCGCGCAACCCGCGCAACCCGCGCATCGCTAACCGCCCACCCGGACGATCTCTCCCCGCGGAGCCGTCCGGCCCATTTCCGGTCACCGGCCGGCCGGACCACTCGCTCGCCGCCGACCCGCCATGCCGACTGCTCGCCCTCCGCCCGGCCCGCTCAGCACTCCTCCCGGAACCGCTCATGGCCGCACCAGGGTCCGGAGATCGGCGAAGCGGCGGTCGCCGATTCCGGTCACTTCGCGGAGCTCGTCGACCGAGCGGAAACCGCCATGCGTCGTGCGGTAGTCGATGATGTGCCGGGCCAGGACGGGACCGACGCCGGGCAGGCTGTCGAGCTGGTCGACGGTGGCCGTGTTGAGGCCGATCGGAGCGGTGGGTGCCGCGCCTGCTGCGGATCCCCCGGAGCCGACCGGCCCCGGACCACCCGAGCCGACTCCCCTCGGGGGCGCGGATGCGCCGACCACGATCTGTTCGCCGTCCACGAGGAGACGCGCGCGGTTGAGGCCGTCGGTGTCCGTGCCGGGCCGTACCCCACCGGCTGCTCGCAGGGCATCCTCGACGCGGGAGCCGGCCGGCAACCGCTGGAGTCCGGGGTCGCGCACCTTCCCGCCGATGTCGACGACGATCGAGCTCCCGGCGGCGCCGACGGGGCTCGGAGCTCCTGCGGAGGGATCGGATTCCGCGCCCGGCCGCTCCCCCGGTCCGCTCTTCCCGCCGTACGGTGCCGCCGCGCGCACCACCTCGGGGGCTGCTACCGGCTGTGTCCTGCCGGCCCAGAAGTGCTGCACGGCGAAGACGGCGGCCACGACGAGCAGCACGGTCAGTGCGGCCACACTCTTGCGCTCAAGGCCGCACCTCGACTGCAGCCACAACGGCAGCCGCTCCCGCACGGCGAGCCCGGCCCGATCCCGCCATGCGCCCGGGTCCAAGGCCGGCGCACTCACAGGCGCCGCTCTGTCGGCCCGCGAGGGATCGGCCCGTGGAGTGCTGCCCGCATCCGGCCCGGTGCCGCGGCCGCGGGCACCTCCCGGGCGGTTCCCAGGTGCCCGGACATCGGCCATGACCCCGGTACCCAGTGCCGTGTTCGCCCGGGGGCTGTCCCCTACATCATGGTCCGCCACCGGCGGCGCGTTCCCCAACTCCCTGCGCCCCTGGGCACGTTCCGTGAAGAGCGCCTCGGCGCGCAGGCGGAGGGCCCCGGCCGATGCCTCGTGCCGACGGGCCCGGCTTCGCGGGTGGCGGCGGCGATGGCGGCTGCGGCTGTCGGAGACGGGGCCGCGGCCCGGTCCGCTGGTCGGTGTGGCAGTGCGTGAGCTTGATCGAAATGCCATGCGACGAGAATCCGGCATCTCGCCACTCTCGCGATGATCTTGCTCAATTCCGGTGGAAACCGGCTCAGTTGTGGATAACTCAGCCACCCGCACGGGCGACGCGTGCGAGTGGCACAGAAGCCGGCCTCACCGAGGCGACACGACCACCCCGAGCAATCCGGGCCCCGTGTGGGCTCCGATCACCGCACCCACCTCGCTCACGTGCAGTTCGGCAAGCCCCGGCACCCGCGCCCGCAAACGGTCCGCGAGAGCCGACGCACGCTCGGGGGCCGCCAGATGGTGAACGGCGATGTCGACCTGCGCGCTGCCCGCACGGTCGGCCACGATCTCCTCCAGGCGGGCGATCGCCTTGGACGCCGTCCGGACTTTTTCGAGGAGTTCGATGCGGCCGTCGTCCAGCTGCAGCAGCGGCTTCACCGCGAGCGCGGAGCCCAGCAGAGCCTGCGCGGCCCCGATCCTGCCGCCACGGCGGAGGTAGTCGAGGGTGTCGACGTAGAAGTACGCGAAGGTGCCCGCGGCCCTCTTCTCCGCGGCCGTGACCGCGTCGTCGATGGTGCCCCCCGCCTCGGCGGACTCGGCGGCGGCGAGTGCGCAGAACCCGAGGGCCATAGCGACCATCCCGGTGTCGACCACGCGCACCGGTACAGGGGCTTCGCGCGCCGCGAGCACCGCCGCGTCGTAGGTGCCCGAGAACTCGGAGGACAGGTGCAGAGAGACGATGCCGGTGGCGCCGGACTCGGCGACCCTGCGGTAGGTCGCGGCGAACAGCTCGGGGCTGGGCCGGGACGTCGTGACGGGGCGGCGCTTCTGCAGCGCCAGCGCCAGGGAGCGGGCCGAGATCTCGGTGCCCTCTTCGAGCGCCTGGTCACCGAGGACCACGGTCAGAGGGACCGCTGTGATGCCGTGGCGCTCCATCGTCCGCGGCGGCAGGTAGGCCGTTGAATCGGTGACGATCGCGACATGGCGGGACATGAGCTGGAGGTTACCTGGCGGGGCCGGTGGGTGGCAGCCCGGCCCCTTCCACCTGCGGCCGGGACGGCCTGATCACGTCGTGCTCTCAGGGCGGGGCTTCTTCTGCCAGGGGTAGGTGGGCCGTTGGCCGGGCGGTGTGATGGCGGACGGCCTCGGCTGATCCGCCGAACTGGACTCCGGGGTCTGGGGCCAGGTCTGTCCGCCGGAGGTGCTCGCGTCCGCGGCGGGAGCGTCGGGCCAGGACGAGCCGGTCCCCGGCTCCTTGGTCCAGTGGCGCAGCGCGCCGGCCTCCACGTCGATCTGGGCGCTCAGCGTGTCCAGGTCGTCGTCCGCGAAGCGGTTGGCCCGGTCGCGCGCGGCCCAGCGCAGCGAGTCCGCCGACTGCGTGATCCGCTCGGTGCGCTCACGCAGGCCGGGCAGCCGTGTGGCGAGCGTTCCCCGGTCGGGCTCGGTCTCCAGGCGCTTCAGTTCGGCGTCCAGCTCGTGCCCGTGCGCGCTGAGGCGCTCGAAGAGGCTCAGAGACTCTTTGAGGGACTCGTCCTCCGCCACGCTCGCGTGCAGCGCCTCCTGGGTGGCCCGCATCGATGTGCGCAGCCTCAGCCGGAGCTGGGCGAGCTCGCCCTGGGGACCGGGCTGGGCGAAGGTCTTCGCGCGCAGGGTGGTGTCCTCGACCGTGCGGCGGGCCTGCGAGATCGTGCGGTCCACGCCGCGCTTGGCGGCGCCGATCACCTTCACCGTCGCGTACGCGCCGAACACCACGAACAGCAGGAAGAGCAGGGCGATCACTGTGATCACGGTACCCATCACACTCCTCCTCGGACCGGTCGCAGCAGCTGTCGCCGCACTCTCAACGGTAAACGCTGCGGGCAGGTTCGGAGTTCCAGAAGAACCCCGAACCTGCCTGTAGGGGACTACCCCGAGCCGGCCGGGCCAGACCAGGACCGGCACGCGGACCCGGACCGGCACAGGCACCAGACACCGGGGACCAGGGACCAGGCGAGACCTGATGCCCGATGCCGCCGACCCGTAGCGACTACGCCGTAACGATGTTCACCAGCTTCGGCGCGCGGACGATCACCTTGCGGATTCCCGCGCCGCCCAGCGCCGCGACGACCTTCTCGTCGGCCAGCGCCACCTTCTCCAGCTCCTCGTCGGAGATCGACGGGGAGACCTCCAGGCGCGCCTTGACCTTGCCCTTGATCTGCACGACGCAGGTCACGGCCTCGTCGACGACGTACGCGGGGTCGGCGACGGGGAAGTCCTGGTGGACGACCGATGCGGTGTGGCCCAGCTTGCGCCACAGTTCCTCGGCGATGTGCGGGGCCAGCGGCGCGATCATCAGCACCAGGGCCTCGGCGACCGGACGCGCGACCGGGCCGCCCACCTTGGTCAGGTGGTTGTTCAGCTCGGTGACCTTGGCGATGGCGGTGTTGAACCGCATGCCCTCCAGGTCCTGGCGTACGCCGTCGATGGCCTTGTGCAGAGCACGCAGCGTGTCCTCGCCCGGCTCGGTGTCGACGACCGTGACCTCGCCGGTCGCCTCGTCGACGACGTTGCGCCACAGGCGCTGCAGCAGCCGGTACTGGCCCACCACCGCGCGCGTGTCCCAGGGCCGGGACACGTCCAGGGGACCCATCGCCATCTCGTACAGGCGCAGGGTGTCCGCCCCGTACTCGGCGCAGATCTCGTCCGGGGTGACCGCGTTCTTCAGGGACTTGCCCATCTTGCCCAGCAGCCGGGAGACCTTCTCGCCCTGGTAGTAGTACGCGCCGTCGCGCTCCTCCACCTCGGCCGCCGCCACCGCGATGCCGCGGCTGTCGCGGTAGACGTAGGCCTGGATCATGCCCTGGTTGAACAGCTTGTGGAACGGCTCGGCCGACGAGATGTGGCCCAGGTCGAACAGGACCTTCGACCAGAAACGCGCGTACAGCAGGTGCAGCACGGCGTGCTCGGCGCCGCCGACGTACAGGTCGACGCCACCGGTCGGCTGGCCCTCGCGCGGGCCCATCCAGTACTGCTCGATGGCCGGGTCGACCAGCTTCTGGTCGTTGTGCGGGTCCAGGTAGCGCAGCTCGTACCAGCAGGAACCGGCCCAGTTGGGCATGGTGTTGGTCTCGCGGCGGTACTTCTGCGGGCCACGGCCGTCACCCAGGTCCAGGGTGACGGCGACCCAGTCCTCGTTGCGGGACAGCGGGGTCTCCGGGGACGTGTTCGCGTCGTCCGGGTCGAAGGTGCGCGGCGAGTAGTCCTCGACCTCCGGCAGCTCCAGGGGCAGCATCGACTCGGGCAGCGGGTGAGCGACGCCGTCCTCGTCGTAGACGATCGGGAAGGGCTCGCCCCAGTAGCGCTGGCGGCTGAACAGCCAGTCGCGCAGCCGGAAGTTGACGGTGCCCGCGCCGATGCCCCGGCGCTCCAGCCACTCCGTGATGCGCGCCTTGGCGTCGACCACACCCAGGCCGTCCAGGGAGACGTCGTCGCCGGCGGAATTGACGATCTTCGCGTCGTACGACGCGAAGGCGTCGTCCCAGGCGGAGGCGTCGGTGCCGCGGTCGTCCGAGGGCTCGACCACACAGCGCATGGGCAGTTCGAAGGCGCGCGCGAACGCGAAGTCGCGTGTGTCGTGCGCCGGGACGGCCATGATCGCGCCGGTGCCGTAGCCCATCAGTACGTAGTCGGCGATGAAGACCGGGACCTTCTCGCCGTTGACCGGGTTGGTCGCGAACGCGCCGGTGAAGACGCCGGTCTTGTCCTTGGCCTCGGCCTGCCGCTCGACGTCGGACTTCGAGGCGGCCTGCGCGCGGTAGGCGGCGACGGCCTCGGCGGGGGTCGCGTAACCGCCGGTCCACACGTCGTGGGTGCCCTCGGGCCAGGCGACCGGGGTGAACTTCTCGACCAGCGGGTGTTCCGGGGCCAGCACCATGTAGGTGGCGCCGAACAGGGTGTCCTGGCGGGTGGTGAAGACCGTGATCGCTTCGCCGTCGATCGGGAAGTCGACACGTGCGCCCTCGGAGCGGCCGATCCAGTTGCGCTGCTGCAGCTTGATGGCCTCGGGCCAGTCCAGTGCGTCCAGGTCGTCCAGCAGGCGGTCCGCGTAGGCGGTGATGCGCATGTTCCACTGGCGCAGTTTGGCCTTGAAGACGGGGAAGTTGCCGCGCTCGGAACGGCCGTCGGCGGTGACCTCCTCGTTGGCCAGGACGGTACCCAGGCCGGGACACCAGTTGACCGGTGCGTCGGAGGCGTAGGCCAGGCGGTAGCCGCTCAGGACGTCGGCGCGCTCGGTGGCGCTCAGCTCGTTCCACGCGCGCGTGGTGCCGCCGGCGGTCGGGACGGCGCGCTCACCGCTCTCGAACTGAGCGACCAGCTCGGAGACGGGACGGGCCTTCCGGGCCTCGTCGTCGTACCAGGAGTTGAAGATCTGCAGGAAGATCCACTGGGTCCACTTGTAGTACTCCGGGTCGATCGTGGCGAACGACCGGCGCTTGTCGTGGCCCAGCCCCAGCGCGCGCAGCTGGACCTTCATGTTCTCCATGTTGGCCTCGGTGGACACGCGCGGGTGCGTGCCGGTCTGCACGGCGTACTGCTCGGCGGGCAGGCCGAAGGCGTCGAAGCCCAGCGTGTGCAGGACGTTGTGGCCGGTCATCCGCTGGAACCGGGCGAATACATCGGTGGCGATGTAGCCCAGGGGGTGACCCACGTGCAGACCCGCACCCGAGGGGTAGGGGAACATGTCCATGATGAACTTCTTGGGCTTGGCGGCCAGCTCGGGGTCCCCGCCCAGGTCACCGATAGGGTTCGGAGCCTCGTACGTGCCCTCGGCGTCCCAGAAGTCCTGCCAGCGTGCCTCGATGTCAGCGGCCAGGGCGGCCGTATAGCGGTGCGGCGCGGCCACCTCGGCGGTGGCAGCGGTGTTCGTCTCGCTCATGATCCTCAAAGCTCCATCGATCGTCTCTGCCAGCAGAAATGAAAAAGCCCCTCGCACAGGAGGGGACGCCGCGCCGATGCCGACCACGATGCGTCAGTGGTCGGGACTGATCAGCGCGGCTCGCTAAGCAGAAGGCGTACGGCACGCATGGCGTCAGGGTACCGCAGCGCCCGCGCGAGCCGCGACGAGCTTTCGGGTCGCCCGGCACCCCGTGCCACTCGTCGTGACCACGGAAAAAAGTTGAATGAAGTTCAAATTTTACTTCGCGTAACGGACGCATAGGGACAACACAAAGACCTCATTGCCCTTTGGTAACAACGCAATAACTCAAATCTCGAACTCGTCCGTATGTCTCGACCTAGAGTGCGGCTTCGGGACCGCTTCCCCGAACCGTTGGGAGTAACCCCCCATGAACCCTCGTCGTAACAACAGCTCGCTTCCCCGAGCGGGCCGTTCGGCCTACGGGATGGCCACGGCTGCCGTCCTGCTCCTCATACCCGTCGTCGTGCTGGTAGGAGGCAATGGAGTCCGTGACTTCCTGAACTTCGGCGCCGGCGTCCTGTCGCTGGTCGCCCTGTCCTGCTCCGTGATCTGGGGGCTGGTCGCCACCGACCGGATCTTCCTGAACACCCGCCAGCGGCTGGTGGCACAGGCGGTGCACCGGACGACCGCCGTCTCCTCGGTCGCCTTCCTGCTGCTGCACATCACGGTCAAGCTGGCACTCGACCACACGACCCTGCTCGCCGCCCTGGTCCCCTTCGGCCTCGGCGTCACCGGCACGGCCGGGCTCATCGGCTTCGGCTCCCTGGCCGGCTTGCTCATGATCTTCACGGCCATCACCGGCGCGCTGCGCAGCGCCTTCGCCTCGCCGGCACCGATCGCGGCCCGCTGGCGCGCCGTGCACATGCTGGCCTACCCGGCCTGGTGCGCCGCACTGATCCACGGCCTCTACGCGGGTCGCGCGGCGAAGCCGATCTTCACCATCCTCTACAGCCTGTGCCTGGTCGCGGTCATGGCGGCTCTGGCTCTGCGAACGGCGCCCTCCCCCGTCAAGCGCAAGGTCGCGGCGCGGGTTCTGGCGATCATGGGCAAGAACAACCCCGATGCCCGAGGGTTCCGCGAGGACCTGGAGGCGTCCCGCGCCGCCGCGATGGAGTCGCGCTCCGCGCAGCAGCCCATGGGCGACAACTTCGTCCCGTCCCAGCGCGCGCAATCCTCGCCCCCGCAGTACGCCGCCGCGCCCGAGCCCGCAGCGGCGGACACCGGTGCGAACGGCTTCGCGGCGGCCTACCGGGCCGTGTCCACTCCCGGCGACGGCTCCGCGCCTTCCTCGACGCAGCAGTTCCAGATGCCCATGAACATGCAGCCCACCGAGACGTACGCCCGGGTCGACAACGGCAGCACGTCGAGCAGCTGGCCCGTCCCCACGCCGCCGCCTGTCGGCGAGGCGCCGCAGTCGGCGTACGACCCGCTGAACGACACCGGATATACCGTCCCGGTCTACAGCAATCCGCCCGCCAACGCCTACGGGACGAGTGATGTGTACGACACCGGTGAGACGAACGCGTCCTACCGCACGTACAACACCAACGACACGTACGACAGCGGTCCCACGACTGACGTACTGCCGGGCGCCTACGACGCTCCTGGCTCCGGTGAATCATGGAACGCCCCTTCCGGAGGCTTTTAAGTGAACGAGGCCCTGCCCGACGTCCCGGAAGTCCGCGTAGTCGGACTTCCGCAGCTCACGTCGGGCTTCGACCTGGTTGAACGTCTTGATCTCCCCATGCACCTCAAAGTGCACGGGCCGCTCGAACCTCTGGGCGGAGAACAGCTCGCGAGCCTTGCCGAAGCCATCTCCCTGAAGGGCCGCGGCGGCGCGGGCTTCCCCTTCGCCAAGAAACTGCGCTCAGTCGCCGAATCCGCCATCAAGAAGGGCATCCGCCCGGTGGTGGTCGTCAACGGAAGTGAGGACGAACCGGCCTGCCGCAAGGACACGGTGCTCATCAACCGTGCCCCGCACCTCATCCTCGACGGCGCCCTGCTGGCCGCGGAGGCCATGGGCGCGCGCACGCTCGTGATCGGCGTGACCCGCGAGTCCACGCAGCGCTCCATGGAGGCGGCGTTGGCCGAGCGAGGGCTGAGCAACCGGCGCGGATCGCCCCTTCGCGCGCGCGTGCAGCGCAATCCGGTACGGATGGTGACCGGAGCGGCCGCCTCGCTGATCCGCTCGATCGACGGCGGTCCGGCCGTCCCTCCGGGCCGCAAGGTCAGCGCGTCCCAGACCGGTGTCGGGGGTGCGCCCACGCTGCTGTCGAACGCCGAGACGTTCGCGCAGCTGGCCATCGCCGCCCGCATCGGCCCCGACCGCTACCGCAACACAGGCCTGTACGACGAGCCCGGCACCGTCATGCTCACCGTCTCGGGCGCGGTCGCGCGCCCCATGGTGATCGAGGTCCCCACCGGTGTACCGCTGCGGTACGTACTCCAGCTGGCCGGCGCCCCGCCGATGCCGCAGGGCGTGCTGACCGGCGGCTACCACGGCAAGTGGCTGGACGCGGCGACGGTCAACGAGGCGATCGTCTCGCGCGACAACCTGGCCGCGGTCGGCGGTGCGCTCGGCGCCGGCGCGATCCTCCCGATCACCCAGCAGACATGCCCCCTGGGCGAGTCACTGCGTGTGGCGCAGTGGCTGGCCGAGGAGAGCGCGGGACAGTGCGGTCCCTGCTACCTCGGCCTGCCCGCCGCGGCACGCGGCCTGGAGGACATCCTCAACGGCGGCGGTCCTGCAGCACTCGAGGCCGTGAAGCAGGTCGCCAAGTCCGTGAAGCGGCGCGGCGCCTGCTCCCACCCGGACGGCTCGGCGATGTTCATCGAGTCGACCCTCAAGGCGTTCACGGACGACCTGGCCGCGCATGTCCTCGGAAACGGCTGCGGAAGGCCCGTGGAGGGCGTTCTGCCGCTCTTCGAGGGCGGCCAGCTGCCCACGGGCATCCCGGGCGGCCAGAGCGAGCAGGAGTCGGGCCCCAGCCGCCAGAAGATCTACGTCGACTGGACGCTGTGCCGTGGGCACGGCCTGTGCGCCGACATCCTCCCCGAGGTCTTCGAACTGGGCGCCGACGGCTTCCCGACCGTCGCGCAGGCCTCAGTACCCCGGTACGCCGAGGCGAAGGCCCTGCGTGCGGTGCGCCGCTGCCCGGCGCTCGCCCTGCGCATCGAGGAGGACACCAGGTCCTCCGCTCCGGCGCGCAACAACCTGCCGGTCCTGTCCCAGGGGCGCGGTCGCCGCGCGCTCGGCAGCGGCCGCTGAACACCGAAGGAGCGGGCCACCAGAAATCGGTGGCCCGCCTTCAACACGTTCCAGGAGAGTCGCCGGACAACGAAGAAGCGGACCACCCTGATCGGGTGGCCCGCTTTCAACGTCTGTGGAGCTAAGGAGAATTGAACTCCTGACCTCCTGCATGCCATGCAGGCGCTCTACCAACTGAGCTATAGCCCCTCGCGGCCACGCGGAAAGACCGCGTATTCGCCGTGTCGCCCGGTTTCCCCGGCGGCGACGCCAACATTACACGGTTCCCCTGGTGCACCACCAAATCCTTTCCCGCCTGTACCGATTCGGGTGTTCATGTCGGCTTTCATCACAGTTTTGGCACCCGCGGCATCCTCGGCACCCTCCATGGCTGCCGCCATGCGCCCGTTGCGTCGACGGGGCTCCGGGCCGGGCAGGGAGGCCGTCGACGGGGCTCCGGGCCGGGCAGGGAGGCCGGCGCCTTCGGGGCCGCCACACGGCCTCTGGTGGGCCTCACGGGCCTCGCGGCGCTCGGACCACCTTCGGGGTCGCCGAACCCTCTGGACGCCGCTCCTGGGCGGCGGTGGCGTGCGCGGCCCAGGATTTCCGCGCGGGCGCGTCGTGGCGCAGGCCACACAGACGGGGCAGACCGGGCAGGGCAGGGCAGGCAGGAACTGCAGCGGAACGGCACCGGGTTGACGTTGTCGGCCCTCTACGGAGGAACCGACCCGTGCCTTCCCGGCCACCCGCCGGGTCAGGCAGTGGCGAACGAGTAGAACCGCTTGAGGGTGCAGTGCTCGTCGAGGAGCCGTCCGTAGATCGGCTCGCCCTCCAGCTCGCGGTACGTCTCGATCGGGTCGCCTTTTATGATCAGCGCCCGCGCGCACTCCTCACACCAGTACTGGTAGTCGTGGTTGACCGGCTCCATGTCGCGGACGATCGGCGTACCACTGCCGCACCAATCGCATTTCCGCCTGTGCGCACCCATCAATCAGCTCCAGCTGTGGCCGCAGGCCGTGCACACGTAGGAGATTCCACCGTTGTCACCAAGGACCTGGGCAACGTGGACCGATCCGCAGGAAGGGCAGTCGAGGAGGGTGGCTTTCTTCCGGTTCAATGCCACTTCGAGGAGATCGTCGACCTCCTCGAGGATGCTGGCAGGCATCGCTTCTCCCTCCCGTCGGGCCGCGCCCCCTTCCGGCCGTTTGATTCTGCCACGGCCGGAGCAATACGGTCAGCGACGCCTTCGTACCAGTCCGGACACAGCACCCAGCACAGCTGTCGCGGCCAGCGCATACGTGCACGCCAGGAGCGCGTCCGCAGAGGTATACGCCCCGGGGGCCCCAAGTGACTCAAGGCGGTCCAAGAAGAGTGTGCCGAAGACCGCGACACCCGTGAGCTGACCGAGCTGCGCGACGGTCACGAGCAGCCCGCCGGCATCCGCGGCGTCCTCCGGCCGCACCGTGGCCAGCGCCCCGGCGAGCGTGGGCCCGAATCCGAGCGCGAGGCCCGCGCCCACGCCGGCCAACGCCACGTACAGCCACGGGCCGCCGTCTCCCCCGTTCCGCAGGACGCCGCCGACCCCGGCCACGGACGCTGCGGCGAGCAGGAATCCTCCGGGGATCAGAGCGCGTTGCCAGACGGCGGGCCAGTTGCGCCAGGTCAGACCGACCAGCCCGAAGACCACCGCGGTCGGCGCGAAGGTCAGCCCGGCGCGCAGGGCGCTGTCTCCGAGGCCTCCCTGAAGGTGCAGCGTGAGCGAGAACAGGAAGCCCGCGTTGACGGCCATCACGGCGAGCAGCTGGAAGACGGCGAGGGCGATGCCGGGGTGGCGCAGCACCCTCGGCGCGATCAGCGGTGCCCCGCCCCGCCGGGCGAGCCGGGACTCGTACCCACAGAACAGCGCGAAAACGACCGCGGCCGCCGTCAGCGACAGCCAGGACCACAGCGGCCAGTCCTCCTCCTGTCCGAGCACCAGCGGCACGGTGAAGAGGGACACGGCGGCCGCGAGCAGCACGAGTCCGGGCAGGTCGAGGCCGCGTGAACGCCCCGTGGCCCGTACGTCGTCACGCGGCAGTACGCGGCCGCCGACGACGAGGAGTACGGCGCCGACCGGCACGTTGACGAGGAAGACCGGCCGCCAGCCGGTGCCGAACAGATCGGTGCTGACGAGCAGGCCGCCCAGCACCTGCCCCGCCGCGGCGCCGGTGGCGAGGACGGCCGCGTACGCGCCGAGCGCGCGGGCTCGTGCCTCACCGGTGAAGTGGCGCTGGATCAGGCTGAGCACCTGCGGGATCATCACGGCCGATCCAGCGCCCTGGACGAGCCGGAAGGCGATCAACTCGCCGGTGCCCCGGGCGAGTCCGCAGGCCAGCGAGGCGGCCGTGAACAGCGCGAGACCGGTCAGATAGACCCGCCGGTGCCCGAGCCGGTCGCCCAGCCGCGCCCCGGTGATCAGGAGCACGGCGTACGAGATGGAGTATCCGGCGACGACGAGTTGCAGGCCGGCGCCGCTCGCGTGGAGTTCGGAACCGATCGTGGGCACCGCGACGTTCACGATGAAGACGTCGAGCAGAGCCATGAACTGGCCGACGAGCACGACCGCGAGCAGTCGTCCGGGGCGATTGTCAGTGCCGGGGTCTTTACTGGTCGCAGAGCTTGGACTGCGTGCGGGACCTGTTCCCGCGGGGGTTGTCGTCGTCATGCGATCGAGCGTGATGCCGACCGGATACGGGTGACGAGAGCCCGCCGATGCTGGTACTGACAGCACCTGGCAGCGAACGGGCCCGGCGCGGACGATGGGGAACGGGGGATGTGATGCGATGAACACGACACAGCGCCGCAGGCCGGAGCTGTCCGCCTTCCTGCGGACCAGACGGGCCCGCGTGACACCCGCGGACGTGGGTATGCCACCGGGCTTCCGGCGCCGCACGCCGGGCCTGCGCCGCGAGGAGGTCGCGCAGCTCTCCGGTGTGGGCGTCACCTGGTACACGTGGCTCGAGCAGGGACGCCCGATCAACGCCTCCGCTCAGGTCCTGGACGCGGTGGCGCGCACGCTGCGCCTCGACCAGCCGGAGCGCGAGCATCTGTACCACCTGGCCGAGGTGCCGTACGAGCCTGATCCCCCGACGTCGATACGCGTCGTGGGCCCGCAGGTCCAGGGCGTCCTCGACGCCGTCGACCCGCATCCGGCGGTGGTCTACAACGCGCGCTTCGACATCCTGGCCACCAACTGCGCCTACCGCGAAGTGTTCTTCACCCCCGAGTCCCTCAACTCGGGGATGGACAACGCCCTGTGGACGCTGCTCACGGTGCCCGAGCCCGACAGCCCACTCGTGTTCCCCGAGTGCGAACTCCCGGTGATGGTGGCGACGCTGCGTTCGTCCTACGGGCTGCATGCCGGCGAGCCCGGCTGGGAGGGGTTCATATCCCGGCTGTCGCGGGCCAGTCCGCTCTTCGCGCGGCTGTGGCGCAGCGGCGATGTGGCGCCGCCGGGACCGCGGGTGAAGACGTTCCGGCACGCGGCGGTCGGTGAGATGCGGATGACGTCCGTCTCACTGTCGATCCACGGCATGCCGGAATGCCGGGTCGTCGTCTACCAGCCGGCCGACGAGCAGTCGCGCCTGCGCGCCACGCGGCTCCGGACCGCGCGGAACGCGACGTCGACGACGGCAACGACGGCAACGACGGCCATGCCGACGACAACCACGGTCAAGACACCAACAACGACAACGAAAAATCCCGCTCCCTGACGGGAACGGGATCCTTCATCACTGATCTTTGACAACTCAATAGAGAGTCGATCTGTGGAGCTAAGGAGAATTGAACTCCTGACCTCCTGCATGCCATGCAGGCGCTCTACCAACTGAGCTATAGCCCCTTGCGTTCTCCCCGCCCTGCGGGCCGAACAAGAAGAACTTTAGCCTGCGACCAGCCGGAAAGTGAAATCCGGTCCCGACAGGGCCGCGGGACCGGACGGGGGCCGTCCGGCGCCCCCTCAGTCGTCGTCGCCGAGCACCGGCTCCGGCAGCGTGCCGGCGTTGTGCTCCAGGAGCCGCCAGCCGCGGGCGCCTTCACCGAGGACCGACCAACAGCAGTTGGAAAGTCCGCCGAGGCTCTCCCAGTGATGGGACTCCAGGCCGAGCAGCCGGCCGATGGTGGTGCGGATCGTGCCGCCGTGGCTGACGACGACCAGGGTGCCGTCGTCGGGGAGCTTCTCCGCGTGCCGCAGCACCACGGGGGCGGCGCGGTCCGCGACCTCGGTCTCCAGCTCGCCCCCGCCGCGGCGCACCGGCTCGCCGCGCTTCCACGCGGCGTACTCGTCGCCGTGGCGGGCGATGATCTCCTCGTGCGTCAGCCCCTGCCAGACGCCCGCGTAGGTCTCGCGCAGGCCCTCGTCGTGGGTGACGTCGAGGCCGGTGAGCTCGGCCAGCTCGGCGGCCGTGGCGGCGGCACGCTGGAGGTCCGAGGCGACGATGGCGTCCGGCTTGAGCGAGGCGAGCAGCCGGGCGGCGCGACGGGCCTGCCCGATGCCCGTCTCGGTCAGCTCGACATCCGTGGAGCCCTGAAAGCGGCGGTCCACGTTCCAGGAGGTCTGGCCGTGCCTCCACAAAATGACGCGGCGACCCCGGCCCGGCTTGCCGCCGTCCTTCGTGCCCGTCGTCTTCTGGGCCTCGGTGCTCACCGCAGCTCCCCCAGTTCGGCGGAGTCCTCCTCGGCCTGGAGCTTGGCGTGCTCGGCGGCCTTGCCGCGGGTCGCCTTTGCCTCGGCGGGCAGGTCGAACTCGGGGCAGTCCTTCCACAGCCGCTCGAGGGCGTAGAAGACACGCTCCTGGCTGTGCTGGACGTGCACGACGATGTCGACGTAGTCGAGGAGCACCCAGCGCGCCTCGCGGTCGCCCTCACGGCGTACCGGCTTGACGCCGAGCTCCTTGCTCAGCCGCTCCTCGATCTCGTCGACGATCGACTTGACCTGGCGGTCGTTGGGTGCGGATGCCAGCAGGAAGGCGTCCGTGATGGAGAGCACGTCGCTGACGTCGTAGGCGATGATGTCGTGCGCGAGCTTGTCTGCGGCCGCCTGTGCGGCGGTGTTGATGAGCTCGATGGAGCGGTCCGTGGCGGTCACTACGCGGCTTTCCGTCGGCGGTCAGTAATGACTCAAGGGTCTCACGGACCGCCGAGGACACCCCACGCGTTTCTCCGGCCACGCCCCGGGCAGCCCCGGGCGTGGTGCAGGTCACCCCTTCGGAGTGCTGTCGATCTTGTAGTCCTGGCCGAGGACGACGGACACGTCCGCGTTGGTGGTGACCGTGCCCTTCTTCACCGTGCTGGTGGGCAGACCCAGGGTCTTGGCGACCTCGACGGCGTCGTCCTTCTTGGCCGCGTCGCTGTAGGTGATCTGCGACACGCTCTGGGCGGCACCGGCGGTGCCGGCGTCCAGGTAGGTGTAGCCGCCGTTGACCAGGACGATTCGGGCCTGGTTGGTGGCCGCCTTGTCGCCGGTGGCGTTCTTGATGCCGACGCGGACCGCGGCGTCGGCGTCGGGGCTCTTCGCCGTACCGCCCAGGACGTCCTTGATCACGCTGTTGGAGGTGCTCTCGCTGAGGGTGCCGTCCTGCTGCACGGGCAGCAGCGCGGTCTTGTAGTCGCCGCCCTTGGCGAGGTCGGCGAGCTTGGCGAGGAAGGCGCCGAGGTCCTGGTCGGTCAGGGACGGGTCGAGGATCTGGGCCAGGGTCTGCACGGTGGTGGTCGCGGCCTGCTTGTCCGAGGACAGCTTGCGCATCACCCCCTGCATGACCTGTCCGAACCGTTCCAGCTGCGCGTTCTGGGCCTCGCCGGAGGCCCGGTAGGTGGCGTAGGCGACGGCCATCTTGCCGCTGAGGGTCTGGTCCTCGCCCTTCTTGACGAGGGGGGCCTCGCCCTTCTTCTTGGAGGCGGGGTCCGGCACGTCGGCGTTGGTGGTGATGTCGATGTTGCCGACGAGCTCGACGAGGTTGTCCAGGTAGGGGGTGTCGAGCCGCCAGGTGCCCTGGATGTTCGTGCCGAGCACGGTGTCGATCGCGTCCCGCGTCCCGGACGAGCCGTCGCCGTCGACGGATTTGGCGAGCGTGGTCGTCGAGCCGTCGTCGTCGGTCAGGGCAAGGGAGTTGGGCAGCAGGACGGTGGTGCCCTGCTGGGTGGTCGAGTTGTCGACGAGCAGCGCCGTGGAGGTGCCGCCGCCCTTGGTGTTGTGCAGGTGGACGACGACCACGTCGCGCTTCTGGGCGGTCACGGCCGTCGTGGTCCCGGGCTTGTCGGCCGCGGTCGTGCCGGGCAGCTTGCCCGCGTACCAGAGGTAGCCGGCGCCACCGACCGCGACCAGGGCGACGACCACGACCAGCGCGACGACGCGGCTGCGGGCGCGGCGCTTGGCCTCCTCGCGGCGTTCGGTGCGGTTCTCGGTGAACTTCAGCCAGTCGATGACGTCTTCGGACTCGGTTTCCTGCTCCTCGACGAACGCGAACTGCTCGGTGCGGTAGTCCCGGTCGGCCCGGGGCGCGCCGTTCTCCGCCGGCCCGGCCTGCTGCGGGATGTGGGCGGTCTGTTCGGCGACCCGGGGCTGCCGGCCGGTGCTCGCGGCGCCCGCCGTGCCGGCGGTCTGGCCATAGGGGTCGTACGACGTCGAGGTGGTCCCGCCGGCTCGGGGCGTGCCGGTGCCGAACGGGTCGAAGGCGTCGTACGAGGGGACGGACGGCTGCTGACCGGTGTCATAGGACGACACCGTTTCGTGCTGACCGGTGTCATACGGCGACACCGGCGGCTGCCGGCCCGTGTCGTAGGACTGGACGGGTTCCTGGCGGCCCGCCGCATAGGGGTCGTAGCCGTAGCCCTGTTGCTGGGCGTCGTAGCCGTCGTACCCCTGGGCAGGCTGCTGCGGCACCTGCCGGTACACAGGCTGCCCGAACTCGTCGTAGCCGACGAGTTCGTACTGGTCGCCGCCCGTGTATCCGTCGTATCGGTCGTTCACCGGGTGCCCCTCTCGGCTCACTGGCCGCGGTACAGCTCACGCTTGTCGATGTAGCGCACCACACCGTCCGGCACCAGGTACCAGACGGGGTCGCCCTTCGCGACTCTGGCACGGCAGTCTGTGGACGAGATGGCGAGCGCGGGAACCTCGACGAGCGAGACACCGCCCTCCGGGAGTCCCGGGTCGGTCAGGGTGTGGCCGGGCCGGGTGACCCCGATGAAGTGCGCGAGGGAGAACAGTTCTTCCGTGTAGCGCCAGGTGAGGATCTGGCCGAGCGCGTCGGCGCCGGTGATGAAGAAGAGGTCCGCGTCCGGGTTGAGCGAGCGCAGGTCGCGCAGCGTGTCCGTCGTGTAGGTCGGGCCGCCGCGGTCGATGTCGATGCGGCTGACCGAGAACTGGGGGTTCTCGGCGGTCGCGATGACCGTCATCAGATAGCGGTCCTCGGCCGGGGTGACCTTGCGGTCGGTCTTCTGCCACGGCTGCCCGGTCGGTACGAACACCACCTCGTCGAGGTGGAACTGAGCGGCGACCTCGCTGGCCGCGACCAGGTGTCCGTGGTGGATCGGGTCGAAGGTGCCGCCCATGACGCCGAGGCGGCGCTTGCCCGGATTCGAGGGGCCGTTGCCGGGGCCGGTCGTCAGGCGCTTCACCGTGCTGCCGGCCGTCCCGCTCGCACTGCCCGTGGCGGCACCGTCGGCGCCGCTCTCCGTGTCACTCGCCGGACCGGTAGGCATGTCCTGCTCTCCCATGCGTGCAGACCCTACCGGCCCGGCCGACGGGCTCCGGCGGAGAGGGGCCCCGATCGGGCCCGGTGGGCTCAGCGGTCCCGGTTGAAGCGCGTGGTGATCCACAGCAGCAGAAGCAGGATGAACAGGGCCCCGCCGCCGGTCAGGTACGGGCTGAGGCTTTCGTGGTTGCCGCCGTTCTCGCCCTCGGCGGCAACGGTGACCAACTGTGCAGCGGTGCTCTGGAAGCTCATCTCGGCAGGACCTATCCGATGGGTGTCCCCCGCTCGACCGAAGCCGAGAGTGGGGAAGGGCGGGATAAAGACGTCGGCCCATCGTATGCGGGCGCCTCGGCCGCGAACACGCCGACTCCGCCGTTGGGGACGCCGGTTGCCGTGACCGCCTCGCGGGATCGTCCGCCGTGGCCTGTCCCGGCCTGCCGGGCCGGCCGGGTCGCCGTGACCGCCTCGCCGGAAGGGGCTCGTTCGAGGTGGTGACCGCTTCGGCCGTAGTCGTCTCAGTCGTCGCGCTTGTAGCCGCGCAGCAGGAACCAGGCGGCCAGGACCACGCCGATGATCATGACGATCAGCACGACACGGAGCAGATCGCCCGGGCCCTGCTTGCCTGCCGCGTTCGCGGCTTCGGTGAGCCAGGCGGCTGCGGGGATGTGCTCCATGACGTACGACTCCTTCTCTGTACTGCCCGCCAACGGTATCTCCGCCTAGGCTGGTCCCTGCCTTGGGGGCACATAGGGCACACAGACGCACATGGGGGAACACATGTCCGACGACGGCCACGACCAGAACGGGCACGAGAAGGTGCCGAGCAGGCAGCGCAAGCGGTTCGAGGGGATCTCCTCGCGGGCCTACGAACACCCGGCGGACCGCTCGGCCCTGGTGGCCCTGCGCAAGCTCAGCGGCTTCGACACGGTCTTCAAGGCGCTGAGCGGTCTGCTGCCCGAGCGCAGCCTGCGGCTGCTGTTCCTGTCCGACTCGGTGCGCGTCTCGGACGCCCAGTTCGCGCACCTCAACGACATGCTGCGGGACGCCTGTTACATCCTGGACCTGGAGAAGGTCCCACCGATGTACGTGAACCAGGACCCGCAGCCGAACGCGATGTGCATCGGACTGGACGATCCGATCATCGTGGTGACGACCGGGCTCGTCGAGCTGTTGGACGAGGAGGAGATGCGGGCGGTCATCGGCCACGAGGCCGGTCACGCGCTGTCCGGTCACGCCGTCTACCGCACGATCCTGCTGTTCCTCACCAACCTCGCGGTCCGGGTCGCCTGGATCCCGCTGGGGAACCTCGCGATCATGGCGATCGTGACCGCGCTGCGTGAGTGGTTCCGCAAGTCGGAGCTGTCCGCGGACCGCGCCGGGCTCCTGGTCGGCCAGGACCTGCGGGCCTCGATGCGCGGCCTGATGAAGATCGCGGGCGGCAACCATCTGCACGAGATGAACGTGGACGCGTTCCTCGCGCAGGCCGAGGAGTACGAGTCGGCGGGCGACCTGCGGGACTCCGTTCTCAAGATCCTCAATGTGCTGCCGCGCACGCACCCCTTCACCGCGGTCCGGGCGGCCGAGCTGAAGAAGTGGGCGGAGTCCCGGGACTACCAGCGGATCATGGACGGCCACTACCCGCGGCGTGACGCGGACAAGGACACCTCGGTGTCGGACTCCTTCCGGCAGTCTGCGGCCAGCTACGCCAGCGACATGAAGAACTCCAAGGACCCGCTGATGAAGCTGGTCAGCGACATCGCGGGCGGCGCGGGCGACCTCGGAGGCCGGGTACGGCGCGGCTTCGGAGGCTTCGGGAGCAGCGCGCCCAAGGACGCCGGTGCCGAGGAGACGCCGCGCGAGGACCGCTCCGGCGACGAGGACACCGACACCGACGGCCGCGGCTGATCGCTCCGCCGGATACCGCCCGGGTGCCGCCGCCCTGATCTCACGGCGCCGCCCGGCGGTCCGGCTGGGGTGTCGTTCGGATCACCTCGGATCACCCCGGATCAGGCCGGATCAGGCTGCGGCGTCCGGGCGGTGCATCGCAAAACGGAGCGTCACCCGCGTACTGGGCGTGCTGGACGTGCTGGATGGACGTACTCAGATGAGGCGACAGCGCGGCGAGGTGCCTTGCCAGGCGTCGCGCGCGGACCCTGGACGATCCGAACGGCACCCCTAGACCTTCGGCTGCGCGCTCTTGGCCAGCGAACCGCACAGGGCGGTCGCGCTGCCGGTGGCGTACGGGTCGGTGCCGGCCGGGCCGCCCGCCTTGGCCGTCTCGCCCGCGAGCAGCGGCCGGAGCCGACTCACCGAGTCCTCCGAGCAGGTGAGCGGACCGGCCTGGACGTAGGACATCAACAGCTCGGCCTGGTGCATGCGCAGGTCGTCACGGTCGAAGCGGAAGTGCAGCTCGCGCCGGACGGTGAACAGCGACGCCTTGGCCTCGGCGTTCGCGCCGGTCGGCTTGAGCGCGTAGACGAAGGTGTGGTCGGCGATGACCTCCAGGGTGTTCGCGTCGGACTCTGCGGCCTGGAGGGTGCCCTGCACCCGGATCTTCTTGTCGGCGAGCTGCGCCCGGGTCGCGTCGAAGCGGACCAGCCAGCCGGTCGGGGCGTGCCGTCCGTCGGCGGTGGGGTGCTCGAAGCTCTGGTCGAACTGGTCGAGCTGCTGCGGGTCGAGCAGGATCCGCACGGGCCGGGTGGCGCCTCCGGTCAGGACGCTCGGGTCGAGGGACGACTCGACGAGGTAGTCCTTCGCGGTGGTCAGGGCGGTGACGACCTGGCTCTCGGAGAAGTGCGCGGTGCGCCGGGAGGCGGGCAGCGTGATGCCGTCGGCACCGATGCGGAACTGGGCGGCCGGACTGTCGGCGTACAGCTCGTCGGTGTTCGTGGAGCCCGGCACGGCGGTCTGTGGGGCCAGGGGGATCACCGTCATCCGCAGCGGTTCGGCCGGCTGGGTGACGGGGGTCTGGTACGGGTGGCGTACGCCCATGTAGATCGCGGTGCCGAAGGCTATGGCGATCAGCAGGACGAGGATCAGCGCCTGCCGGGACAGCCCTCGCTGAAGGGGCGGGCGGCGGCGTACGGCCGGGCTGTGGTCGGCCATGCGTTCCTGGGCGGAGAACTCCTGGAGACGGGCAGCACGGACGAACGACTCGTCGAAGACGACGGATCGGTACTCGTCCTCTCCACCAGTGGGAGCGCCCTCGGGTGTCCCCTCAGGTGGGTCTCCAGGCCCGCCCATACATTCAGAGTAGGTCTCCGGGAGCCCTGGTAAACGCTGTGGTGCGCGACAAGTTCTGACAGGTTCTCACCAGGACGGTCACGCTGTTCGAGGGATCGTCGGTGCCTCGACGGGGAGACCGGCCTCAGGGTGTCCGCGGTACCGCCGACACCGCCGGCTGGGAGTAGTCGGCCGAGGCGGAGGGGCCGGTGCCGGTGACTTTCTCCCGGCCCTGTTCGAGACCGGAGGAGGCGGGTGAGGGGACTTGCTCCTCACCGCTCGACGAAGCGCCGCGATAGACCGCCGTGAAGGCGAGGGCGACCATGCCGATGCCCATGACGAGGGCGAGGATCCAGGCGACGGGACGGTGCCAGCGGGTCTGCTTGCCGTAGGGCCGGCCGTACAGGCCCAGTGCGCCGTAGCGACCTTCCAGGACCTCGGTGTCGTCCAGATCGTCCAGATCGGGATCGTGGCCGAAATCGCCGTGGTCGTCGGGGCCGAAGCCGTCCTCGTAGCGATCGTCGTCACCACGGAGGCCGCGGGCGTGCGCCCGGCGCGCCTGCGCCTCGGCCTCGGAGGCTTCCGCGCGGGCCTGGGCGGCTGCGAGCAGTCTCTCCACGGCGGTCGGTTCGTGGATCACCGCCGCCCGTACGAAGTCCTCGTCGAAGACCACGGAGGCGAACTCTTCGTCCGCGCCCCCGCGGTCGTGGTCGTCGTCGGGCTCCCAGCCGTCAGGGAACGGCGTGCCCCCCACGTCCTCCGGCACGGATCCAGAGTAGACCTGGGGGGTCAATTTGGGCAGACGGTATGGAAATTCATCCACCTGACGAGACGCGCCTCGCGCGGATCGCGGGCCGTGCACCGCCCACCGCACGCCCCGGCGCCCGACGCGATGCCTGCCGCGCGCCCTGCGCACGCCGTTCGTGCGCCCCCACAAGCCCGCCTCCGGGCTTTCCCGGTGCTCCTGGGTCTCCGGGAGCCCCGGCCCGCCCGGAGCGTGGCTCCGCCGCTCACGGAGCCGCCCGACTGCCCGCCCCGTGTCCCCGGGGCACGCAGCCCCGGAGCCCATAGCCCGTAGCTCCTGGCTCCTGGCTCCTGGCTCCTGGCTCCTGCCGGTGTCTCAGCGCCTCTCAGCGCCGGATGTGGCCGTCGCCCGTGACGATGTACTTCGTGCTGGTCAGCTCCGGCAGCCCCATCGGGCCCCGCGCGTGCAGCTTCTGCGTGGAGATGCCGATCTCGGCGCCGAAGCCGAACTGGCCGCCGTCGGTGAACCGGGTCGAGGCGTTCACCGCGACCGTCGTCGAGTCGACCAGCTGGGTGAACCGACGGGCCGCCTGCTGCGAGGTGGTGACGATGGCCTCGGTGTGGCCGGAACTCCACAGCCGGATGTGCGACACGGCCTTGTCGAGCGAGTCCACGACGGCCGCCGCGATGTCGTAGGACAGGTACTCGGTGTCCCAGTCCTCCGCCGTGGCCTCCACGACGGTGGCCTTGGAGTCCTTGGCGTAGGCGAGGACTCGCTCGTCGGCGTGCACGGTGACCCCGGCGTCCGCGAGGGCGTCCAGGGCGCGCGGCAGGAAGTCGGCGGCGATGTCCTGGTGGACCAGGAGGGTCTCGGCGGAGTTGCAGACGCTGGGCCGCTGGGCCTTGGAGTTGATCAGGATGTCGACGGCCATGTCGAGGTCGGCCTGCGCGTCGACGTACACATGGCAGTTGCCGGTGCCGGTCTCGATGACCGGGACGGTGGACTCCTGGACGACCGTGCGGATCAGGGAGGCGCCGCCGCGCGGGATGAGGACGTCGACCAGGCCGCGGGCGCGCATCAGTTCACGGACCGACTCGCGGCCCTCGCCGGGCACGAGCTGGATGGCGTCGGCGGGCAGTCCGGCGCCGCCCACGGCGTCGCGCAGGACGCGGACGAGGGCCGTGTTCGACTCGTAGGCGGAGGACGAGCCGCGCAGCAGGACCGCGTTGCCGGACTTCAGGCACAGGGCGGCCGCGTCGACGGTCACGTTCGGGCGGGCCTCGTAGATGATGCCGACGACGCCGAGCGGGACACGGACCTGGCGCAGGTCGATGCCGTTCGGGAGGGTCGAGCCGCGGACGACCTCGCCGACCGGGTCGGGCAGCGCCACGACGTCGCGGACGTCGGAGGCGATCGCGCGCACCCGCTCGGGGGTGAGCGTGAGCCGGTCGATGACGGTCTCGCTGGTCCCGGCCTCGCGGGCGCGCTCGATGTCCTTGGCGTTGGCGGCGACGATTTCGCTCGTACGCACTTCCAGCGCGTCCGCGATCGCGAGCAGCGCGTCGTCCTTCTCGGCCCGCGGCAGGGGCGCCAGGTCGGCGGCGGCCGACTTCGCGCGATAGGCGGCCTGGGTGACCGGGGACATCGAGTCGTACGGCGAGAGCGTGGTCATGAGGGAAGGGTAGTGGGCCCGGCGGGACCGTCCAGCGGTTGTCCCATACGGCGAGACAGGCTCAAAAGGGGTGAACTCCGACGGGTGTCGCCGGCAGCGGCCCGTACCCCTCCGCGATCCGCTGGTGGTACGTCTCGCGGTCGATGACCTCCAGGCCGACGATCTCCCAGGGCGGGAGTTTGGCGGTCTGGCGGTGCTCGCCCCACAGGCGCAGCGCGACGGCCGCCGCGTCGTGCAGGTCGCGGGCCTCTTCCCAGTAGCGGATCTCCGCGTGGTCGTTGGCGTAGCGGCTGGTCAGCAGAAAGGGGTGGTCGTGCGCGAGCTGTTCGAGAGCGCGCCTGACCTCGCCCAGCGGAGCTTCACCGCCCGACACGCTCAGCGTGACGTGCCACAAGCGGGGCTGTTCGGCCGGCCGCTCGCCCTCGTAGGTGTCACCGGCCGCGACACTGGTCAGGGCCCGTTCCTCGCCCGCGGCTCGGGAGGCGGGACCACCGCGGGACGCCGCCGCCCCAGGGCGCACTCGTCTCACGACGGCCTCCTTTACCCAATGGTCGTACCGGATCCCGGACTCTCCCTGCCACAAAGTTGAGCAGGTGAGAAGCCGCCGTGTGGCGGTTTTACGGAACGTCCCCCGGCGGGGGCGGGGGAATCGGCCGTTTACGGGTGTAGTGGACAGCTGTTTCAGGGATGCGGCAGGGACTCGGGAGCCGCTGTCTGGCAGATGAGGACTGCGTGACATCCGCTCGATGAGACGCGCGTCTCATGGACGCGGGCGGTGGGAGGGACGTCCTACGGGTGCGTACGGCGGTTCGCGCGTCCCCTTGATGCGAGCGCCGGATGGGTGCTGATACGGGCACAGGATGCGTGTCTCGCGGATCCGGACGTCCGGACGCGCGTCCTACCGGTGCGGGCGGTGGCGTGCGCGGTTCACGGATTCAGCAGGACGAGGTCGTCGCGGTGCACGACCTCGCGCTCGTACGCGGGGCCCAGCTCACGCGCCAGTTCCCGGGTGGAGCGGCCGATCAGCTGCGGGATCTCCTTGGCGTCGAAGTTCACCAGTCCTCGCGCGACGGCCCGTCCCGTGCTGTCGCGCAGCTCGACCGGGTCACCCGCGGTGAACTCGCCCTCGACGGCCGCGATGCCCGCGGGCAGCAGCGACGTGCGCCGCTGGACGACCGCGCGCACGGCGCCGTCGTCCAGGGTGAGCGCGCCCTGCGGGGTGGAGGCGTGCTGGAGCCACAGCAGCCTGTCGGCGGACCGCTTGCCGGTGGCGTGGAAGAAGGTGCCGGTGTCCCGGCCCGCGAGGGCGTCGGCGGAGTGGATCGCGCTGGTCAGCACCACCGGGATGCCGGCCGCGGCGGCGATCCTGGCCGCCTCGACCTTGGTGACCATGCCGCCGGTGCCGACGCCCGCCTTGCCCGCGCTGCCGATCTCGATGCCGGCGAGGTCGGAGGGCGCCCGCACCTCCGCGATCCGCGAGGTGCCGGGCTTGCTGGGGTCGCCGTCGTAGACCCCGTCCACGTCGGAGAGCAGGACGAGCAGATCCGCGCGTACGAGATGGGCGACGAGGGCGGCGAGACGGTCGTTGTCGCCGAAGCGGATCTCGTCCGTGGCCACCGTGTCGTTCTCGTTGACGACCGGCAGGGCGCCCATCGCGAGGAGCTTGTCGAGGGTGCGTGAGGCATTGCGGTGGTGGGCGCGGCGGCTGGTGTCGTCGGAGGTGAGGAGCACCTGTCCGACGCGGATGCCGTGGCGGGCGCAGGAGGCGGTGTAGCGGGCCACCAGAAGGCCCTGGCCGACACTGGCGGCTGCCTGCTGACGGGCGAGGTCCTTGGGACGGCGGCGCAGTCCGAGCGGCGCGAGCCCGGCGGCGATGGCGCCGGAGGAGACGAGGACGATCTCCTTCTCGCCGCCGCTGCGCGCCTTGGCGAGGACGTCCACGAGGGCGTCGACCCGGTCCGCGTCGAGGCCGCCGGAGGCGGTGGTGAGCGACGAGGAGCCCACCTTGACGACGACCCTGTGGGCCTCGGCCACGCCCGCTCGCACCGCTTTCCTTGCCGCTGACACGCGATTCCCCAATGTTCCGACCAGCCCGGTGTGTGCAATCTACGCGAGCGGGGGCCCCGGGCGACTCCCCGTTTCGACGGGCGGACGACCCGGGTTCCCGTAGGGCGGCGACCGCGGTTCCCGTACGGCGACGACGCCGGACTCCGGTGTGCGGACGCCCCGGTCGGAGCGCGAGCGAACCCCGGCCCGGAGTGTGAGCGTGACCACTTTCCGATGTGGGCCCGCCCACTCCGGAACCGTCCTCTCACAGCCCGCCCAGAGAGTCTCCGGGCAATATGTGCGCTATGCAGTGATTGTTCCCACGGAAGATTGCTAGGCGGGACTTGCAGGTCATACGGTCAGTCCTCGGCCTTCCGTTGGTGACAGCTCGGCCGCACCTGATCCCCATCCGCTGCATACCCCTCGCAGGAGCCCAGCCCGTGCCGTCCAGAGGCCTCGCCCCCCGCCGTATCGTGCAGCTCTCCGCGCTGCTCGCGATGCTCGCCTTCTTCATGGCCCAGATCGCCTCGGCGCTGTTGCCGAACGTCCAGGTGTTCGTCGCCGCGAGCGCGGCAGGTCTCCTTCTGGACCTGTATCTGCAGTATCGCGACCCCGGTCTGCTCTCGGCTCTCGGGAAGGTGCACTTCGTCGTCACCGTCCGCCAGCTGCTGCGCGACATGCTGATCCTGGTGGGGCTGCTGCGGATCGACGGCATCAACCCGACACACGAGCAGGCACCCCTGCTGATCGGGATATGCGCCTTCTACGCGCTGCACTTCTCCTGCCAGGCCGTCTCGGTCCTGGTGCGCCGCACCCGCACGCTGCCGATCGTCACCCGGAACATCGACGCGACCTCGCTGAGGCTGACCGCCGCACCGCCGCGCATCCTGGCCCGTCGCCAGGGCAGCCGGCTGCTGACCTTCTCCCTCCCGGCGACGACCGGCCTGCTGGTCACCGCCGCCACCACGAACGCCGTCTGGGGCGCAATCGGCGAGGGCATCGCCATCGCGCTGACCATCGGCGGCACCGTCTACCTCGGCACCTGGCTGCTTCCCAAGAAGCGCGCCAAGAGCGAGGCGAAGGTCGTGGAGTGGGTCGATCAGTGGCTGGCCGACTACCAGCCGACGGTGGCCATGTACTTCTCGGGCGGCAGCACGTCCGCGTACCAGGCGAACATGTGGCTCTCCACGCTCTCGCAGATCGACGCCAAGCCGCTGATCGTGCTGCGTGAGCGTTTCATGGTGCAGAAGATCGACGCGACCGACGTCCCGATCATCTGCTTCCCGAAGGTCTCCACGATGTTCTCGCTGGAGAACTCGACGCTGAAGATGATGCTGCACCCGGCCAACGCCGCGAAGACCTCGCAGGTGCTGCGCATCCCCACGATCAAGCACGCCTTCATCAATCACGGCGAGAGCGACAAGCTCTCCTCCTGCAACCCGTACGCGAAGGCCTACGACGAGGTGTGGGTCGCCGGTCCCGCCGCACGCGAGCGGTACGCGCTCGCCGAGGTCGGCGTCGAGGACAAGGACATCGTCGAGGTCGGCCGACCGCAGCTGACGCCGATACGCCAGTACTCGGGCCCGCCGACCGGCACGTACACGACCGTCCTGTACGCCCCCACCTGGGAGGGCTGGGACGGCAACCCGGGCAACACGTCCGTGGTCCTGGCCGGCGAGAACATAGTGCGTCACCTGCTCGCCGACGAAGGTGTGCGCCTGCTGTACAAGCCGCACCCGATGACCGGCTCCGTCGATCCGCGCGCGGGTCGGGCGAACGAGCGCATCATGGCGATGATCCGCGAGGCCAACACCCGGCGTTCCGGCGCCCGTCCCGGCCCGGAGGCCGCGGCCGAACTGGCCCGCCGTGCAGCCGAGTTGGACACGCTGACCTCGACCGCCTTCCGTAAGAGCGCGGACGAAATGGAGCGGATGCTGCTGCAGGGCGCGCCGCGGGGCGACCGCGAGGCGGAGATCGCCCGGGCGACGACGGCATGGGAGTCCGCCTTCTGGGCGTCCTTCCCGGAGTGGGAGCACCAGATCATCACGGGCGCGCGTCCGGCGATCTTCGCCTGCTTCAACCGGGCCGACCTGCTGATCAGCGACGTCTCGTCGGTCGTCTCGGACTGGCTGTCCAGCGAGAAGCCGTACGCGGTCGCCAACACCTCGGGCCTGCCTGAGGCGGCCTTCCGCGCCGGGTTCCCCACGGTGTCCGCGGGCGCCATCCTCACGCCCGCGGCGGACGGCGTCCCGGCCCTCCTGAACGCGGTCCGCCACCCGGAGCACGACGAGTTCACCGCGGCCCGCGCCGAGCTCAAGGAGCACCTGCTGGGCCCCTCGGACCCGCCGTCCCTGGCCCGCTTCGACGCTGCCATCAGGGACCTGTGCACGAAGGCGGACGAGCGGCGGACGCGCATGAACTCCCGCATCGCCGCGGAGATCCCCTCACAGCGCGGGGCGGCCGAGGAGACGGCCCACGAGTCCGACCAGGGACTCGGCCCGGACTCGGACTCCGACTCGGAGGACAGCGGGGCCGAGGACTCGGTCAACGCGTAGCGCCTCGGCCGCCTCGCCGGCGGCCGGGCAGAACCCCAGGGGCCGGATCCACGCGATCCGGCCCCTGGGGTTTTCCACGACCCGCGGCCGTCGACGCCGTCCGCGGAGGCCGGCTCGTCGCCCCTGCCCCGGGTACGGGTCCGGCCCCGCGTCGGACGGCCGCACTGCATGCGGGCCCAGTCTCCGGAGAGACGGACCCGGTATCCGGAGAGATCGGACGGCCACACAGCAGCGCGGGCCCGGCCTCCGCAGAGATCGGACGGGGCCACACAGCAGCGCGGGCCCGGCCTCCGCAGAGATCGGACGGGGCCACACAGCAGCGCGGGCCCGGCCTCCGTAGAGGTCGGGCCCGCACTGTTGACGTTCCTGCTGCCTAGAACGGCTCGAAGTCGTCGTACTCCTTCTGCGACTCGTCCCGCTCGGCCTGCTTGTCCCTGCGGCGCTGGGTGGCGGGGCGCGGAGCCTCGAAGCGGTGGTCCTCGCCACGGCGGCCCAGCATCTCCGCACCGGCCATGGAGGTGGGCTCCCAGTCGAAGACGACCGCATTCTCCTCGGGGCCGATGGCGACGCCGTCGCCGGAGTGGGCGCCCACCTTCATCAGCTTTTCCTCGACGCCGAGGCGCGCGAGCCTGTCTGCGAGGTAGCCGACGGCCTCGTCGTTGCTGAAGTCGGTCTGGCGCACCCAGCGCTCGGGCTTCTCGCCGCGCACGCGGAAGAGGCCGTCCTCCTCCTGCACCACGGTGAAGCCTGCGTCGTCGACAGCCTTCGGACGGATGACGATACGGGTCGCCTCCTCCTTGGGCTTGGCGGCCCGCGCCTCGGCGACCACCTCGGCGAGCGCGAAGGACAGCTCCTTCAGACCCATGTGGGCGACCGCCGACACCTCGAAGACGCGGTAGCCGCGGCTCTCCAGGTCGGGGCGGACCATCTCCGCCAGGTCCTTGCCGTCCGGCACGTCGATCTTGTTGAGAACGACCATGCGCGGACGGTTGTCCAGACCGCCGTACTGCTTCAGCTCCTCCTCGATGATGTCGAGGTCGGAGATCGGGTCACGCTCGGATTCGAGGGTGGCCGTGTCCAGGATGTGAACGAGCACGCTGCACCGCTCCACATGGCGCAGGAACTCCAGGCCGAGGCCCTTGCCCTGGCTCGCGCCGGGGATGAGACCGGGCACGTCCGCGATGGTGTAGACGGTCTCGCCCGCGGTCACCACGCCCAGGTTCGGGACGAGGGTCGTGAACGGGTAGTCCGCGATCTTCGGCTTGGCTGCGGACAGGACCGAGATGAGCGAGGACTTGCCGGCGCTCGGGTAGCCCACCAGGGCCACGTCGGCGACGGTCTTCAGCTCCAGGACGATGTCCTGCATGCCTCCGGGCACGCCGAGCAGCGCGAAGCCGGGCGCCTTGCGGCGGGCCGAAGACAGCGCCGCGTTGCCGAGGCCGCCGCGGCCGCCCTCGGCGGCGACGTACGTGGTGCCCTGTCCGACGAGGTCGGCGAGGACGTTGCCCGCCTTGTCGAGCACGACCGTGCCGTCGGGCACGGGCAGGACCAGGTCCTGGCCGTCCTTGCCGGAGCGGTTGCCGCCCTCGCCGGGCTTGCCGCTGGTGGCCTTGCGATGGGGTGAGTGGTGATAGTCGAGCAGCGTGGTGACGGACTGGTCGACGACCAGGATCACGTCACCGCCACGGCCACCGTTGCCGCCGTCCGGGCCGCCGAGCGGCTTGAACTTCTCCCGGTGTACGGAGGCACAGCCGTGACCTCCGCTACCCGCGGCGACATGCAGCTCGACGCGGTCCACGAAGGTGGTCATGTGGGGTGCCTCCAGCACTTCGGTTACTTCTGTACGTACGGAATGTCTCTTACGTAACACGCGAAAGGCGGACCTGCTTCCCGTGGGGGAAGTGAGGTCCGCCTCGCGAAGAACTCTGTTCTACGGAGCCTGGGCCCCGAGGCACCCGACCCGGTCCGCGTGGAACCGGGTCAGCCTCGACGGGACTCGATCAGGCGACCGGAACGATGTTCACGACCTTGCGGCCACGGTGCGTGCCGAACTCGACCGCACCGGCGGCCAGCGCGAACAGCGTGTCGTCCTTGCCACGGCCGACACTCACGCCGGGGTGGAAGTGGGTGCCACGCTGGCGGACCAGGATCTCACCGGCGTTGACGGTCTGACCGCCGAAGCGCTTCACACCGAGCCGCTGAGCATTGGAGTCGCGACCGTTCCGAGTGGACGATGCGCCCTTCTTGTGTGCCATGTCTCAGTCCCTACCCTTACTTCGCAGCCGCGGGGATCTCAGTGACCTTGATCGCCGTGTACTGCTGGCGGTGGCCCTGACGACGGCGGTAGCCGGTCTTGTTCTTGTAGCGAAGGATGTCGATCTTGACACCCTTGTGGTGGTCCACGATCTCGGCCTGGACCTTGATGCCCGCGAGGACCCAGGGGTCGCTCGTCACGGCTTCGCCGTCGACAACGAGCAGGGTCGAGAGCTCGACCGTGTCGCCAACCTTGGCGGTGGGAATCTTGTCAACCTCAACGATGTCGCCGACAGCAACCTTGTGCTGGCGACCACCGCTGCGCACGATGGCGTACACGCGGATCTCTCTTTCGCTCGGAACGGACCCCGCAGTCCAGCCGCCGACTTGCGCGAGCGGCCTCTCCCGGAGCACGGAGCGCGAAGCTCTCGACACCAGGAGGAAGAGGTTTACGGGGGTGCAGCGCGTCAGGGGACACGCCGACGGTCAAGGTTACGGGGCCACGGCCGAAAGGGTCAAACCAGGCCGGGCTCCGCGGGTGTGCCACCGGTCACGCGACGTCCCGGGCCCCGCGTGTGCGCGAGCCCGGGACGTCGGGTGAAGGCTCAGTCCTCGTCGGTGGACGCCGTGACGGAGGAGAGCGTCTGCTCCGCCGCCGCGGTCTTCTTCGCCGTGGACTTGGCGGCCGCCTTCTTCACGGTCGCCTTCTTGGCCGTGGTCTTCTTGGCGACCGTCTTCTTGGCCGCCACCGTCTTCTTGACGGCGGCCTTCTTCGCGGTCGCCTTCTTGGCCGTCTTGCGCGCGGCCGCCTTCTTGGCGGCCGGGGCCTCGGCGTCGGCCTCGGCGTCGGCCTCGGCGGCCCCCGGCTCGGCGGGCTCGGCGACCGGCTCCGCTGCGGCCGACGGGACGACCACGACGGCCGCCTCCGCGGACGCGGTGGGCGCGGTGGCCTTGCGGACGGCACGGCGGCGCGGACGGGCCGGGGCGGCACTCTCGGCCACCGGCTCGGGCGTCGGCTCGGCCTCGGGGGCGGCCTGCGCGGGGGCCTCGGCGACGGGCGCCGGAGCGGACTCCGTGACCGTCACCGCGGCCTCCTCCGCCGCCTTGGGCGAACCGGCGGGCGCGGTGGCCTTGCGGGTCGCACGACGGCGCGTACGGCCCTGGGGAGCGGCCTCGTCCGTCGCCACGGCGGCCACGGGGGCCGGGGCGGCCTCGACCGGAGCCTCGATCACCGGCTGCTCGGCGGCCGGCGACTCGACGACCGGGTCCTCGACCGCGGCCGGCTCGGCCTCGGCGGCCTCACGGGACCTGGCGGCGGCCCGCTCGGCCCGCTCCTCGCGCCTGCTGCGGGGAGCGCGCTCCTCGGCCTTCGGCGCGCCCGCCGGAGCGGACGCGCGCCGGGTGGCCCGGCGCCGCGAACGGCCACGGGTGGCCGCGGCCTCCGCCTCGGCGGCGCTGCCGTAGAACTCCTCGTCCGGCTGGAACTCGGTGTCGACGAGCGCGACGGGCGCGGCGACCTCGGCGGCCACCTCGGCCTCGGTCTCGACCGTCTCCGGCTCATCGACCGACTCGTGCGTGAGCTCGTGCTCGTGCTCGTGGACCTGCTCGGCACCGCCACGGCCGCGCTTCTTGCGCTTGCCGCCGCCACCGATGGACGTCGGCTGCTCCATGTGCACGATGACACCGCGGCCGTTGCAGTGGACGCAGGTCTCGGAGAAGGACTCCAGCAGGCCCTGGCCCACCCGCTTGCGGGTCATCTGTACGAGGCCCAGCGAGGTCACCTCGGCGACCTGGTGCTTCGTACGGTCACGTCCCAGGCATTCGAGCAGGCGCCGCAGCACCAGGTCCCGGTTGGACTCCAGGACCATGTCGATGAAGTCGATGACGACGATGCCGCCCAGGTCGCGCAGCCGCAGCTGGCGCACGATCTCCTCGGCCGCCTCCAGGTTGTTCCTGGTGACGGTCTCCTCGAGGTTGCCGCCCTGGCCGGTGAACTTTCCGGTGTTGACGTCGACCACGATCATGGCCTCGGTCTTGTCGATCACCAGCGAACCGCCGCTGGGCAGCCAGACCTTGCGGTCCAGCGCCTTCATCAGCTGCTCGTCGATCCGGTACGTCGCGAAGACGTCGACCTCGGAGGTCCACTTCGACAGCCGGTCGGTCAGGTCGGGCGCCACGTGGGACACGTAGCCGTGGATGGTCTCCCACGCCTCGTCACCGCTGACGATGACCTTGGAGAAGTCCTCGTTGAAGATGTCGCGGACGACACGGACGGTCATGTCCGGCTCGCCGTAGAGCAGGGTCGGGGCGTTGCCGCTCTTCGCCTTCTTCTGGATGTCCTCCCACTGGGCCTGCAGACGCTCGACGTCGCGGCTCAGCTCGTCCTCGCTCGCGCCCTCGGCGGCGGTGCGCACGATGACGCCCGCGTCCTCGGGGACGATCTTCTTGAGGATGGTCTTCAGACGCGCGCGCTCGGTGTCGGGCAGCTTGCGGCTGATGCCGGTCATCGAGCCCTCGGGTACGTACACGAGGTAGCGGCCCGGCAGGGAGACCTGGCTGGTCAGACGCGCGCCCTTGTGGCCGATCGGGTCCTTGGTGACCTGCACGAGGACCGACTGGCCGGACTTGAGGGCGGACTCGATCCGGCGCGGCCCGTTGGCCATGCCGAGCGCCTCGAAGTTGACCTCACCGGCGTAGAGCACCGCGTTGCGGCCCTTGCCGATGTCGATGAAGGCGGCCTCCATCGACGGCAGCACGTTCTGGACCTTGCCCAGGTAGACGTTGCCGACGTACGAGGTGGCCTGCTCCTTGTTGACGTAGTGCTCGACGAGCACGTTGTCCTCGAGGACGCCGATCTGGGTGCGCTCGCCGCTCTGGCGGACGATCATCACGCGCTCGACGGCCTCGCGGCGGGCCAGGAACTCGGCCTCCGTGATGATCGGAACACGGCGACGGCCCTGCTCGCGGCCCTCACGGCGGCGCTGCTTCTTCGCCTCCAGACGGGTCGAGCCCTTGATGGACTGCACCTCGTCCGTGGCGTCGCCGGGCCGCTCTTCCTTCTTGGCACGCGGCTCGCGGACCTTGACGACGGTGCGCTCGGGATCGCTGTCGCCGAGCTCGGTGTCGCCACCGGAGTCACCGGCACGACGGCGGCGACGGCGACGGCGACGGCTGCTGCTGGAGCCGCCCGACTCCTCGCGCTCGTCGCCCTCCTCGGCGTCCTCCTCGGCCTGCTCGGCGGTGTCCTCGGCGTCCTGCGCGGCCTGCTCGGCGGCGTAGTCGTCCTCGCCGGCCTCGCTGTCCGACTCGGCGGACTCGCCACGGCGGCGGCGACGGCCGCCCCGACGGCGACGGCGACGGGAGCCCGCGGACTCCTCCTCGCCCTCGTCACCCTCGATGGCGTCCTCCGCCTCGTCGGCGTCCTCGGCCTCCTCGACGGACTCCTCGGGCTGCGGCTCCTCGGCGGCCACGGTCACCGGCTCGTCCTCGACGCCCCGGCGACGGCGGCGGCGACGCCCAGTGGTCGGCTCCTCGGCGGCCTCGACCGGCTCGGGGGCCCGCACAGCCTCGGCGGCTTCCTCGGCCTCCTCGGCGGCCTCCGCGGCAGCCGCGGCGGCGGCCCGCTCGGGCGTCTGGAACATCGGCTCGGTGAACACCGGAGCCTGGAACACGGCGACGGCCGGACGGCCGGGGCGCCGCGAGGACTCGTCGGTCTCCTTCGGCGCGGGGGCCGAGAAACCGACGGCGGCCTTGCGGGTGGCGCGGCGGCGGGTACGGCGCGGGGCGCCGTCGCCGCCGTCCTCGGGCTGCGCGGCCTCGGCCTCCACGGCCTCCGGCCGCGCGGCATCCTCGGGCTTTTTCTCGCTGGTCACGGGCGCCTCCACACGCTCGTCGGCGGCGTCGCCCTCGGGCGCACCGGCGGGCGCGGAGGCACGTCGGGTGGCACGACGACGGGTGGTGCGGCGCGGGGCGGCCTCTTCGGCGACGGGCGCCTCGGCCTCTGTCTCCGCGGTGGCGGGGGCGGTCACCGGCTCGGCGGTGGCCGTCACGGCCTCGGCGGGCTCGGCCGTGGCGGGCGCACCGGTGGGCGCGGAGACACGGCGGGTGGCGCGACGACGCGTACGGCCGGCGGGCGCCGTCTCCTCGACGACGGCCGGGGCCTCTTCGACGGGCTGGGGCTCGGGCTCCGCGACCGCGGCGGCGGGCACCACGGTCTCGGCGATCCCGGCGGTCTCGGCCGCATCGGGCGCATCGGGCGCACCGGCGGGAGCGGAGACACGGCGGGTGGCACGGCGACGCGTGCGGCGCGGTGCCACATCTTCGTTGTCGGTGGTGTCGGTGGTGGCGGTGGTGGCGGGGACCTCGGCCTCGGCCGGAGTCTCCTCGACCTCTTCGACCGCGACCGTCTCGAGAGCCTCGTCGGCCTCGTCCGTCTCTTCGGCCTCGGCGTTCACCGGGGCAGCGGTCTGCGCGAGGGCTTCCTCCGCCACGAGGTCGGCGGATGCCACGGCCGGTATGGCCGGAGCTGTGGTCTCGGCCGCGGCCTCGGAGGCGGCGGCCGGCGGACCGGCAGGGCGCGACGCGGCGCGACGGCGGCGCCGCGGCGGCAGGGTGTCGCTAGGAGTGTTGTTGGTGTCGGAACCCTCAGTGGGTTCGGTCGGCTCGAGCATGCGGGTGGATCTCCCGTCAGGCTCCCGGGCGCCGCGCCTGGTCCGGCAGTACCGGTGACGTCCGCGGCTCGCGCGATGCGCGGTGCCGCCGTCCGGGGCGCGGGCGCCGCACGGGAGCTCTCTGTGTCCTGTCTCGCCGGTTCCGTACGCCATGTGTGCGTACGGCCTGGCGAAAGTCTTCTGGTCGGTGCGCTGCCCGACCCAGGTGGCTCCCGGATACGAGGGCGGCGTTACGACATCCGTCCCTTCGCGGGACCTTCCTTACGCCGACGCCTTCGCGGCGGCAGTTTCGGCGGCCCCTGTGCGATCGGCTGGGGCGGCTGCGACTGCCTCGCGGTCGGGCGCGAGCGGGTCGGTCACCATGCCGGTCTCTTCGTCGAACAGCCCCTGCGCCAGCCTGGTCACCGCAGCGGCGACCGGCGGCGCCAGGTCGGCCACGGCGCGAAGACCGGACAGGACGTCGTCGGGTCGAACGGCAGGCGTCACGTGCCGAACAACCAGCCGCAGTATCGCACAGGCCTGGTCGGTCGGCCTATCAGCCTGTGGACTGTGCGTCTCGAGGGTCGTCTCGAGGCTGGCAACGGCGCTGCGGGCATCGAACGTCCGCATGCCGTTCTTGGTCTTGCGGCTGACCTCGACGGTCTCGGCCGCGTTGAACGCCGCCACCGCGCGCTCCGCCTCGGCCGGGTCCACGCCGTCGAGGCGCAGTTCCCAGACGGAAGCGGTGAGCCGGTCGGCGAGACCCGAGATGCGTGCCTCGACCGCCTCGATGATGTCGAGCCCGCGGGGCATCGACTCGTCGAGGAGTTCGCGCAGCTTCTCGGGGTCGCGCTTCTCGGTGAGCGCGATCTCCAGATACTCCGCCTCGCTGCCCGTGCCGGTGGGTGCGGCATTGGCGTACGACACTTTCGGGTGCGGTGTGAACCCCGCCGAGTACGCCATCGGTACGGCGGCACGGCGCAGGGCACGCTCGAAAGCGCGCTGGAAGTCACGGTGGCTGGTGAACCGGAGGCGGCCGCGCTTGGTGTAGCGCAGTCGGATGCGCTGCACCGCGGGTGCGGGCGGCGGGCCTTCGGGCTGTCGCTTGCCCAGTGTCGTTCAGTCCTTCGTGAGTGCGGTCGTACTGCTACCTAGAGTACGTGTCTCACCGGCCAGTGGTTCCCGCCGGGCGACGGGCTGTGGTTCCCGCCGGTCGGTCGGCCGTGCCTCCCGCCGTTCGACCGGCTGCGCGTCCCGGGGCGTCCCGAAGAGCATGCGCCGGAAATCGGCACGGGCCTGGCGGGCGCTGTCCCGGGCGGCGGCCAGGGCCTGCCGTGTCGCCCGCCCGACGCTGCGCGCCGCCTCCGCCGCGGGCTTCAGCACCAGGTCGCGTACGACGTGCCCGACCGGCGTCAGGACGCTGCGGTAGGCCCAGCGCACCGGTTCCACGAAGGTCCACCGGAAGAGGCGCGCGAGGAACCGTCCGACGGCGAGCGAGACGTGCCCGGCGACCCGCCACGCGTGCCCGAGGGCCTCGCCGACCTCCCTGGCGACGACGGCGAGGGCCCGCCCGACCGGCACGAGCACCCAGCGCCACACCGCGAGCGCGGGCAGCACCAGCAGGACGCGCGCCGTCCAGTAGAGCGCGCCGCCGATGCCCACGAAGATCATCCGTACGATCGACACGAGCCCCTCGGCCAGCAGGGCGATCGCCCTGCCGATGGGCGTGAGGACCCAGGCGTACAGCCACAGGGCGGGGATGACGAGCAGGTACCGCGCCAGCCAGGCGAGGGCGGTGTACGCCCCGATCCCGATGGCCGCGAGGACCAGCCCGATGCCCTTGAACAGCCAGGCGGCAACTCGTCCGACGGGCGTGAGCAACCGCGCGTACACCCAGCCGAACACCGCCGCGACACCGCCGACGACCCAGGTGAGTACGGCCGCGACGCCACCGAAGAACCAGGTGAGCACGGCCTCGACACCCGTGACCAGCCAAACGATCGCGGCTCCGATCCCCCGGGCCGCCCAGGCGATCGCGTGGCCGAGCGGGGTCAGGACCGTGCGGTACAGCCACACCGCGGGCGCGACGAGCAGCACCTCCCCGAGCCAGGCCAGTGCCCTGCCGACCGGCAGGACGGCGTACCGCCACAGCGCCACCCAGGGCCAGACGAACAGCGCCCGTGCCACCCACTCGAGCGCCCGCCCCAGCGGTCGCAGCAGGGTGTCCCGAAGAAACCTTCCGCCGACGACGAGCGCGTCCCACGCCATCCGTACCGGAACGACAAGCACGAACACCACGATCCGCACCGGAATGCGGATCGCGACGGCGAGACACCCCTCGGCCTGCGCACCGGGCCGCTCTGCGGGCTGCTCGGCGGGGAACTTCTCCAGATCCATACCTTCGTAGACGCAGGGGCCACCGCGATGGATGCGAAATATCGTCCCCAGTGGCACGAAGTCCGCCCATGCCCGCCGCCCAACCCCGCGCATCCCGCATCCCGCATCAGCCGTCGGACTCCCGGTGCCGGCCGCCCGAACTGCCCACGCCCGCTTCGGCCATGAGGCCGGGTCAGCCGCGGTATCGGCCCGGTGGGCCGGGGCGGCACGGCGTGAAGCCGGGCGAACCGGGCCCGCCCTCGACCCGGCCCGGTGCGTCGCCCCGCCACCTCTTCACCTCTTCGCGGCCCTGCCCGCCCGGGAGACCTTCGTTCCGCGCGGGGTGGAGGCCGGCGGCGGGACGGTGGCGAGGCGCTGGACGGAGAACTCGCGGTTGATTCCGGTCTGGCGCCGGATGGCCTCGGGCAGGTCGGGCAGAGCGAGCAGCCGGTCGCAGGCCTGGATGGAGCCCGCGTGGTCGCCCACCCAGTACGCGGTGATCGAGTACTCGAAGAGCAGACCCCAGCGGTACACCCAGCTCTTGGTGAAGAGCAGGTCGTCGGGTTCGGGCCGGTCCAGGGCGGCGCCGAGCAGGGCGTGCGCGGTGTGGTGACGGCCCTGGACGCGCAACCGGGAGGCCAGTTCATAGCAGGCTTCGAGCCGCTCCGGACGCGCCTCCCAGGCACGGGAGAACGCGTCCATCGCCCCTGGCCAGTCCCCGGTCTTCTCGGCCTTGAGGAGACCGGCCTCCAGCAGCGAGCAGTAGACCTCCTCCACCCAGCCGCCCATCGCCGCGCGCCGCTCGTACAGCGCGATCGCCTCTTCGGCGTGCCCGAGGTCGCGTTCGGTGTTGGCGAGGTAGAAGACCGTGCGGGTGTTGGCGGGGTCGCGCTCCAACTCGCCCCGCAGCAGGCGCGCGTCGCGTTCGAACTTGTCGCTGCGGCAGCCGCCGTCGGCGTGGTCCTCGATCACGAGCGCGTCCAGATTCTCCTGGACGTCGGGCTCGTCGGTGCACGGGTACTCGTGGGTGACGCCCTCGTAGCGCCAGGACCGGTCGCCCCGCATCAGGTGTTTGAAGCGGTGCTGGGTGCCCGGGGTGTCGTAGCGCAGCATGTACGAGGTCGCCGTCAGCCGGGGCAGCGGGGCGTCCTGGCGCAGTACATGGTCGGCGTCGACGGTGAGGAGGAAGTCGGCCTTGCCTCGGGCGTGCTGGATGTTCCGGGTGCGGTTGTGGCCGAAGTCGACCCAGGGTTCCTCGCGGAGTTCGCCGGGGATGCCCGCGAGTGCCGTGCGGATCAGTTCCTGGGTGCCGTCGGTCGAGCCGGTGTCGGAGATCACCCAGGTGTCGATCAGGTGGCGGACGGAACCGAGGCACCGTTCGATGACCCGCGACTCGTTCTTGACGATCATGCAGAGGCAGATGGTCTGCGGCTTCACGGCGGTCAATGTGACACACGCCGGACGCCCCGGAACCCTCCGCGCGGGACACGGAGCCGAACGGCGCCCGATTGGCCGCAGACCAATCCGGCTCCGAACACGAGCCAGGCAGTTGGCCCATCAGCCCGCCCGGAATTGGTCTGATTTGATGATATATAGGGCGCGTTTCGCGGGGGTTCTGCGGTCTGCTCGGCATCAGCGGGTCAAGCTCGCGATCGGCTTCGAGGAATTCCCCACCGATCGATTCAAGGAGCAGCCCGCATGAATCCTGAGTCCAGGACCGCCCGCTTGCTGGGCCCACTGGCCCGTGACCGGTTCAGGAGGGCCGGCATGGTCGCCTCGCTGGCAGTGGTGGCGGTGGCGGGAGTGGTCAGCCCGGCGACACCGGCGGCTCGCGGCGTGACGGATCGCGCGACGGCTGCCTCGTACGGCGGCGACTGGTGCAGGCCCGCCCATCACCATGATCACCGGGCGGCCCTCCCGGGCGAACCTGCCGACGGCAGGAGCGGGTGCAGGGGGCCGAGGGGTCCGCGGGGCCCGCAGGGCGCCACCGGGGCGACGGGCGCGCCGGGTCCGATGGGATCCGCCGGTACGACCGGACCGACCGGGCCTCAGGGACAACGGGGCGCGACCGGAGAGACCGGATCGCCGGGGACCCCGGGAGCCGCCGGCCCCACCGGCCCCACCGGCCCCCAGGGCCAGACCGGCGCCACAGGCGCGACGGGCCCGTGCGTCGGCATCGACGCCGCGCAGGAATCGGAGGAGTTCGAGATCCGTGTCGCGCTGACCGGCGGAAGAACGTACGCGGGCATCCGGGACCAGCGGACCGGCGAGACGCAGAACTTCCTGTGGACGGACCTCAGTTCCCGTCCCGACTATCCCGCGGGCGGCGCGGCGGGCCTGCCCTGCGACGTCTCCGTCAACGCGCACAACCGGAGCACCACCGTGAAGCGCATCAAGTTCGACGTCATCACTACCACGGGTCAGATCTGGGAAGCCGCCTGCGTCGCGTTCACCACCACCCACCCCGCGACCCTGAACTGCTTCGACCGCACGGGCCGTCCCAAGCCCTGGATCCTGGTCGCCCGGCAGCCGACGCCGGACGCCGTCAACGGCGGCGTATGACCATCGGCTCTCCGCCTCCGGTTTCCCCTACGTCCCGTACGCCTCGTACATCCCGTGCACCCTGTGCACCCTGTGCACCCCGTGCCTCCCGGACCTGAGCCGGGACGGACAGCCGACACACAGAAGGGGTGTCCGACGGGCCGACCACCGGCACTCGGGCACCCCTCGCGACATCCCGCACGGAAAGGTCGACCGAGTCGGCGGGTCAGGCCGCGGTCCAGTCCCCCACGTAGAACAGCTCCAGCTGGCCGTACGGTTCGTCGAAGCTCGACAGCTCCTCGGCCAGACTGTGCAGCACCGATACGGACCGCACGAAAGCGTGGACGTCCGCGCGGAGGAACGAGTGGGCTGCCGTGAAGACGACGGCGATGAGCCACGGACTGCTCTCGCCACGCTGCTGGAGGAGGTCGCGGAGCGCGTCCCAGTTGTCGGCGTACCCCTCCGGCTTGACCAGCGCCCGACCCAGCGCGGACTGGAACTGCCGCTCCTCGCGCACGGTCGTCAGGTCGATCTCCAGCACGGAGAAACCGGACCGCTCCAGTTCCTCCAGCAGGAGGTCGCGCCGGTCCTCGCCCACGAAATAGGGATCGAGCGGCAACCAGGGCAGCCGCTCCTCGACGTCCACCCAGGCGTCGAGCATCTCGTCCTCGGTGCTCATCAAGTCCCCCACACGCAGTGTCGTGATGATCGCCGGATGAGTACACCACACCTTGTTTGTCCAAGGGCCCGTCGGGAGCGGGGCCGAAATCCCCCAACGGGGTCGCATACGCCCAGGTGAGGCCACTCATCACCGCCCGATACAGCTCCCGGCCCGACCGGAGTTAAGATCCGCTGCCGACCTGCGGGAAGTCCGACCGGGCGGCTCCCAGGGGGTGTGAAGTGGCTGGAGCGGTCAGGTTGCCGCGCGGGCAGGCCCGGTTCGCCTACGGCGCGCTCGCCGCGTTCGCGCTGGTGACTGTCGCGGCCGGACTGGCGGCGTGGCACAAGTACCAACTGCTGGCGGGACCGTCGGCGTCGGCGCCGTACGTCGACAACCCGTTCATCGGGGTCGACACGTATTTCAGAAACCTGATGGGCTGGCGGACGGGCCTGTTCTTCGTGGCCCTGCTCCAGTTCAGCGTCTGGCTCGCCAACATGCGCGACGTCGCGGATGTGCTCTGGCGTCAGGGGCAGCGTCGGCGCCGGGCGTGGCTGGTCTTCGGCTGGGTGACACCGGTGGCGCAGCTCTTCATACCCAAGATGTTCGTCAACGACCTGTGGGCGGCCAGTCGGCCGGAACCGCAGCGTCGTCGCGGACATCCCCTGCTCACGGCATGGTGGCTGTCCGTCCTCGTCGCGGCGAATGCGTACAGCGGTGCCCCGAAGGAACTGAAGAAGGCGGCCACCGCCGGCCAGGCTCGTCACGCCCTGCTGCAGATCATGTTCAGCGATGCCTTGTACATCTGTGCCGCTGTGCTGTCGATCATCGTCGTCTGGCAGCTCCTTCGCAGGCTGGAGCGCGCCCTGCCGACCGCGGCAGTGCCCTCGGAGGTCTGACCGGCAGTCCGAACGGGATCCTGAGGACCACTCTCGCTGGGGCTGTACGACACGTGGTGGACACTCGCGGCCGCCGTGATCGCCGCCTGCCTGGGACTTTCGGCCTGCACGTGGATTTCCCTGCACCTGCGCGTGGACGCCGACCTCCAGGCCGTGGCGCTCTTCGTCCACCTCGCCTCGCTCGTGCTCGGCTTCGGGGCCGTTCTGATGGCCGACTACTACGCGCTCCTGTACCTCACGGGCCGGTGCACCTTTCACAATGCTCTGACCAGCGCGGGCTGCCTTCATGTCCCGATCTGGGCCGGCCTCGCGGGTCTCGTGGCCAGCGGCGTGATGCTCCACCGAACCTGGACTCCACCCCCACCCGCGTCAAGCTCGGACTGGTGCTCGCCCTCACCCTCAACGGCCTGCAGGCCGGGCTCCTGAACAGACGTATGACGCGGCAGGGCACCGCCGCCCCCACACCGCGCCTCCTCGCCTGGGGAGCGTCGACCGCCCTGATCTCTCAGCTCTGCTGGTGGGGCGCCGTGGTCATCGGATTCCGCAACAGCCAGCGCTAGCGCCCTGTACGGCGGGAGGGCTCGTTCAGAATCACCCTGGCGGACTGAAAGGCCCAGGCCGGGGCACTCGGGTCCCTGCTGCACCAAGGGGTGCCGTTCCCCGAAGGAAAGAGAAACCCGTGTACATAGGCCTGGGTACCGTCGTCCTCATCATCGTCGTCGTCGCTGTCGTCATGCTGCTCCGCCGCCGCTGACCCACGCCCCGCGTGCCGCACGGTCAGTCATCCTTTTTCGGTTGCACGCGGCCTGTTCACGGTGCGGGTGGTGTGCGGCGGTGCGCGATCAGCAGGGCCAGTGGCCCTGCGGCCAGCAGCAGGGCGAGTGCGGCGAAGCCGTAGGTCAGGGTGGTCAGGGTCGCGATGGAGGCGACGAGCAAGGGGCCGCCGGCGTCGCCGAGTTCGCGTCCGAGTTCTGCGGAGCCCATCGTCTGGCCAAGGCGTTCGGGGGGTGTGGTCGTGGCCAGGGTGGCGAAGCCAAGTGGTGTGATCAGGCCAGTGCCGATGCCGATCAGTGCGGCAGCGAGCAGCACTCCGGTCAGCCCAGGCAGCATGGCGCAGACCAGGCCCGCCGCCGTGATGAACAGACCGGCCGCGATGCCGGTGGCCGCGGTGAGACGGCCGGTGTCAAGGGCTCGTCCCGCCCTGGGCTGGACAACGGCGGCGCATGCGGCGAGGACCGAGACGGCCGCGCCGGTGGCCACGGTGCCGAGGCCGGCCGCCGCGCCGGAGACGGGCAGGAAGCCGACTCCGACGGAGAGCGCGGCGGTGGCGCCCGCGAGGGCGGCGGTCGGCCGCAGGAAACTGGGGTCGGCGAGACGCCTGGCCAGGTCCGCGACGGTCTGCCGGGTGCGCGGCAGCGGTGGTACGTGCGGTACGACGAGCACGGCCCATGCCGCCACGGCTGCGGCGAGCAGGGCCAGGACGGTGAACAGCAGTCGCAGGCCGCCGGCCCACACCAGTACGCCGCCGAGCAGCGGGCCCAGGGTGTACCCGATGGACTTGTAGAACCCGTAACTGCCGAACGCCCGGCCGTGCTTGGCGGCCGGGTTGAGGCGCCCGACCAGCGCGGAGGCCGAGGGGGAGAAGGCCGAGGCTGCGGCTCCCTGGCCCAGCCGGGCCGCCCACAGCCAGCCCGGACTGTCCGCCACCGCGTAGACGGCCGACGCCGCCGCGAAGGCGATCAATCCGCCGAGGAGGACGGGGCGGGCTCCGATCCGGTCGGCGAGGGTGCCGAAGACGGGCTTGAGGACGACCTCCGCTCCGTCGTACAGAGCGAGCAGTCCGCCGAGGGCCATGAGTGAGGTCACAGCATTGCCGGAGAGGGCGCCGAGGTTGGCCGCGATGCCGTGTGCGCCGAAGGCGGTGGTGAAGGCGGCCGCGTACAGGGGCCACATCTGCCGCCCGGGTGCGGGCTGGGTGGTCATCGGCTGTCCTGCGGGGTCTTGTGCAGGGCACGGAAGACGCGTTCCGCGTAGTGCTCACACGCTGTCGTGCACCGGCGCAGCCGTTCGCCGGCCTCGGCGGCGGCCGGCGCGCCGAAGACGTCCCGCGCCGTGAGGTCGCGGTATCGGCGCCGCAGGCGCTCCAGGCTCTGTTCCTCTTCTTCCAGCTCGGCGAGGGTCAAGGTGGTCTGGTGGATCTCCTTGGCCAGTTCTGCTTCGAATGTGCCGCAGTCGGCCAGGAACTCGGCCCAGTCCTCCTGCCGGGCCGCCGTGAACATCGCCTCGAAGCGCACGGCGTCAGCGAGTCCGCGCCCCACCGCTTCCAGGGTCACGGCCTCGCCCTCGGCCCGCTCGGTCAACGCGATGGCGCGCTGAACCCCATCGGCGAAGGCGGGAACATCGGGTACGGCCCAGATTCCCTGGCCCAGGGAGAGGGCGCCGACCTTGCGCAGCTCCCGCCACACGGCCACCCGGTGCCGCGTCGGCTCGGCGGTCAGTTTGATGACGAGCAGCAGCCAGCGCACCCTACGGGTCCGATTCGTCACGCGGCAGAACGTATCAGGCGTTACATCTTCTTCTGTGACTCGGAAGGGGAGAGGTAGACGCGATAGCCGTGATGGACGCGCAGTCCGGGCAGCCGGTGCACGTTCCAGTGGCGGGCGTACGCGGGCGGCTTGTGGTGGGGCTCGACCAGGACGGCGACCGGTTCGTGCCGGGCCGTGGCGAGGATCTCCGCGACCGTGGTGTTCCGGTTGTGCCCGGTGATCTGCCCGGAGGCGCAGCGGGCCTGGTATCCGACGGGGGTGGCGAGGCGGCCGGTGATCAGGCAGGGCGGCCGTACGCCGTGCTTGCGCAGGTCGGCGGCGATGCGGGCGTAGTCGCCGGTTCCGTCGGCGGCCGTCCGCACCGCGCGGTCCAGGATGACGTGCTGACTCACCAACTGCGCCACGACGAGAGCTGCGACAAGGGCGGTGGCGGCGAGCCGCAGGCGGGGACGTACGGATCGGGCCGAGGCGGCCAGGGCGTCCGCGACGGGGAGAGAGAGCAGCGCGTAGGCGGGGAGCAGGAAGCGGGGCGCCGCATAGTCGATGAGCAGGAGATACGGGACGGCGACCGATGCACCGCACACGGCGGGCAGCAGGGCGGTGGCCAGTCGTCGGACACGGCCGGCGAGCACGACACCGGCCGCTGCGGCAAGCGGCGTCGCAAGCCACCAGATCGCGCTCGTACGGTGTCGCCAGGGCACCGAACACGGCCGGCACAGCTCGGGGCCTCCCGCCAGGGTGCGCAGTTGGTCGCCGACGGCGAGATGCCATCCGATGCCTCCCTCGATGGCGCTGGAACGATGCAGTCGCGCGGCCACTCCGCCGTAGGACAAGTACGCCTCGACGATCCATTGCACGCCGCCCAGCGCGAGCCCGGCGAGCAGGACGGCGAGCAGTGTCGGGCGCCGCCATCGCCGTACGAAGAGGCAGGCGGCAGCCATCGGCAAGGACAGCCACACCGCGTCCGAGGGCCGCAGCAGCGCGGCGGCCGCGACGGCAAGGCACAGTCCGACGAGCGCGCGCCGGTCGCGCCGGTCCCCGGCGGCCCGCAGGAAACAACCGACCGCGGCGAGTGCGCACAGGGCCACCCAGAGATTCGGCATCGCCTGCGGGCCGTACAACTGGGTCACCCACAGGCCGCTGAAGAGCACGCCGGCCAGGGCGACGACCGGCATCGGCAGCAGCCTCCGCCATACCCACAGGGCGACGGAGAGACCGGTGGCGGACAGCACCGCGAGATAGATCCGCAGGGCGAGCGTGGACGAGGTGAGGAAGGTCAGCGGTGCGAGCAGTACCGGAATGCCGCGGGCGCGCGGCGCGCTGAAGTACGCGGCCGGGATGTGGGGAGTGACCTGGCTGGCGTACACCGACTCGTCCCAGTTCAGGTTCAACCCGGGAATCACGAAGAGCAGTTGGATCAGGACGAAGGCGACCGCGAGCGCCGCCAGGGGAAGCGGGCTGCCGGCCGCGACGCCCGCCCGGCCGGGGCGGGGTCGTTTCGGCACTCGTTTCGGCACGACCAGGCTCATCGCCGGGGCTACTTGCTCGCGCCGGGGGCCGGGGCGGCGTTGGCGAAGTAGTCGCCGACGAGGTCGCCGACCAGGGTTCCGGCCGTGATGTCGCTGGGCACGTGGCCTGCCATGTAGACGCGGGAGTAGACGATCTCCGCGGCCATCGCGCGGTAGTCCTCGGCGCGGTGCGGGGACCGGTCGCCGAGCAGGGTGACGGCGGCGGCGGCTTTGGCTGCGTGCCGGGAGGGATAGGAGTACGGGCCCTTCTGGCCGGCGGTGATGTGCTTGTCAGGGCGCAGCGAGGGGTCCAGGACGTAGGGGGCGGGCTGCTTGTCGAGGGCGGCGACCTGCTCGGTGATCGCCTTGGCCATCTTCAGGGCGCTCTTGAGGTGGATCTTGTCAACGGCCCCCTGGTCCTTGGGGAGCAGTTCGCGCTGGTCGTGTCCGTAGAGCTTCCAGATGTCGCCCTTGCCGTGGACTTCGAGCCAGGTCGCGGCCTTCTTGCCGGCAGCGGTACGGGTCTTGGCGAGCTGCTGTACCTGGTGCAGTTCCGCGATGCGGACGGCCTTGGCGGGAGGCGCGGGGACCTGCTGGGCGACCCAGGCGGTGAAGGTCTTGTCGTCCCGCGCGGAGCCGTGCGCCGCCTTCCACTGGGCGAACAGGGCGTCCGCGGTGTGCTTCTGCGCCGCCTGCTGCTTGGCGAGCGCCGCGACATCGGCGTCGGCGAAGAGCGCGGGCGGAGGGTCGCTCTTGATCCGGTCGGTCGCGCCGGGCTTCTTCTTCCCCGCGGTGGTGGCGGCCACGGGCGTGCTCGTGGTGGTGTGCACCAGGCCGAAGACGGCGGCAGCGGCAGCGAGGATCGCGATCACGGCGTACTGCCATGTGATGCGGCGGAGGCGGTTCATGCGGGGAGGGTCCTTACGGTTCGGGCGGCTGGAGTCTGGAGGCGCGGGCCCGTGTGAAAGCGGGTGCGGGCGAGGCGGCGCATGTTGTTGTCGGGCAGATTCGGCACGAGCAGCGAGATTCCGATGGCGTATTTGCTGATGGAGAGCGGACGGGCGCCCAGGGAAAGCAGGCACCGGTCGGCGGGGGCGGGCCGTGCCGTGCCCTTGGTCTCCACCAGGACGTAGCCGTCATCCAGCGCGGCCGTGCGGCCGTCGCGATGGCAGGCGAGCAGGCCGTCCAGGGTGAGCCGGGTGCCGGCTTCGAGGTCGGCGAGGGCTGCGCGCCGGTAGCGGACCTCGCCGGCCGTGGCGAGATCGGCGGCGGTCACCTCGACCCCGGCGGCCCCGAGCACCCTGTCGACGAAGTCGGCTGCCTCGGTGCCGGTCTCCAGACGGCCGTATTCATCCGCCTCGACGGGGTGGGCGTGCTTGACCGTGGCGCCGCGTCCGTCCTTGGTCTTGACCTCCATCCGGCAGATCGCGTCTTCGGCGTACAGCCGGGTGCGCACCTTCCACCGGCGGCGGCGCCCCTGATTGTGCGCGCGCCAGGCGGTCAGGTGAGCGGTGTCGAAATAGGTGCTGCTGTACTCGGTGGTGCGGCGCCCACGGATGTCCAGCACGTGGTGGGAGCCGGCCAGCTCCCCCACCAGCCGGGCCGCCGACGCGACAGTTATCAGGTACTTGCGGTCCACCCGGTGCTGGAGCGCGGCCACGGCGTCCACCTCGGCGAGCGGGACTCCGCGCAGCGCGTCCAGTCCCAGCAGCTGTGCGAACCCCTCGCCGATTCCGGTCACCGACCCTGTGCCCGCGGGCGTCGCCGCGGTGACGGTGAGGGTCACAGCGACTTCCCTGCGCCGGGGAGATCGGCGGCGAGCGGCGAGGCATCCTGCGGATCCCGCTGCCCCGGAAGGAAGACCTGTCCGCCCTCCTCCACCGCGTACCGGGCCGAGACACGTGTCGTCTCCCGTACGTAGTCGATCTCGTCGACCTCGACCGCGAGGGGCGCGCTGCCGAGCCGGGCGCTCAGGTCGGCGCGCAGGTCGTCGGCGTCACGGTAGACGCGGTCGAGGGTCACCTTCATGGTGCGGGTGGGCCGGTACGAGGCCGGGTCGTCGACCAGCAGCACCGCTACGAGCAGCAGGGCGTCGATGCCTATGATCATCCACGTCTCGCGCTGCGGCAGACCGTTGCTCAGCGCGATCACCAGCGCGATGAAGGCGTACGCGACATCCCTGACCGTGAAGGCGGCGCTGCGCAGCCGGACCAGGGAGAGAATGCCGAACAGGCCGAACCCGACCCCGGCGGGGAACTTGCCCGCGCTGATCGCGGTCATCGCCGCGAACAACCCCAGGTTGAGCGCGGTCAGCGCGAGCGGCATCTCCGCCACGCTGCGCCGTCGCCGGTACAGCCAGCCGACCAGGACCAGGATCGCCAGTACGTCCAGACCGGCGCGGGCCGTCAGGTCGCCGACGGTCAGCGCCGAGGCGAGCGACTTGCCGGCCAGCAGGGACATCGAGGGATGCATCGTCGTGGTCTCCGTTCCCGGCAGCGGCCGCCGCCCGTGGCGGTCGGGGGCCGGTGCTGCCGCAAGGTGACGCACGCTAGGGAGGTCGCATTAACAGACCATGAAGCCTTGCCGAGGCCTCGGGCGAGCCCGGGGCGCACGGCGCCTTCCGCGCGGAGAGCTAACCTTCCAAGGTGCACATTCTGGTCGTCGAGGACGAGGTCCGGCTCGCCGGCCTGATCATTCAGTACCTGAGCGAATCAGGGCATACCGCCGAGGCCCGGCACGACGGACTCAGCGGGCTCGACGCCTCACGTGACCCGCGGGTGGACGCCGTGATCATGGACGTGATGCTGCCCGGCATGAACGGCGTGGAGGCGTGCCGCACCCTGCGCCGCGAGGCGAACGACGTCCCCATCGTGCTCCTGACCGCCCGCAGCGCGATCAAGGAACGGGTCGCGGGGCTGGACGCCGGCGCCGACGACTACCTGGTCAAGCCCTTCGCAATGGAGGAGCTCAGCGCCCGGTTGCGCGCGGCTGCCCGCCGTCGGCCCGCCCTCAACACCCGCCTGGAGGTCGGTGACCTCGTCCTCGATCCTGACGAGCAGCGCGCCTGGCGGGCGGGCGTCGAACTGGACCTGTCCCGGCGCGAGTTCGCCGTCCTGCAGATCCTCATGGAGAACTCCGGGTGGGTCGTCAGCCGAACCCGGTTCCTGGAGGAGGCATGGGACGGTGAGGCCGACCTGAACAGCAACTCCGTCGACGTCCACATCTCCAAACTCCGCGCGAAGATCGACAAGCCCTTCGGCCGGAACAGCATCACCACCTTGCGCGGTACGGGCTACCGTCTGGAAACCCGGATATGACGCCGCCGGCGCAGCCCGCAGCCGGGACGACCCTCGGGCGCCCCCGGGTTCTGGGTCGCTGGCACCGCCTGCCCATCGTGCTGCGCCTGGTCCTGGCCGTCGCCGTCACCATGTCCCTCGTCCTGAGCGGCGCGGCCGGATTGGTGTACTGGCGGGTCGAGCAGGCCCTGGACGAACAGCTCGACGCGGACCTGGCCGCCTACTCCCACGACCTGCGGAGCGACCTCCTCACCGGCCGCAAGCTCAGCGGCCCCGACGGCAGCGCCTACCAGGCCCTCACCCCGCAGGGGAAGATCATCGAGGCCAGCGACCTGGTCCGGACCGAGCATCTGCTGAACGGCGCAGACCTCAGATCGGTCGCGGCCGGCGCCTCGGTCCGCCGCGACATCGGAGGCCTGGCCTCGCTCGACCCGCGCACACTGCGGCTCAGGGCCCAGCGGGTCAAGCTGCCCGACCGCACCGTGATCGCGGTCGCTGCCGTGCGCCGCGGCCACCGCGACGAGGCCCTGCGGGAACTGCTCGCCCAGCTCGCCATCGCCATGAGTCTGACCCTGGTCGCCGCCTCCTACGTCGGCTACCGCACCGCCCGCGCGGCCCTGGATCCGGTGGAGCGCTACCGCCGCCGCGCCGCGAGCCTGGCCGACGGCACTTCCGGAGTACGGCTCCCCGTTCCCGAAGACCGTGACGACGAACTCACCCGGCTCGGACACACCCTCAACGAAATGCTCGAACGCCTCGAAGCCGCCTCCGAACGTGAACGGCGCTTCCTCGCGGACGCCAGCCACGAACTGCGCACCCCCCTGTCCCTGCTGCGCGCCGAAGTCGATGTCGCCCTGCACCGGCCACGCCCCGCAGCCGAACTCACCGACACGCTCCGCTCGGTGGACAGCGAGGTGCAGCGCCTCATCGACCTGACCAACGCCCTGCTGGACCTGGAACAGCTCGGTGGCACCGACCAGCTCGCCCGCTCCCCGATCGACCTGCCCGAGCTGATCGCCTCGGCCATCGACCCCTACCGCGCGGCCGCCGGACGTGAACACCGCAACCTCAGCGTCGATGTGGCGCCCGGCACCGTCAATGTGGACACCAACTGGATCCACCCGGCCATCGGCAACCTCGTCGACAACGCCCTGCGCCACAGTCAGGGCGACATCCACGTCACCGCGACGGCCGACGACGGGCACCTGCGCCTGACCGTCACCGACGAGGGCCCCGGCTTCCCGTCCGACTTTCTGCCCAAGGCCTTCGACCGTTTCGCACGCGCCGAGGCCAGCCGCACGAGCCCCGGCTCAGGCCTCGGCCTGGCGTTCGTCGCCGCGGTCGTCACCTCTCACGGCGGCACCGCGCGCGCCGAGAACACCACACAGGGCGCCGCCGTCAGCCTCGACATTCCCTGCTGACCTGCGACGGGACAGTGCCGGCGTACGGCCACCCCTTCCCAAATATCACCTACCGCGCCATACGCAAATAATGACTGCTAGGTTTGATTATGTCGCTAATATCCCATTTATCTCGGGAGGTCCCGTGGCTACGACTCCGACCGACCTGACTGCCCTGACCGGCCACTACACCCTCGACGCCTCGCACAGCCGGATCGGATTCGTCGCCCGGCACGCGATGGTGACCAAGGTGCGTGGCGCGTTCAACGAGTTCGAGGGCAGCGCGTACTTCGACGGTGCGGACCCCGCCAAGTCGACCGGGAAAGTGACCATCAAGGCCACCAGCGTCGACACCCGCAACGCCCAGCGCGACGAGCATCTGCGCAGCAACGACTTCCTCAACATGGACGAGTACCCGGAGATCGCCTTCGTCTCCACTTCCGTCCAGCGCAGCGACGACACCAGCTTCGATGTCACCGGCGACCTCACCGTCAAAGGCGTCACCAATCCGGTGACCATCCCGTTCACCTACGAGGGCACCGCCACCGACCCGTTCGGCAACCTGCGCGTGGGGCTCGAAGGGTCGGTCACCATCAACCGCAAGGACTACGGCGTGATCTGGAACGCCGCGCTCGAAACGGGCGGTGTCCTGGTCAGCGAGAAGATCGTGCTTGAGTTCGAGATCTCCGCGATCAAGGACTCCTGAACCGCCGCGCACCCAGAGCTGAAGCGTTCTCATCCGGGGCGACGAGCCGACCGCTCATCTCTCCGTCGCCGACTGACGGTTGCCCCCGTTCAGTCGGCTGTTCTGCTGGGCCGGACAGGGGGCGGAGGTGCCTCAGTAGCCGGTGCCGCGCTTGACCTGGGACCGCTCGATCTCATGGGTCGCACCCTTGTCGTCCAAAGTGCGACACGCGTCGGCGATGTCCTGGCCCAGGCGATCGATCTGCTCGCGGCTCAGGGTCTCCTTGACCAGGGCACGCATGATCTTCACCCGCTCCGCGTTGGGCGGGAGCGTGTACGCCGGCACCATCCAGCCGCGCTCGGCCGACAGTTGCCAGGCGATGTCGGACTCGTCGTAGGCGTGCTTGCCGGCGAGACGGAAGGCGACCAGCGGCAGCTGCTCCAGGTCGCTCCCGATCACTTCGAAGCGGCCGCTGCTCCGCAGGTTGTCCGCCAGCGCGTGGGCGTTCTCCTGCAACATCTTCATGACGTAGGTGTAGCCCTGGCGACCGAGCCGGACGAAGTTGTAGTACTGCGCGAGCATCATCGACGCGCCGGTGGAGAAGTTCAGCGTGAACGTCGCGTCGGTCTTGCCCAAGTAGTTCTCCTCGAACACGAGGTCCTTGGGCAGGTCGGACTCCTCGCGGAAGACCAGCCAGCCGATGCCGGGGTAGACCAGGCCGTACTTGTGTCCCGAGACGTTGATCGAACGGACCTGGTCGAGCCGGAAGTCCCATTTCGAGTCCGGGTACAGGAAGGGCCACACGAATGCGCCGCTGGCTCCGTCGACATGGATCGGGATGTCGAGGTCCCGCTCCTTGCGGACGTCCCGCAGGAGCTTGTCGATCCCGACGACGTCGTCCTTGTGGCCGGTGAACGTGGTGCCGAGGACGGCGACGACGCCGATCGTGTTCTCGTCGAGGTGCGGCTCCACGTCCTCCGGGCCGATCGTGTACTTGCCCTCGGCAAGCGGCACGATCCGCGGTTCGACGTCGAAGTAGCGGCAGAACTTCTCCCACACGACGTGGACGTCCCCGCCGAAGATCAAGTTGGGGCGGTCGACCGACAGATGGGCCGCCTGGCGGCGCTCTCGCCACTTCCACTTCAGCGACAGCGCACCGAGCATGATCGCCTCGGACGAGCCCTGGGTCCGACATCCGGTTGTCCTGCCCGGCGCGTTGAAGAGGTCGGCGAGCATGCGCACACAACGCTGCTCGATCTCGGCGGAAATCGGGTACTCCGCGTGATCGATGAAATTGCGGTGGAGATTCTCGGCGATCAGCCGCTGCGCCTCCGGCTCCATCCAAGTGGTGACGAACGTGGCGAGGTTGCGCTGCGGGTCGCCCTCCATGGCGAGATCCACATCCACGAGCCTCATCGCATCCGTCGCGGCCATGCCTTCCTCGGGGAAGGTCTCCGAAGGAGCGGGCACGGTCAGGAAACGGCTGCCGAACAGAGCCTCGGCGTCACTCTTGGTCATATCGGCGACTCAACCACGGTCGGAGCGGGAGCCATGCTCAGGACCTGCGGACGGGGCTCGGGGTGCACGCGAACGGCGTACCTTTCCCGGCCGCGTCGCACCGCCCGCCCCGCCCGCACCGCCCGCACCGCCCGCTGCGTCCCGCCGGAACGGGCACGCAACGGGCAAGGTCCCGGCCGGGCAAGAACACGCCCAGGCGCGGCACGTGTGTCGACGGGCGGGCCACCTCCACCGGGAGCCGAAGAAGTGAAGGCCGGGTCTCTGAGCTGTGGTTGTGGACTTGATCAACCCTGCGACTGCGACCTGGCCGAGATCCACCGATGAGTTCCGCCGGCTGCGCCGGTCTACCAGGACGTACGCCATCGAGCCACCGACTGGAGACCCACGATGACCAATCCCGCACACCCCGGCCGCATGCTGTTCGTGAACATCCCCGTAGCGGACCTCGAGCGCAGCAAGGCGTTCTTCGCCAAGCTCGGCTTCAGCTTCAACCCGAAGTTCACCGACGAGACCGCCGCCTGCATGCTGGTCGGCGAGCACGCCTTCGTCATGCTGCTCAGCCGCGAGAAGTTCGCGGAGTTCGCGAAACTGCCGATGGCCGATCCCACCACGCACACGCTGGCGCTGTACTCCTTCAGCGTGTCGTCCCGCGATGAGGTCGATGCGGTCAGCGCCGCCGCGCTCGCGGCGGGCGGCTCCGAGGCAGATGGAGCCGAGGACTACGGCTTCATGTACTCACGCAGCTTCTTCGACCTCGACGGCCACGGCTGGCAGGTCATGTGGATGGACCCGGCGGCGGCGGAGCAGGGCCCCGAGTCGTTCGCAGCCTCCGTACAGGACGCCGACGCCCCGGCCTGACCTGCCGGGAAGGGCTCAAAGGCCACACAGCCTCGCATAAGCCTGGAACGAGCCCTCAGGAACGAGCCCTCGGATCCACTCCACCTCGGAGACGATGTGTAGGGCACTGCCAGGACCCGACAGCGACGTCCGAGAGGACGCCGGCGGCGCCGACGGGCGAGGGGGCGAAGCGGCGGCCGCGGCCAGCGCCGCAGCCTCCTTCTCCTCCTCGCTCACCCCCGCCAGCGCCTCCATCACCCGATCGAGTGCCCCGCTCACGTCAGTGAGCGTGACCGCTCGATGCCGGCGTCGGACCCGCGTTCTTGATTGTCAGAGGCAGCAGCTTCTTGCCCGTCGGGCCGATCTGGATCTGGGTGTCCATCTGCGGCCAAGCAGTGTCACTCAACTCTGGGAGGTCGGCTGTCATTCGCGGGTCATGTCCCGTCATTCCGGTCGGCCGTGGGGGCCCGCCTCGAGGGTTGCGCGAAGGCTGGCCAGGGTTGAGCCGATGCGGGCCAGGTCGTCGGGGGGAACCGCCACGGTCAGTGAGATGAGCTCGCTTTCGACAATGGGGCGGGATGCGGACAACCGCTCCTCACCCGCGGATGTGAGGCGGAGGACGGACGAGCGACGGTCCTGGGGGTGCGCGACCCGCAGGCACCAGCCCGCAGCCACCAGCCGGTCGACCGCCTTGCTGACGGCCCCCACGGTGATCGCCAGTTCGCCGACGATGTCGAGCACGCGGCACCCGGGCACGCGGTCGATGATCTCCAAAAGCTCGAACTGTCCCAGCCCCAGCCCTTGTTCGGCGCGCAGCCGGGCGCTCACCGCGTTGTAGAGCCGGGTCTCGACGCGGACCAGGTCGATGAAGATCGGGGTGATGTGGCTCACATTGGCCTTCCAGTAGATTCCCGGGAATCATCTTCCTTGGAATCCGGTTGAGACGGGCAGGTGGATTCCCAGGAATCCATCCTCGCACCCCGAACCATGGAGGCCCCACATGTCCCGACAGCAGCGTGACGCCCTGGACGCCATACTCCGTTCCGCCCCTCGCAGCGAGAAGCGGCCCACTCCCGAGGAGCAGCGCAGCGGTTTCGCCGCGGCCCTCACCCGCCCCGCGCCGGAGGGCGTGGTCACCCGCAGGACCGTCCTGGGCGGGCGGCCGGCACTGGAGCTGAAGCCGGCCGGAGCCTCCGGCCGCGGCCGGCTGCTCTACCTGCACGGCGGTGGCTACGTCATCGGCTCACCAGACACCCACGCAGGGCTGGTCGGTGAACTGGCCCGCCGCACCGGGCTGCGCGCGACGTCGGTGGACTACCGGCTGGCGCCCGAGCACCCGTTCCCCGCGGCTGTCGACGACGGGCTCGCGGCCTACCGCGAGCTGCTGGCGTCGGGCGCCGACCCACGGGACCTCGTCATGGCCGGTGACTCCGCCGGAGGCGGCTTGAGCATCGCCACGCTGCTCGCCGCCCGGGAAGCCGGGCTGCCGCAACCAGCCGCCGTGGTCGTCTTCTCCCCGTGGGCCGACCTCACCCTCGCTGGGGGAAGCATCCGTTCCAAGGAAAGCGCCGATCCCATTTTCACAGCGGCCGACGTGCGCGCCTGCGCCGATCTCTACGTCGGCGCAGGCGACCGGGCGCATCCCCTGGCCAGCCCGGTGTTCGCCGACCTCACCGGACTGCCCCCACTCCTTGTACAGGTCGGGGCGAACGAGGTACTCCTCGACGACGCGGTCCGACTGGCCGGCCGCGCGGGCGCCGACGGCGTCGAGGTCACACTCGAAGTCGGCCCCGGCCTCCCCCATGTCTTCCAGCACCACTACGGCCGCCTCGACGAGGCGGACGCCGCACTCGACCGCGCCGCCCGCTTCCTCACCGCCCACCTGAGCGCCGGCCGCCCGGGCGCCGACCATCTCGAACCGGTCCACTGACACCGACCCGACGGCCTCCCCGTGATGTCGGCGACGGCCACAGGAGCACCGTCGCCGACATCACGGGTTCAACTTCAGTAGCCCAGCAGTTCCCTGGCGCAGACTCAGTCCAAGTGATCAGCCCTGGAGAAGTCCTGCTCCTCCTGCAGACGTTCTGCCAACCTCTTCCTCGCCATGAACAGGTGCTTGCTCACCGATCCCGGGGCAAGCCCGAGCTGCTGGGCGATCTCACGACCCGACATGTCCAGGAAGAAGCGCATATAGAAGATCGCGCGCTGACGCTCAGGAAGCGCGCAGAGCAGTCGCCAGGCGTCGTGCATGGTTTCGACCCTGTCGAAGGCCTCAAGTTGCCGGGCGTCTATAACGTCGATTGTTTCATCAAGCGCTTGCGAAAAAGCTTGTTGATCACGTTTGGCATGACGTCGAGCCATCTGATTGGACAACGACCTGTACAGGTACGCTGCCGGCTGCTCAGGCTCTCCGTGGGACTGCCAACGAACGAGGAGCGCCGTGAACGTCTCTGCGATCACGTCTTCGGCTTCCGCCACCGGAAAGCCGTGTCGCCGCACAAACCTCAGCGCACGCCCGTAGTACGCCTCGAAGAACTCGCCGAAGTCCGGCCTCGGGTTCACGGAGTCCGCGAACCCAGACCGGACTTCATCAATCCGCTTAGAGGGAGCCACGCTCTTCCTGTTGAAGCACGGCGGCGGGAGTTCCCACACCTGAGGCTGCGCCGGCCAACAGCGCAGTGGACGGCATCGACATGGCCAAGGAATCTGCCGTCGACTGCGTGGCACCCTCCGAGACTACAGAAGGAGTCACAGAAGGCTGCAGAGCCGGCCCACTGTCTGGCGCCTTGTCACCTCCACCGAAGCGAACTCGGAAATCGATGAGGACCCCTCGCTTCCAAGCATCAGCAAGACCTTTGCCAGCTACGAACAGCAGTTGAAGGCTCAAGCTGCCGAAGGCTGCCGTGTTGACGTGGCTGTTGATCGACTCAAAGGCACCTCCGGAACCCGAAGTACCAGCCATCCTTTGCACGGCTTCTGTCAAGGTCAGAGTGACCACCGGGGACCACTTACCCGTTCGGCGGATCAAACCGCTCTGCGGCTTTTCACTGGTGTCGGCCATCGGCCAATACCTCACATCTGTGCGATGGTGCGGGACAACTGGCCAGTTGTCGGCGCTGCCGCCGCCCTTCCACTGGCCTATCGCGAAGGGCCCCCGGGGCTCCGGGCAGGTCGCCAACGAGGGTTAGCACCCGAGGAAACACGAAACAGAGAGTCACCGCAACGTCACTCTAGGGTGATGCCGATTACGTAATCGAGTTGTGACTACGGGCACGCCAAGCGCACTTGCCGACCGGAGGATCCGTTCGGCAAGTGCGCTAGCTGTGTGGTTGTCCCGCGGCTTCACTCGTCGGCGACTCTTTGCCCGGAGCCCAACATGCAGCCGCTACCACCGAGGAGCGTCGATGCTGTTGCCGCACACGTTCACCGGGATGTGACTCGGCGAACGCGGACGTTGCCGGAGAGGACCCCCGGCAAAAGCGCTCACATGAGGGAAGAGTCCGCACAGCACGCCAAGCAGTTAACCGCAGACAATCCCTTTACCAAGGCTTTGCCATCAGTCTGACGTCGGCGTCGTTGACCAGGCCCGGCGTCCAAGAAGGCGGCGTTGAAGCGCTACGTCGTTGCCGTAGACGGAGGTTACGCACCCACCGTTACCAGCGATGGCTGAGTCCGTGTTGCCGGACAGCGCTCCCGGCTCGCGAGCGCAGTGCCGTCTCAGACCGGAGGGGATGCAGCTTGCGGCTTCACGAGAGCCACGAGACCGGATCGAACGGTTCTTCAGCACCGTCTTCGTCAATGATCACAATCTCGCTCTCGACCAGACTGGTTGTCCTGGCGCTGACCTCCCGAGCCACTAACAAACGTCCAGGCGGTTGAGGCTCGGGGTCGACCGGCGCAGTCATCGCCCCTGTTCCCCTGCCCGTCTGGCTTCCAGACCAAGTCGCCGGGACTCGGTGAGGTCGTCGGCGATTCCCATCGCTATGAGCGCCGCACCAGGACCATGACCAGCACCGATGTAGCACCATTGCCTCTCAGTGACCACGCCTGGCAGATCCGCGTGGCCCACATGGCCTGCGCGTTCGGCGCGGAGTGCTGCGTACGTGGTCGAGTAAGCGCGGGACTTGGTCAAGATGTGGCCTCGGTAGCCGAGGGTGTGAGTCCAGTCCCGGAGTCGAAGGTGGGCGTACTCGGGCTGGTTACCCAGGCCCCAGCATGCCCGCATGAGCGTACGGACGTGTTCACTCACAGGTGCCGACTCGACCTCACCCCAGGTTGAAAGCGCGTGGTCGACGCCAGCCCCCGTCTCGCCCGCGCCCTTGGTCACGTACTTGGCCACGTATGCAGCAACCGCGTCATCGTCAGGCTCGCCGAGACCAACGCGTATGGGTCGGGCATCGACCTGAGCCCCCCACTGCAGGATCAACTCCCCTACAGCCGAGCTGTTTGGAGTGCGGACCAAAACGCGCCGTGCAGAAGCGTGTACGGCATCGAGAAGCACATCTGGGGTACCCCAGACAGGTGGTTCGCCGTCAGATCCGTTCGGGCCGTCGAGACGGACGACCGCGTGCACATGGACAACCGCGCGCTTCTGATACTCAGCAACACGGGCGAAAGACAGACGGGCGTGCCGGGAAAAGTGGGACTGTACGAGGCCAGCCGAGGAGGCGATGCGCCGCCGAACGTCGATTACGAATAGTTGTCGAGCCTCCACGGGACGGCAGGGGCGTTCTCGGCGTCTCCCCACAGGCACTCCTGCGATCTGCTCTGCGCGCCGAGAGCCTTGAGGACGGCAGCTGTTTCTTCCTGGCCGCCGTCCTTCAGAGCCTCCACGAGGCGCCTCACCTCAGTGCTCGAGTCCATTGGTTCGGAGCGCTCGTGACCGCCAGAGGCAGCAACTCCGGGCGCCGACTGAGCGAGCCCCCGTCACCGGCCCTTGGGCAGTGCCCGGCGGGTGCTCGACACGATGACGGCATGTTGTAGCCTCAGCGCGCTGACCAGCGCAGTCGTCTCGGATCCGGTTCCGATGCTGGTCCTTCGGAGGGGTGACGTGATCAAGCGAGTGCAGAAGATTGCCGGGGTGACCTTGGCGGTACTCGTCGCCTTGTCCGCGTGTAGCGGTACCAAGCCCAAGGAAGTGAAGTCCTCCCCGAGGCCGACATCGAGCTCCAGCAGCGAGGCCAGCACGCCTAAGCCTCAGAAGGACAGCGGCAAGGCTGATGCCGCACTCACCGATAGCTGGGGTTCCTCTCGCGCATCCATGAGCTCGGACGCCGAAGGCATGGCCATACTCCACATCAATGGCCCGCGGGTCGAACTGATTGGGTCTCACCGCTGTCGAGGCAAGGTGTCCAAAGAAGACGGGCTGAACGTCATCAGGCTCAAGTGCGATGACGGCAACACCGACCGGACTGTTGGAAGGGTGTACGGGCTGTCGGCGAAGACCATGACCGTTGACTGGGAGGGGTTCGGGGCCGACATGTTCCTGCGGGCTACGCACGCAACTGGTTCGGCCTGAGCGGACGAGTCAAGCCGTCGGCCCACGGGTTCGCTCCCCGGCGAACAGCAACGAGCTCCCCTTCCCGGTCAGGAAGGGGAGCTCGCAGGGTCGTACATGTCACGCAGAAGCCGATCCAGGCCTCAGACCCACTCCACCTCGGAAACGATGTGCAGCAAAGCCTCAGGGCCCGGCAGTGGCGTCCTGAAGGGTTTCGACGGCGCCGACGGGCGAGGTTCCGAAGCGCCGACCGCGGACAGCGCAGCCGTCACCTCGTCCTCGCTAGCCCCCGCCAGCGCCTCAATCACCCGATCGAGTGCCCCGCTCACGTCAGTGAGAGTGACCACTGGCAGCCGGAGTCGGACCCGCGTTCTTGACCGTCAGAGGCAGCAGCTTCTTGCCCGTCGGGCCGATCTGGATCTGGGTGTCCATCTGCGGACAGGGAGCCACCCATACCGTGTCGAACCGCCGACTACCGCTTTAGGGAACGAGGTTGGGCGGTGGGTGGAATGAGCTACGGAGCGGTGCGCCGCAGCAAGTGCACGCTCGTGCTGCCTTGTTGTCGCCGAGTCGCCCTGAGTCTGCGCATCTAGAGCCTGTCCGGGCGATCATTGGGGTCCCGCCACACAGCCGCGGGACGGCCGGACTGACGACTCAAGAGTGACAGAGCAGGTCGAGGACGACGGCCTCGACGTCGAGGGCGTCGAGATAGCGGTTGGCCTGTTCCCAGTGGCCGTCTGTGTCCGCGTCCATCCACGTGCCATCAAGGGTGACCAAGGCGAAGCCGGGCACGGCGCACCGGACCGACCACAGCCGGGCTTCCTCATGTTCCTGCGCGAAGTAGGCGACTGGGTCGTTGAGCAGGAACGACGTATCAAAGTGCGGGTCTCCCGCGACGGCCCTCTGGGCCACGTCCTGCACCAGTGGCTGGGCCAGATGCTCCTTCCTGGCGTCTGCCGGGGAGTACCTCTCAGGGTCGACCTCGTGGCGAGCGAGGAAGTCGGCGAGCGGGCGGGCTGGCGGGTGTATCGCGGCCAGCTCGGTCCAAGCGGTGAGCAGGGCGTCATGCGCGCGCGCCGCTCGGTCCCGCATACCGTCGAAGTCGAGCAGGCCCCGAGGCCCGCCATAGCATTCCAGCGGCCCGAGGCCATCGAGCTTGGCCTTCCTGCGCGGCACCGTTGAGGCGGTGACGAGCCTGCGGTCACCGTCGTGCTGAGGCAATACGAGGTAGGCATTGCCCGGGCTGGAGTGGATGGCCCACCAGTCCCAATGGCCGACCGGATTCCATTCCTCGGTGAGGTTGACGTTATAGGGCGCCATGGCGGCAGCTACAGCCTGCGGAATCTTCCGCGGCGCAGTCGGCGGCAGACACACAGTGGCGTAGAACTTGGTCATGCCCCGGAGCGTAAGCCGTGGGATTGTACCCGCCCATCCGACTGTCATCTCATCGGATCGCTGTCTCGGCGGGCCAGCCACCGCGGCGGGGCACTCCGCAGCGTCAAGCCCACGAATTCACGTGCCGCCAGACGTCAACGAGCCCCCTTCCCGGCGAGAAAGGGGGCTCGCGACACACAGTCACACACAAGCCGATACGGGCCTCAGACCCACTCCACCTCGGAAACGATGTACAGCGAAGCCTCAGGGTCCGGCCGGGGCGTCCGGAGGGGCGCTGACGACGCCGCCGGGCGAGGGGGCGAGACGCCGGCCGCGGACAGTGCAGTCGTCACCTCGTCCTCGCCAGCCCCCGCCAACACCTCAATTACCCGATCGAGTGCCCCGCTCACGTCAGTGAGAGTGACCGCTCGCGGCCGGAGTCGGACCCGCGTTCTTGACCGTCAGAGGCAGCAGCTTCTTGCCCGTCGGGCCGATCTGGATCTGGGTGTCCATCTGCGGACAGACACCGCAGTCGAAGCACGGGGTCCAGCGGCAGTCCTCGACCTCGGTCTCGTCGAGGGAGTCCTGCCAGTCCTCCCAGAGCCAGTCCTTGTCGAGGCCCGAGTCGAGGTGGTCCCAGGGCAGGACCTCCTCGTAGGTGCGCTCGCGGGTGGTGTACCAGTCGACGTCCACGCCGAAGGCGGGGAGAGTCTTGTCGGCGCAGCTCATCCAGCGGTCGTACGAGAAGTGCTCGCGCCAGCCGTCGAAGCGGCCGCCGTCCTCGTAGACGGCGCGGATGACGGAACCGATGCGGCGGTCACCCCGGGAGAGCAGGCCCTCGACGATGCCCGGCTTGCCGTCGTGGTAGCGGAAGCCGATCGAGCGGCCGTACTTCTTGTCGCCGCGGATCTTGTCGCGGAGCTTCGTGAGGCGGGCGTCGGTGTCCTCGGCGGAGAGCTGCGGCGCCCACTGGAAGGGGGTGTGGGGCTTGGGGACGAAGCCGCCGATGGACACCGTGCAGCGGATGTCGTTCTGGCCGGAGACCTTGCGGCCCTCGGCGATCACGTTCATCGCCATGTCGGCGATCTGCATGACGTCCTCGTCCGTCTCCGTCGGCAGGCCGCACATGAAGTACAGCTTCACCTGGCGCCAGCCGTTGCCGTAGGCGGTGGAGACGGTCCGGATGAGGTCCTCTTCCGAGACCATCTTGTTGATGACCTTGCGCATGCGCTCGGAGCCGCCCTCGGGGGCGAAGGTCAGGCCCGAACGCCGGCCGTTGCGGGTCAGTTCGTTCGCCAGGTCGACGTTGAAGGCGTCCACCCGGGTGGAGGGCAGCGAGAGGCCGATCTTGTCTTCCTCGTACCGGTCCGCCAGGCCCTTGGCGATGTCGCCGATCTCCGAGTGGTCGGCGGAGGACAGGGAGAGGAGGCCGACCTCCTCGAAGCCCGTCGCCTTCAGGCCCTTCTCCACCATCTCGCCGATGCCCGTGATGGAGCGCTCGCGCACCGGGCGGGTGATCATGCCCGCCTGGCAGAAGCGGCAGCCGCGCGTACAGCCGCGGAAGATCTCCACCGACATGCGCTCGTGGACCGTCTCGGCCAGCGGGACCAGCGGCTGCTTGGGGTAGGGCCACTCGTCGAGGTCCATGACCGTGTGCTTGGACACGCGCCACGGAACGCCCGACTTGTTCGGGACCACGCGGGCGATCCGGCCGTCGGGGAGGTACTCGACGTCGTAGAAGGCCGGGATGTAGACGTTGCCCGTCCTGGCCAGGCGGAAGAGGACCTCTTCGCGGCCTCCGGGGCGGCCCTCCGCCTTCCAGGCGCGGATGATCTCCGTCATGTCGAGCACGGCCTGCTCGCCGTCGCCGATGATCGCCGCGTCGATGAAGTCGGCGATCGGCTCGGGGTTGAAGGCCGCGTGGCCGCCGGCCAGCACGATCGGGTCGTCGAGCGTGCGGTCCTTGGACTCCAGCGGGATGCCGGCCAGGTCGAGGGCGGTCAGCATGTTCGTGTAGCCCAGCTCCGTGGAGAAGGACAGGCCGAACACGTCGAAGGCCTTCACCGGGCGGTGACTGTCCACGGTGAACTGCGGGACCCGGTGCTCGCGCATCAGCTCCTCGAGGTCCGGCCAGACGCTGTACGTGCGCTCGGCGAGGACGCCCTCGCGCTCGTTCAGTACCTCGTAGAGGATCATGACGCCCTGGTTGGGCAGGCCGACCTCGTACGCGTCGGGGTACATGAGCGCCCAGCGGACGTCACAGGCGTCCCAGGGCTTGACCGTGGAATTGAGCTCTCCGCCGACGTACTGGATCGGCTTCTGCACATGCGGGAGCAGAGCTTCGAGCTGTGGGAAGACCGACACGGCGGTTTCGGCAGGCATCTTGCGAACCTTCGTGAGCTGACTGGGGTACCCCCGGCCGGAGGCTGGGGCGGGTGACCATCAAGCCTAACGCGGCTGGAGCCACCCGCCGCACCGCCGACCGGACACCGGCCCCCGGACACCGGCCCGGGCCCCGGCTCCCGGCAGCGGCGTCAGACCGCCGCCTGCCTCTCGGTCGCCTCCCAGGCCTCCGGCAGCACCGCCTCGGCCGCCGCCGCCCGCTGTTCCTCGCGCCCGTACAGCACCCCGTAGGTGAACGAGCTCTCCCCCGCCGCGTGCGCCAGAGCCGCAAGTTCCCGCAGGGCCTCGCGGGTCATCACGCTGTCCTGGTGATCGCCGAGCAGGCCCTGCAGTGACTTCATCGACTTGACCAGGCCGGCGGCCGGTCCGCCCAGGGCCGGGGTGGCGGCTTCCGCGGCGTAGCGGGTGCGCTTGGCCTTCTTGCGGGCCTCGTGCATGGCGTGGTCGCGGTCGGCGCCCGGCGGCCGGTCCAGGGCCTCGCCGACGAGGTCGGCGACCTTGCCGAAGTCCTTGCGGACGGCCTTCGCGATCACCTTCGTGGGGTCGCCCGCGGCCGCCTTGAGCAGCGGCGGGTCGGTCACGAGCGCTTCGAGTGCGGTCAGCAGCGCCAGGTAGCGCTTTCCGTCCAGGACGGCGATCAGACGGCGCCGGGAGCCGCCGCGGCGGGCCTGCGCCCAGGTGCGCAGCCGGGTGCGGACGGGGCCGGAGAGCAGGGTGCGGGGCAGCTGGCCGAGGGCTTCGCTGAGCCGCTCGGTGAGGACTTCCTGGTCGCGGTCGACGCCGAGCTCGCCGGCCAGCCACTTCAGCTCGTCGCCGATCGGGTCGGTGACGGCGCGGTCGAGGATCTTCCCGTACGAGCGGAAGGTGCTGCGCATCCGGCGGGTGGCGACGCGCAGGCTGTGCACGGAGTCGGGGAGGTCGCGGCGGACGGCCGGGTCGAGTTCGACGATGGCGTCGTACTGGGCGCGGAGGTAGGCGAGGACGTGGTCGCCCGCGGTGACCGGCTCCTTCTCGGGGGCGGGCTCCTTCTCGGGGGCCGCTTTCTTGGCGCGCTTGGCGGTCTCGTCGAGGGCCTTCGCCAGTTTGGAGGGCGAGGCGGAGCGGTTCAGGCCCGCCTTGCGGAGTTTCTTCTCGACCTTGTCGAGGAAGGCGGGGTCGCCGTCGTCCGCGAGTTCCACCTCGATCTCGGTCCACGCGGCGGTGCCTCCGCCCCCGCTGAGCCGTTCCGCGCGGACCCGGTCGAGACTGACCTCGGCGAGCAGGGCGCCGGAGTCGTCGACGAGGTGGCGGATGTCGCGGGCCGACAGCAGGCGGACGAGGGGGACGAGTTCGGCGTCGCGTACGCGGGAGCGCAGGAGGCCCGACAACGCGCGGGGCACGGTGTCGGAGAGGGGGGCGTGGATCTCGTCGCGTACGCCCTCGGAGACGGGGAGTTTGAGGTGCCAGCCGGCGTCGTGGCCACCGGTGCGGCGGCGCAGGGTGAGGGAGGCGGCGGCAAGTCGCTGGTCGGGCGTGTCGTAGTAGGTGGCGTCGAGTTCGGCGACGCCCTTGTCGACGACCCCCGCGACTCCGGGGACGCCGCTCAGATCTGGCAGGTCGGCGCCGCCCTCGGTCGCGGGACCTTCGTACTTACGCTCGATCTCGCGCTTCGTGTCCGCCATGAACCGAATCTAGACGCGTTTGCGGGCCGTGGGCAGTACCCAATCGGCCCCGACTTGGCCAGGGACCGTCTTTTCCCGTTGGACCGGGTGTCGCCTCGCGTTTTCCGGGGCGACACCCGGGGTCCATCTAGGCCGACATCGGGCGCTGCACCCTGATCGACTGCAGGAGGCCCACCGCGACCCACACGGCGAACATGGAGGATCCGCCGTAGGACACGAACGGGAGGGGCAGGCCGGCGACCGGCATGATGCCCAGGGTCATGCCGACGTTCTCGAAGGACTGGAAGGCGAACCAGGCGATGATTCCGGCGGCGACGATCGTGCCGTACAGCTCGGTCGTCTCGCGGGCGATGCGGCAGGCGCGCCACAGGATCACACCGAGGAGCACCAGGATCAGGCCCGCGCCCACGAAGCCCAGTTCCTCGCCGGCGACCGTGAAGACGAAGTCGGTCTGCTGCTCGGGCACGAACTGGCCCGTCGTCTGGGAGCCGTGGCCGAGGCCGGTGCCGAAGAGGCCGCCGGAACCGATGGCGATCCGGGCCTGGTTGGTGTTGTAGCCGACGCCGGCCGGGTCGAGTTCGGGGTTGGCGAAGGCCGCGAAGCGGTTGATCTGGTACTCGTCGAGGATGTGCAGCTGCCAGACGGCGATCGCTCCGAGGGCGCCCGCGCCGATCAGGCCGAACACCCAGCGGTTGGAAGCGCCGGAGGCGAGCAGCACGCCGAGGATGATGATCACCATGACCATGACCGAGCCGAGGTCGGGCATGAGCAGCACGACCATGATCGGGACGGCGGCGAGGCCGAGGGCCTGGAGCACCGTCCGGTGGTCCGGGTACGGCTTGTCGCCGGCGTCGACCCGGGCCGCGAGCAGCATGGCCATGCCCAGGATGATCGTGATCTTCACGAACTCCGAGGGCTGGAGCGAGAAGCCGCCGCCGAAGACGATCCACGCGTGGGCGCCGTTGACGGTGGCGCCGAGCGGGGTCAGCACCATGAGGATCAGGAAGACCGAGAGCCCGTACAGGATCGGCACGGCCGTGCGCAGGGTGCGGTGGCCGAGCCAGATCGTGCCGATCATCAGGCCGAAGCCGATGCCGGTGTTCATCAGGTGGCGGATGAGGAAGTAGTACGGGTCGCCCTGGTTGATCTCGGTGCGGTTGCGGGTCGCCGAGTAGACGAGGGCCGCGCCGATCATCGAGAGCGCGACGGCCGACAGGAGTATCGGCCAGTCGAGCCGGCGGGCGAGCGAGTCGCGGGCGAGCAGACGTGTCCAGCCCGCGCGCTCGGGTCCGTACCCGGAGACGGAGAAGTTGTTGGCTCCGGTCATGTCAGGATCCTCAGCACCTTGGTCGCCGCGGTCGTCATGTCAGGATCCTCTTCCCCCGCCTCTTGTGCGGGCGGGCCGTGCGCCTGCGGGTGTCGCGGTTGCCTCCGGTGGGTGAGGCCGTCGTGCCCGCGGGCAGCTGCTGGTCGGCGGTCCCGTCCTTGGGTGCCTGGCTGGCCTGCAGGTCCTTGACCGGATCCTTGGAGATGGCCGGGGAGTCGATCGTGCCGTCGGTCTGGACCTTCGGCAGGCTCTTCTGCGGGGTCGGCAGCAGGGCCTTCTTCTTGTCGATGGCCCCGTCCGCGGAGACGCCGTAGAGCGCGTTGTAGATCTTGCGCACGGCCTCACCGGATGCGCCGGAACCCGTACCGGCCTGGGAGATCGTCATGATGATCGTGTACTCCTTGGAGTACGTGGCGAGCCAGGACGTGGTCTGCTTGCCGTAGACCTCGGCGGTACCGGTCTTGGCGTGCAGCGGGATCTTGTCCTGCGGCCAGCCTCCGAACTTCCAGGCGGCGGTACCGCGGGTGACGACACCCGCGAAGGCCTCGTTCATGCCCTTGAGCGTCGCCTTGCTGACCGGCAGCTTGCCGTTCACGGTCGGCTTGATCTCCTGGACGCTCTTGCCGTCGGCGCTGACGATCGCCTTGCCGATGGTGGGGGCGTAGAGGGTGCCGCCGTTGGAGACCGCGGAGTAGATGGCGGCTTCCTGGACGGGGGTGACGAGGGTGTCGCCCTGTCCGATGGAGTAGTTGATCGAGTCGCCCTCGCGCATCTTGTTGCCTTCGAGGCAGTTCTCGTACGCGATCTGCTGGACGTAGGTGCCGCCCCTCTTACCGGTCTTGCACCAGGAGTCCTTGTTGGCCTTCCAGTAGTCGGCCTTCCACTTGCGGTCGGGGACGCGGCCGGTGACCTCGTTGGGGAGGTCGATGCCGGTCTCCTTGCCGAGTCCGAACTGGTGGGCGGTCTTGTAGAAGAAGTCCTTGGGGGTCTTCTTCGGGTTGATGCCGCCGTCCTTCTTCCACTCGTTGTCGGCGAGGCCGTAGAAGACGGTGTCGCAGGAGACCTCCAGCGCCCGGCCGAGCGAGATGGGGCCGAAGCTCTCCCCCTCGAAGTTCTTGAAGACCTGGCTGCCGACGGAGTACGAACTCGTGCACGGGTAGTGGCCGTCGAAGTCGTAGCCGGCCTCGACCGCGGCGGCCGTGGAGACCACCTTGAACGTCGAACCGGGCGCGGACTGACCCTGTATGGCGCGATTCAGCAGCGGGTAGTTGGACTTCTTGCCGGTGAGCGCGGTGTAGTCCTTGCCGGAGATGCCGCCGACCCAGGCGTTCGGGTCGTACGTCGGCTGGGACGCCATGGCGACGACACGGCCGGTCTTGGCCTCCATCACCACGACCGCGCCGGAGTCGGCCTTGTAGTTCTCGCCGGTGATCTTGTCGAACTGGGTCCGGGCGACCTTCATCGCGTAGTCCAGCTCGTACTCGGCGACGCGCTGGACGCGGGCGTCGATGCTGGTGACCAGGTTGGCGCCGGGTTCGGCCTTGTCGCTTTTGGCCTTGCCGATGACGCGGCCGAGGTTGTCGACCTCGTAGCGGGTGACGCCGGCCTTGCCGCGCAGGGCCTTGTCGTACTGGCGCTCCAGGCCGGAGCGGCCGACCTGGTCGGAGCGGAGGTAGGGCGAGTCGGTGTCCTTGGCCTGGGTGATCTCGTCGTCGGTGACGGGCGAGAGGTAGCCGAGCACCTGCGCGGTGTTGGACTTGCCGGGGGCCGCGTAACGGCGCACCGCCTCCGGTTCGGCGGTGATGCCGGGGAAGTCCTCGGAGCGCTCGCGGATCTGCAGGGCCTGGCGCGCGGTGGCCTCGTCGGTGATGGGGATCGGCTGGTAGGGCGAGCCGTTCCAGCAGGGCTGCGGCGTCTTGGCGTCGCAGAGACGGACCTTCTGGATGACGTCGTCGGGCTTCATGCCCAGCACACCGGCGAGCTTGGTGAGGACGGCCTTTCCGTCGTCCGCCATCTTCAGCAGGTCGGTGCGCGAGGCGGAGACCACGAGCCGGGTCTCGTTGTCGGCGATCGGCACGCCTCGCGCGTCCAGGATCGAGCCCCGTACGGCGGGCTGCACGACCTGCTGGACGTGGTTGCCGGAGGCTTCCTTGGCGTACTCGTCGCCGTTGCGGATCTGGAGATACCAGAGGCGTCCGCCCAGGGTGCCGAGAAGGGAGAGTACGAGAATCTGGATGACGACGAGTCGGATCTGGACCCGTGGAGTCCGACCGGTCTCGGGAATGTTGGTCACTGCTGCTGCCTCCCCCTCTCAGTGTGTGTACGAGACATACGAGTACCCGACGAACCTGTGCGCGGCGACACCGCGGCCGGTCAAGTTCCGTGACCCGTGCGGTGCTTGAGGTGTCCGCCGGACGGCCCTCGTCACTGTCGTCACAGCCGCTTGACCCCCTTGATGCGTCCGGCGCGGGCGACCCGCGCCTTGGCGGCCTTCACGCGCAGTCCGCCGCGCTGGCTGCCGATGCGCAGCCCGGTGCCGGAGGACAGCCACCCCGCGGAGACGTCGGCCGCGGACGCCGAACCGCCCTCGGCGAGCGGATCGTTCTCGGCGCGCCGGGCCAGCGCCATCAGCACCGGGACGACGAAGGGCGCGAGCAGCAGGTCGTAGACGGCGGCCGTGAAGAGCAGGCTGCCGAGCCCGACATGGCGGGCGGCGGTGTCGCCGACGAGGGCGCCGACACTCGCGTAGAGCAGGGTGGAGCCGACCGCGGCGGCGACGACCACGACCATCGGTCCGGTGGCCGACTTGAGCCGGCCGTTCTCCGGCTTGGCGAGGCCGGCGAGGTAGCCGATGACGCAGAGCACGAGGGCGAAGCGTCCGGCGGCGTGGTCGGCGGGCGGGGCGAGGTCGGAGAGCAGACCCGCGCCGAAGCCGATGAGCGCGCCGCCGACATGGCCGTAGACCAGGGCGAGGGCGAGCACGGTCAGGAGCACCAGGTCCGGGACGGCGCCCGGGAGATGAAGTCGGGCAAGAACGCTCACCTGGATCACCAGGGCGACGACCACCAGGGTGACGGAGAGCAGCATCCGGTTGAAACGCATGGGATTCGGCTCCTCCTGCTACTGCTGCTGGCCGTCGACGGGCGTGTTCGCCGAGGGGGTGACCGTCACGGTCACGGTCGGCGTGGGCGTCGGTTTGGGTTTCGGTGGCAGGACGGTGTCGCGCGGGTCGCTCTTGGGAGCCGCGACGACGACGCCGATGATGTCGAGCTTGGTGAAGGAGACGTACGGCCTGACGTAGATCGTGCGGGTCAGGTCACCGCCGGACGGGTCGACGCGGGAGACGACACCGACGGGCACGCCGGGCACGAACGGCTTGTCGGCCTGCGAGCCGAAGGTGACCAGCCGGTCACCCTTCTTGATCTTCGCCTTGGCGTTGAGGAGCTCGACGCGCAGCGGGCGGTCGCCCTGCCCGGAGGCGAAGCCGAGTTCGTCGCTCGACTCCATGCGGGTGCCGACGGTGAAGTCGGGGTCGTTGGCGAGCAGCACGGTCGCGGTGTCCGGTCCGACGGTGGTGACCCGGCCGACCAGGCCGTCGCCGTTCAGGACGGTCATGTCGCGCTTGATGCCGTCGTTGGCGCCGACGTCGATGGTGACGGTCCAGGAGAAACCCTGGGCCGCCCCTATGGCGATCACCTCGGCGCCCTTGATCCCGTACTGGCCCTCGCCCGCCACCTTGATCATCTTGTCGAGCTGCTTGAGGCGGCTGCGGTTGCGGTCGTCGCTGCCGAGCTTCGCCTTCAACGCCGCGTTGTCGTGCTCCAGTTGGGCGACGCGATCGTGGCGCGTGCCCGAGTCACGGACCGCGGCGATGGCGTTGCCGACGGGGTCGACCGCGGACGACACCCCGTTCTCGATCGGGCCGAAGACCGTCGCGGCGGCCTGGCGGGCACCGTCGACCGGTGAGTCCTGCCCGCCGCGGATGTCCACCGTGATCAGTGCGAACGCGATGGCGATCAGCAGCACCAGGAGCAGCCGGCTCTCTCGTGTGTCCCTCACGTGCGGCGGCCGTGCCTTCCTCGTTGTAATGGGTCAACAGGGGCGCACCCTGGGCGAAAAGGATGCCCACGGTGCGATGAGGCTTGGGGTGGGGGGGTGTGACGGGGAGGCTGTTATGGGGGAGGTTATGACTCTATGTCGCAGGAGTTTATGCCTCCATGCCAACGATCCGCCGTACGAGAAGGGGTGATCTCGTACGGCGGAATCGAAGTGTTACTTCATCTGCGGGGCTGGGCGTCCAGGACCTGCTGGAGCGCCTCGAACTCCTCGACACACTTGCCGGAGCCGAGCGCCACGCTGTCCAGCGGGTCCTCGGCGATGTGGATCGGCATGCCGGTCTCGCGGCGCAGTCGCTCGTCGAGGCCGCGCAGCAGGGCTCCACCGCCGGTCAGAACGATTCCGCGGTCCATCACGTCACCGGAGAGCTCGGGCGGACACTTGTCGAGCGTCGTCTTCACGGCGTCGATGATCGCGTTGACCGGCTCCTCGATCGCCTTGCGGACCTCCGCCGCGGAGATGACGACCGTCTTGGGCAGTCCGGAAACCAGGTCCCGGCCGCGGATTTCGGTGTGCTCGTCATTGTCGAGGTCGTACGCCGAACCGATCGTGATCTTGATCTGCTCGGCCGTCCGCTCACCGAGAAGGAGGCTGTACTCCTTCTTGATGTGCTGGATGATCGCGTTGTCCAGCTCGTCGCCCGCGACGCGGATGGACTGGGCGGTGACGATGCCGCCGAGCGAGATGACCGCGACCTCCGTGGTGCCGCCGCCGATGTCCACCACCATGTTGCCCGTGGCCTCGTGGACCGGCAGGCCGGCGCCGATGGCCGCGGCCATGGGCTCCTCGATGATGTGCACCTGGCGGGCGCCGGCCTGGGACGACGCCTCGATGACGGCACGGCGCTCGACGCCCGTGATACCGGAGGGCACACAGACGACGACACGGGGGCGGGCGAGGTAGCGCCGCTTGTGGATCTTCAGGATGAAGTAGCGGAGCATGCGCTCGGTGATCTCGAAGTCGGCGATGACACCGTCCCTCAGCGGACGCACGGCAACGATGTTGCCCGGGGTCCGCCCGATCATCTTCTTCGCTTCCGCGCCGACCGCGAGGATCCCGCCGGTGTTGGTGTTGATCGCGACGACGGACGGCTCGTTGAGTACGATCCCGCGACCCCTGACGTACACCAGCGTGTTGGCGGTCCCGAGGTCGACAGCCATGTCACGGCCGATGAACGACATTGAGTTCCCCATCAGGATTCGTCTGGCCTTCCCAAGTGGAGCTTTGACGGCTTTTTAGGACGGCGAGGTGGGTGCAGCGACGTGAAGGCTTCCATCGTAGACGCGCCTGCACGAACACTGCGCGAGGGTCTTCGCCATTGTCAGCAGATGACGAGCCGACTCGCTTGTGGAGACGGGCCATCGGGGTCACGCGTTCCCCCGATCAGCACGCATATGCCACGGGACGGCCGGATTTTTCACGGCCGCCCCAGGTCAGGCTGTCCGAGCGGCGCTGACGCAGTCTCAGAAAAATTCTTCGAAATGTGCCGCCCGGCGTGCCCGGGAAGGCGTCCGAACGGCCTCACCGGGACCGCCCGGGACCTCGGACGCGACCGTCCGTACGCGACTCGGTGACCGTCCGTGCACGCGACCGCGGCCGAGACCGCGCCGTCCGTACGCTCAGACGCGGCCGGGGAAGAAGATCTTCACCTCGCGCTCGGCGGACTCCTCGGAGTCGGAGGCGTGGATCAGGTTCTCGCGGACGATGACGCCGAAGTCACCGCGGATGGAACCGGGAGCGGCGGCGATCGGGTCGGTCGGGCCGGCCAGGGCGCGGACGCCCTCGATGACCCGGTCGCCCTCGACGATCAGCGCCACGACCGGACCGGAGGCCATGAACTCCACCAGCGGCTCGTAGAAGGGCTTGCCCTTGTGCTCGCCGTAGTGCTGCTCCAGCGTCTCCTGGTCCAGGGTCCGCAGCTCCAGCGCGGTGATCTGCCAGCCGGCCTTGCGCTCGATACGGCTGATGATCTCGCCGGTCAGGCCGCGACGGACGGCGTCGGGCTTGAGAAGGACGAGGGTGCGCTGGCTCACGGGATGGCTCCTTCGGGTCACATTTGTACGGATGACCGAGGCTACAGGGCGTGTCCGGGTGGCTGTCACGCAGCGTCAGGTGATACCGGCACCAGCCACCACCACCCGGCCGTCGGCCCGCACCGGGGTGCCGCCCGCCTCGGCCGGGGCTACGCCGGGGTGCCGCCCGCCTCGGCCTGAGGCTGCGGCTGCGCCTGTGCGGCGAACCTGGCCTTGGCCTCGTCGATCATCCGCCCGTAGTGGACCGACGCCCACCACAGGGCGGCGAAGACCGCGCCCAGGACGAACATCGACGGCACGACGAAGCCGCCGGCGATCAGCAGGATCTGCAGCGCCCAGCCGAGCTGGACACCGCCGGGCCGGGTGATCATGCCGCACAGCAGCACACTCAGCGCCATCAGGACCCCGCAGACCGTCCAGACCGTGGCCGTGGACAGGTCGGGTTCCTTCATGGCGACGAGACCGGCGAAGCCGATGACGAAGAACTCGCCGATCAGTGTCGAAGCACAGAGCGTACGCACGAGAGTCAGCCCCTCCCCAGGAGCAGTCGGACCTCGCCGACCGTGATGACGGATCCGGTGACCAGGACGCCCCCGCCCGCGAACTCGCCCTCTTCCTCGGCGAGCGTGATCGCGGCCTCCAGCGCGTCGTCGAGCCGCGGTTCGACCTGCACCCGCTCGTCGCCGAAGACCTCGACGGCGATCCCGGCCAGCTCGTCCGCGTCCATCGCGCGATGACTGGAGTTCTGCGTGACGACGACCTCGGCGAAGATCGGTTCGAAGGCTTCGAGTAGCCCCCGGACGTTCTTGTCGCCGCTCGCGCCGACGACTCCGATCAGCCGGCTGAAGTCGAACACCTCGCTCACCGCCTCGGCGGTGGCGCGGGCGCCCGCCGGGTTGTGCGCGGCGTCGAGCACGACGGTCGGGGACCGCCGCACGATCTCCAGGCGACCCGGCGAGGTGACCGCGGCGAACGCCTTGCGCACGGTGTCGATGTCGAGCCGCTGGGTGTGCGCCGAGCCGACGCCGAAGAACGCCTCGACGGCGGCGAGCGCCACGGCGGCGTTGTGCGCCTGGTAGGCGCCGTGCAGCGGCAGGAAGACCTCTTCGTACTCCCCGCCGAGGCCGCGCAGCGTGAGCAGCTGCCCGCCGACGGCGACCTGGCGTGCCACGACACCGAATTCGAGCCCCTCGCGGGCCACCGTCGCGTCCACCTCGACGGCCTTCTTCAGCAGCACCTGGGCCGCGTCGACCGGCTGCTGGGCGAGGATGACGGTGGCGTCCTGCTTGACGATGCCGGCCTTCTCGGTGGCGATCTCGCCGGGTGTCTCGCCGAGCCGGTCGGTGTGGTCGAGGTCGATGGGGGTCACCACGGCGACGTCGCCGTCGATCACGTTGGTGGCGTCCCAACTGCCGCCCATGCCGACCTCGACGACGGCGACGTCCACGGGCGCGTCGGCGAAGGCGGCGTACGCCATGCCCGTGAGCACCTCGAAGAAGGACAGCCGGTACTCCTGCTGCCCGTCGATCATCTCGACGTAGGGCTTGATGTCGTTGTACGTCTCGACGAACCGCTCGGCGGAGATCGGCGCCCCGTCGAGGCTGATCCGCTCGGTGATCGACTGGACGTGGGGGCTGGTGTAGCGCCCGGTGCGCAGGTCGAAGGCGCTGAGCAGGGCCTCGATCATGCGGGCGGTGGAGGTCTTGCCGTTGGTGCCCGTGATGTGGATCGAGGGGTACGCGCGCTGCGGCTCCCCCAGGACGTCCATCAGCGCCGCGATGCGGCTGACGGACGGCTCCAGCTTGGTCTCGCCCCAGCGGGTGGCGAGTTCGGCCTCCACCTCGCGCAGAGCCTTGTCGACCTCGGGGTCGGAGGGACGCCCGGGGACATCGGCCTGCGGGTCGCCGCTGCCCTGGGTACGCAGGGTGCGGCTGCCGGCCTCGATCACCGCGAGGTCGGGGTCGCGTGCGGCCTCGGCGGCCACGATCTCGTCGAAGAGACCGTGCGGGTCACGGGGTTCCGGCTCGTCGGACGCGCTGCTGTCGTGCGGGGGGAGGTCACTCACGGGGCCAGTCTACGGAGGTGGCGAGGGTGTGGGGGCGTGCGGGTGCATGTGGGTGCGTGTGGGCGCGTGTGACGGTTTCGCCCGCTCCGCCCCGGACTGCTCGGTCCGGGGCGGAGCGGGGCGGATCCGGGTCGGACGGGCGCGAGGGGGCGGGGTGCTAGGGGCGGGGCGAGTCCGGGTCCGGGTCGTACGCGAGGGGGCGGGGGCCAGGGGCGGGGCGGGCCCGGGTCCGGGTCGTACGCGAGGGGGCGGGGCGGGTCGGGGTGGCCCGGGCGGCGGGGACACGGCGAAGCCCGGACCACACGGACACGGCGAAGCCCGGACGGCTGGACAGGGCGGCTGGACAGGGCGGCGGGAGACGGCGGCTGACCCGGACGGCTGGACACGGCCGCTGAACACGGCGGCTGACCCGGACGCCGGGACACAGCCGCTGAACACGGCGGCTGACACGGCGGCTGACCCGGACGGCGGGACACGGCGGCGGGACACGGCGAAGGCCCGCGGGGCCGTTGAGGTCCCGGGGGCCTTCTTCACGCGTTCAGGTGCTGACGACCGGCGGTCACGCCTCCGGCAGGCGGTTCAGCTGCTCCTGGATGCGGGCGATGTCATCGTCCGCCTTGGCGAGCCGCCCGCGGATCTTCTCCACGACGTTGTCCGGGGCCTTGGCGAGGAACGCCTCGTTGCCGAGCTTGCCGTTCGCCTGGGCCTTCTCCTTCTCGGCGGCGGCGAGGTCCTTGGCCAGACGCTTGCGTTCCGCGGCGATGTCGATCGTGCCCGACAGGTCGAGCGCGACCGTGGCACCCGCCACCGGCAGCGTCGCCGTGGCCGAGAAGCTCTCGCCCTCCGGCTGGAGACGCAGCAGTTGACGGATGGCCGCCTCGTGCGGGGCCAGCGCGGTCCCGTCGAGGGTCAGCCGGGCCGGGACCCGCTGGCCCGGCTGGAGACCCTGGTCGGCACGGAAGCGGCGGACCTCCGTGATGACCTGCTGGAGCTTCTCGATCTCCTGCTCGGCGGCGGTGTCGCGGAAGCCGCCCGCCGCGTCGGCACCCGGAACGGACACGGCCTTCGGCCACTCCGCGATGACGACCGACTCGCCGCCCGTGAGGGTGGTCCAAAGGGTCTCCGTCACGAACGGGACGATCGGGTGCAGGAGCCGCAGGGTGACGTCCAGGACCTCACCGAGGACCCGGCCGGAGACCTTCGCGGGCTCGCCGCCCGCCATGAACGTCGTCTTGGACAGCTCGACGTACCAGTCGAAGACCTCGTCCCACGCGAAGTGGAACAGGGCGTCCGACAGCTTGGCGAACTGGAAGTCGTCGTACAGGGCGTCCACTTCGGCGACCGTGGCGTTCAGCCGGGACAGGATCCAGCGGTCGGTGGCCGACAGCTCCTCGACGGGCGGGAGTTCACCCTCGACCGTCGCGCCGTTCATCAGCGCGAAACGGGTGGCGTTCCAGATCTTGTTGGCGAAGTTGCGCGAGCCCTGGACCCAGTCCTCGCCGATCGGCACGTCGACGCCCGGGTTGGCGCCGCGCGCGAGCGTGAACCGCAGTGCGTCGCTGCCGTACTTGTCCATCCAGTCGAGCGGATTGACCGCGTTCCCGAAGGACTTGGACATCTTCTTGCCGAACTGGTCGCGGACCATGCCGTGCAGGGCGATGGTGTGGAACGGAGGGGTGCCGTCCATCGCGTACAGGCCGAACATCATCATCCGGGCGACCCAGAAGAAGAGGATGTCGTAGCCGGTGACCAGGACGGAGTTCGGGTAGAACTTCGCGAGGCTCTCGGTCTGTTCGGGCCAGCCGAGCGTGGAGAACGGCCACAGGCCGGAGGAGAACCAGGTGTCGAGGACGTCGGTGTCCTGGTGCCAGCCCTCGCCCGTCGGGGCCTCGTCGTCGGGACCGACGCAGACGATCTCGCCGTTCGGCCCGTACCAGACCGGAATCCGGTGTCCCCACCACAACTGCCGCGAGATGCACCAGTCGTGGAGGTTGTCGACCCAGTCGAAGTACCGCTTCTCCATCTCCTGCGGGTGGATCTTGACGCGACCGTCGCGGACGGCGTCGCCCGCGGCCTTCGCCAGCGGACCGACCTTGACCCACCACTGCATGGAAAGGCGCGGCTCGATGGTGGTCTTGCAGCGCGAGCAGTGGCCCACTGAGTGGCTGTACGGGCGCTTCTCGGCGACGATCCGGCCGTCGGCGCGCAGCGCGCCGACGATGGCGGAACGGGCCTCCAGACGGTCCAGGCCCTGGAAGGGACCCGGGACCGTGATGACCGCGTGCTCGTCCATCACGGCGATGTTGGGCAGGTTGTGGCGCTGCCCGATCTCGAAGTCGTTCGGGTCATGGGCGGGCGTCACCTTGACGGCGCCCGTGCCGAACTCGGGGTCGACGTGCTCGTCCGCGACGACCGGGATGAAACGCTCGGTCAGCGGCAGCCTGATGAGCTTGCCGACGAGGTGCTTGTACCGCTCGTCGCTCGGGTGGACGGCGACGGCGGTGTCACCGAGCATGGTCTCGGCACGGGTGGTGGCGACGACGATGGAGTCGTCCCCCTCCCCGTACTTCATGGAGACCAGCTCGCCGTCGTCGTCCTGGTACTCGACCTCGATGTCCGAGATGGCGGTGAGGCAGCGCGGGCACCAGTTGATGATGCGCTCGGCGCGATAGATCAGCTCGTCGTCGTAGAGCTTCTTGAAGATGGTCTGGACGGACTGGGAGAGCCCCTCGTCCATGGTGAAACGCTCACGCGACCAGGCGACGCCGTCACCGAGGCGGCGCATCTGCCCGGAGATCTGCCCACCGGACTCGGCCTTCCACTGCCAGACGCGCTCGACGAACGCCTCCCGGCCGAGGTCGTGCCGCGACTTGCCCTCCTTGCCCAGCTCCCGCTCGACGACGTTCTGCGTGGCGATGCCGGCGTGGTCCATGCCGGGCTGCCACAGCGTCTCGAAACCCTGCATGCGCTTACGGCGCGTGAGGGCGTCGATGAGGGTGTGCTCGAAGGCGTGCCCGAGGTGCAGGCTGCCCGTGACGTTGGGCGGCGGGATGACGACCGTGAACGGAGGCTTGTCGCTCTTCGCGTCCGCCTCGAAGTAACCGCGCTCCACCCAGCGCTCGTACAGCGGCCCCTCTACATCGGCCGGCGCGTACTGGGTCGGCAGTTCGGTGTTGGGCTCTGATGGCTGCTGCTGAGCGTTTTCGGTCACGGGGTCAGTTTAGAGGCGTCACGCCCCTGTCCCGAAACGGGATTACTTCGTAACGGTGCGGCCCCCGGGGACTTGGGGGCGTGGCCTGTGCGTCAGGATGTTCGCAACACATAAGTATCTGGAGGGGAACCCAGGAATGAGCTACAACCAGCCGGGCCCGTACGGCGGGCAGCCCCAGCAGCCCGGACCGTACGGCCAGCCAGGCCAGCCGGGCCAGCCGGGCCCTTACGGCCAGCAGCCGCAGGCCCCTCAGCCCGGCTACGGCTACCCGCAGCAGGCTCCCCCCGCTCAGCCCGGCTACGGCTACCCCCAGCAGGCTCCCCCCGGCGGCCAGCCGCCGACCCCTCCGTACGGCCAGCCCCCGTACGGCCAGCAGCCTCCCTACGGCACGGTCCCGATGCCGCCCGAGCCGTCCGGCGGCAAGAAGAGGACGGGCCTGATAATCGGCGGCGTCGCCGTGGTGGCGGCGATCGCGGTGGGCGCGTACCTCGTCCTGGCCGGGAGCAGCAGCGGCTCCGACGTGGCCGACGACGGCCCGCACAAGCTGACGACGCCGGCGAAGGTGATCGACGGCCAGTACCAGCGCATGGGTAAGGACCAGGGCCCGCAGGACCCCTCCTCCGGCGACACGAAGGACCTGGCCACCAGCGGCATCACCAACGCCAAGTCCGTGGGCGGGATCTACTCCACGGTCGACCTCAGTGACCCGGAGACGCTGAAGGACCCGGCCGCCATAGCCGGGTCGAAGGCCATCACCTTCTCCGGCCTCTACGGCAAGGTGAAGGACCCCGAGGCGGCCCTCGACGCCGCGCTCGCGAACATCAAGAAGGACTCCGCCAAGGACTCCAGCACCAAGGTCGAGTTCGTCGGCGCGGCGCAGTCCGTGAGCCCGCCCGGTCTCGACGGCGCCATCATGAAGTGCCAGCAGGCGAAGGCGCCCAACGCGGCGACCGGCAAGACCGACACCCAGTACATGTGCATGTGGGCCGACTACAGCACGCTCGGCTTCGGCGTAGTCGCCGAGGGCGGCCAGGGCGTGGACCTGAACGAGTCCGCCAAGGTGACCGCGGCACTGCGCAAGGACATCCGCGTCAAGATCTGACGTGCGCGCTCCGAGCGGGAGCGCTTCAAACGGTGAGGGGGCTCGACCTGTTGGTCGAGCCCCCTGATTTTCCCGCTAAAGCCCTTTTTCCGGTCGCCTCGGCGTCGTCAACTCTCCGCTATGCACGGCGGCAGGCACTGTCGGCCTCGTCGGCCTTGAGGCCTGCGTTGACGAGCGCGACGTAGCAGGCCGGATTTGCGACTCTCCCCCCGAGCGGGGTCGTTATGTGGTGGTGCTCGCACGCCGCCGTCACCTTGGGCCCGACGTTGTAGCCGATCCAGGCCACGTAGGACCGACACTCCGCGGTGGTGGCGGACGCCGGGGCGGCCATCACCAGGGGAACGACCCCTGCCGCCGCAGCCACGCTCAACGCCGTCACGGCACGTCTCAATCTCATCTTCCGGTCCTCCCGTTTCACCCGTCGCAAGGTGGTCCGCCTTGCATGATCATTAAATGGAAGGCGTCGGCACAATGCGGGTGATGAGCAGGAGTTGGCTTGATCGTTGCGGTCTATGGCGAAGGGGCGCCCGGCGATTGCTCGCCGGGCGCCCCTTCGTCGTGAGTGGGTGACTACGCCGTCTTCTGCTCCCCCGGTCCCCTCCCCCGCGCGTCGCGCGGGATCAGGGTCGGGTTGACGTTCCGCAGGACCACGTCGGCGGTGATGACGACGCGGGCGACGTCCTTGCGGGACGGGACCTCGTACATCACGGCCTGGAGGACTTCCTCCATGATGGCGCGCAGGCCTCGCGCGCCGGTCTGGCGGAGGATGGCCTGGTCGGCGATGGCCTCCAGGGCCTCGCGCTCGAAGTCCAGCTCCACGCCGTCGAGTTCGAAGAGGCGCTGGTACTGCTTCACCAGGGCGTTGCGCGGCTCGACCAGGATCTGGAGGAGAGCCTCGCGGTCCAGGTTGTGGACCGAGGTGATCACCGGGAGACGGCCGATGAACTCGGGGATCATGCCGAACTTGACCAGGTCCTCCGGCATGACGTCCTCGAACTGGTCCTTGGACTCCAGCTCGCGCTTCGAGCGGATCGTCGCGCCGAAGCCGATGCCCTTCGCGCCGGCCCGGGACTCGATGAGCTTCTCCAGGCCCGCGAAGGCCCCGCCCACGATGAACAGGACGTTCGTCGTGTCGATCTGGATGAACTCCTGGTGCGGGTGCTTGCGCCCGCCCTGGGGCGGCACCGAGGCCGTCGTGCCCTCGAGGATCTTCAGGAGTGCCTGCTGCACGCCCTCGCCGGAGACATCGCGCGTGATCGACGGGTTCTCGCTCTTGCGAGCCACCTTGTCGATCTCGTCGATGTAGATGATCCCGGTCTCGGCCTTCTTGACGTCGTAGTCGGCGGCCTGGATCAGCTTCAGCAGGATGTTCTCGACGTCCTCGCCGACGTATCCCGCCTCCGTCAGCGCCGTCGCGTCTGCGATGGCGAACGGAACGTTCAGCATGCGCGCGAGGGTCTGGGCGAGGAGCGTCTTGCCGGAGCCCGTGGGGCCCAGCAGGAGGATGTTGGACTTCGCCAACTCGATGGCGTCCTCGCGGTTCTGGCCCGCGCTGTTCTCACCGGCTTGGACCCGCTTGTAGTGGTTGTACACCGCGACCGAGAGGGCCTTCTTGGCCGACTCCTGACCGACCACGTACCCCTCGAGGAACTCGTAGATCTCGCGGGGCTTGGGGAGTTCCTCCCAGCGCACCTCGCTCGTCTCCGCGAGTTCTTCCTCGATGATCTCGTTGCAGAGATCGATGCACTCGTCGCAGATGTACACACCGGGGCCTGCGATGAGCTTCTTGACCTGCTTCTGGCTCTTGCCACAGAACGAGCACTTGAGCAGATCGCCGCCGTCACCGATGCGTGCCACGGTGTGCTTCCCCTTCGCCTGGGAGACGCCTAGGTCCAGCGGCTCCTGGTGCTGCCTTATGTCCGACGGTACCTTGCCGAGCCCCTCGTTCGGGCCCCCCTTGGCACGGTTCACTTTGTCGTGAACCACGCCAAGGAGCGGCAGACGATACAGCGATACGTCACACGACCGCGGAGTTGTTCATCTTCCGGGTGGAGATGATCTGGTCGATCAGGCCGTACGCCAGGGCGTCCTCGGCCGTGAGGATCTTGTCGCGCTCGATGTCCTCGCGGATCTTCTCGATCGGCGTGGTGGAGTGCTTGGCCAGCATGTCTTCCAGCTGGGCACGCATCCGGAGGATTTCGTTCGCCGCGATTTCGAGGTCCGAGACCTGCCCGCGGCCGGTCTCGCTGTAGGGCTGGTGGATCAGCACACGCGCGTTCGGAAGTGCCATGCGCTTGCCGGGCGTACCGGCGGCCAGCAGGATCGCGGCGGCCGAGGCGGCCTGACCCATGCAGACCGTCTGAATGTCCGGCTTCACGAACTGCATCGTGTCGTAAATGGCCGTGAGGGCCGTGAACGAGCCACCGGGGCTGTTGATGTAGACCGAGATGTCACGGTCGGGGTCCATCGACTCCAGGCACAGCAGCTGCGCCATGACGTCGTTGGCGGAGGCGTCGTCGATCTGCACGCCGAGGAAGATCACGCGCTCCTCGAACAGCTTCGCGTACGGGTCGTACTCACGCACGCCCTGCGAGGTGCGCTCGACGAAGCGCGGGATGACGTAGCGGGACTCCGCGCGAGGACCGGTGTACTCGGCCTGCGTGCGGGCGAAGAGGCCGCTGCCGGGGAAGTCGTTCACTGTGTCTCCTGAAAAGCCTGAAAAGGGCTGAGCGGTCGGCTGAGGGCCCGCTGGGCGCCCGGCGCCGCCCGGGGGCGGAAAGGGGCCCTGCGCCGCCCTCGGGGGCGCTGGAGCGGCTTTACGCCGCCCCGGTGCCGCCGCCGCCCGGCATACCGGCAGCGGTGGGCATGATGTCGTCGATGAGGCCGTACTGCTTGGCCTCGATCGGGTCGAACCAGCGGTCGCGGTCCGAGTCACGAGTGATCTGCTCGACGGTCTGACCGGTGTGGAAGGAGGTCAGCTCCGCCATCCGCTTCTTGGTGTGCAGCAGCCGCTCGGCGTGGATCTTGATGTCCGACGCGGAGCCCGCGAGACCCGCGGAGGGCTGGTGGATCAGGATCTCGGCGTTCGGCAGGGCGAAGCGCTTGCCGGGGGTACCGGCGCTGAGCAGGAACTGGCCCATCGAGGCCGCCATGCCCATGGCGATCGTCACCACGTCGTTCTTGATGTACTGCATGGTGTCGTAGATCGCCATGCCGGCCGTGATCGATCCGCCGGGGCTGTTGATGTAAAGGTAAATGTCCTTGTCCGGGTCGGAGGCAAGGAGCAGCAGCTGCGCCGTGATCTTGTTGGCGATGTCATCGTCGACCGCCTGGCCGAGGAAGATGATCCGCTCGCCGAGCAGTCGGTTGTAGACCTGGTCGCCGAGGCCACCACCGATAGGGTCGCCGGCAGCTGTGGGCATCAGATTCGTCACGTATCCACCTGCTCGTCTTACGACGGCGCCGGGCCGTCTCACGTCTTCTGCAGGGACCTGGGACCCCGGGTTCCGCGCCGCCTCCCGACGGCGTCCGGGGACTCCCCTGCCCTCGTATTCATGGACCCTAACGCGCGGGTCCCTCCGGAGAATCCCGCAGAGGGAACTGTTCGCTGTGAGCGCATGCGCTGCGCTGGCCCGACCGGGCTCTCGGGGGCGCCTCTCACGGGGCCGGGGTGACTCTGTGCCCGACCCGCTGAAGCCGGCCCTGTTCACCGGCGCGGGTCGGCCGCGCGCCCCCGAAAGCCGCACCCGTGGGGCTCCTGAGGCCGGGAACGCGGCTGCCGCCCGGTGGGGGTCGCTCGCGCAGTTCCCCGCGCCCCTGAAAAGCCCGATGGGCCCCTGGGACGAAAACGTCCCCGGGGCCCATCGGCATTCAGGCGTACAAGTGAGGCGATCAGGCCTCGGGCTTCTCCTCGACCTCGGCCTCGACCTCGGCCTCGGCCACGGCGGAACCCTCGGTGGCCGCGACGGTCTCGGCCGCCTCGTCCTCCTCGTCGTCGAGGTCGACGACCTCGCCGTTGGTGTCCTTGACCGTGGCGGCCTCGACGACGACCGCGAGGGCCTTGCCGCGGGCGACCTCGCCGACGAGCATCGGGACCTGGCCACCCTCGACGACGGCCTGGGCGAACTGGTCGGGGGACATGCCGGAGGAGGCCGCGCGCCGCATGAGGTGCTCGGTGAGCTCCTCCTGGTTGACGTTCAGCTTCTCCCTGTTGACGAGCTCGTCGAGGACGAACTGCGTCTTGATGCCCTTGACCGCGGCTTCCTTGGTCTCGGCGTCGAACTCTTCCTCGGTCTTGCCCTGGATCTCCAGGTACTTCGCGAGGTCGAGGCCCATCTGGCCGAGCTGGTGGTGCTCGAGGTTGTGCTTGCGGGTGTTGATCTCGTCCTCGAGCAGCTTCTCGGGGACGGGCACCTCGACCAGCTCGAGCAGCTTCTCCAGGACGCGCTCCTGGGCCTGCGTGGCCTGGTCGTACTGCTTCATGTTCTCGAGGCGCTTGCGGCTGTCCGCCCTGAGCTCGTCGAGGGTGTCGAACTCGGAGGCGAGCTGCGCGAACTCGTCGTCCAGCTCGGGCAGTTCACGGGCTGCGACCTGGGTGACCTTGACGGTGACCTCGGCCTCCTTGCCGGCGGCGGAGCCGCCCTTGAGCTCGGAGGTGAAGGTGGTCTCGCCACCGGCCTCCAGGCCCTTCACGGCGTCGTCGATGCCTTCGAGCAGCTCGCCCGAGCCGATGGTGTACGAGACACCGCTGGCGACGCCGTCCTCGAGGATCTCGCCGTCGACCTTGGCCTCGAGGTCGAGGGTGACGACGTCCTCGTCCTGGGCGGCGCGCTCGACCGGGGAGGTCGAGGCGAAACGCTCGCGCAGGTCGGAGACGGCCTTCTCGATGTCCTCGTCGCTGACCTCGACGGCGTCGACCTCGACCTCGATGCCGGAGTAGTCCGGGATCTCGATGGTCGGGCGGACGTCGACCTCGGCGGTGAAGTTCAGCGTTTCGCCGTCCTTCAGCTCGGTGATGTCGACCTCGGGCTGGCCGAGGACATTCAGCTCAGCCTCGTTGACCGCTTCGGTGTAGAACTTCGGGAGCGCGTCGTTGACGGCCTCTTCGAGCACGGCGCCGCGACCGAACCGCTGGTCGATGATGCGCGCCGGGATCTTGCCCTTCCGGAACCCCTTCACCGTGACCTGCTGGTTGATCTTCTTGTACGCCGCGTCGAGGCTGTCCTTGAGCTCCTCGAAGGGCACCTCGACAGTGAGCCGAACCCGAGTCGGGTTCAGGGTCTCCACGGCGCTCTTCACGGTTCGGTCTCCTTGTGGCTGACTTCTTGGGGGGTTCTGCTGCGTGCGGCTGCCGGTCAGGCAGAGCCTTGGGCGGATTCGTGGCCCTTGAGAGACGTAACACTGCAGACATACGGGCACGCAGCTTGCATAGTAACCGCAGGCGGTACACGCCCCAAAAGGTGATCTTGTCCGGGCGGAGCCCTGGCGGGTTCCTGCCGGTGGTCGGGGTGGCGGGATTTGAACCCACGGCCTTCCGCTCCCAAAGCGGACGCGCTACCAAGCTGCGCCACACCCCGTCGGTGCGACACGTAGGGTACATGCCCGCAGGCAGTGCGGCTGCCGCATTTCGCGAGCGCGGATGCGGGTGGGAACGGGGTGTGCGATGTGGGCGTCCGACCCGCTACGATGCATTCTGTGCCGCGGTCGCTGACCTGCGGCGCACCCTGTGCGGGCGTAGCTCAATGGTAGAGCACTAGTCTTCCAAACTAGCTACGCGGGTTCGATTCCCGTCGCCCGCTCCATATGACGTAGGGCCAGGCCAGAGGATGGATTCTCTGCCTGGCCTTCGTCGTGTTCGGGGCTTCGCCCAGTCACCCGTGTCCCCGCGTGCTTCTTGGGCTTCCGGTCCCTTCCGGCCTCTTCTTCGTGGGCCGGAGCTTCGTTCCGTGTCGGCCGTCAGGTGGGCCATTCGTTGACATGCTCATACAGGTAGGTGGCGAGTTCGGGCGGCTGGAGTTCGAGCGGCCTGAGGGCTGACGCCTCCGGCGCGACCCGGATCACCGAGAAGTCGCCCGTGTCGGGGTCGTCGAGTTCGGGGCCACCCCGGCGGGTCGGATCCATGTCCAGCACATCGGCGCGGAAGTAGTGCCGTACGACCGTCCTCCGCTCGCCCGGTTCGGTCAGGGTCAGGAACTCGACGGCGGGACCGATCGTGGCGCCGATCTCCTCCATGACCTCGCGGCGCAGGGCCGCCTCCGGATCGGCGTCGTAGGGCTCGACGCCGCCGCCGACGGTCGTGCAGTAGGGGGAGCCGCCGGGCCATTCCCGGCGCAGGAACACCAGATGGCCGTCGGCGCGCAGGACCGCGCGGACGTTGTGGCGGACCTTCGTCATGACCACCGCCTCTTCGGGGGCGGAGATGTCCGTGACCGGCGCCGGTGGAGCCGGCGAGGTGTGTCAGGCACAGGCGGCTCCGCGCGCCCCGCTCATGTCCGCGGTCCGGCGGGGGACACCTTTCGTCGCGTCCCGTTCAGAAGCTGATCGAGTTGATGGTCTCCGCTATCGAATCGAGGAACCGGTTGATGGACGGAGCCATGCCGGTCGACGCGAGGAAGAAGCCGAAGAGCACCGCGACGATGGCAGGTCCCGCCTTGATCGATCCTCCTCGGATCAGCACCACGAGGATGATCGCCAACAGCAGCACCACTGACAGCGAAATGGCCACAACTGATCACACCCTACGGTCGGTCCGCTCTCCCGGCCCGGAGGTGCAGCCCCGCACACCCCCGCCAGAACCATCGTGCCACCAACCGGCCACTCGTATGCGGCAGGTGACGCATCGTTGGCCAAGGGCAGGACCGAGGGCGGTACCGCGAGCGGGCCCGAGGGCCTCGCCCGCGCGGCGCTGCGCGGGCCTGCCCGAGCGCCGCCGAACGCCTCAACCACACCGCCCCGCACCGCAATTCGAGGGTTCCCGCAGGGTGAATTCATGGCGACCGTTGCCATGTCCACACATCCTGTTCGCAGGTAATTCGAATTGTTGCCACAGGCACACCACGACCGCCGATGACGGCCAACCAAAGCCCTCTTAACAGGACATACCCCCAGAGTCGCCCGCGGGCGTTATGCACTAATTAGTCGGCATGAAGTGGGACAGAACGCCCGCTTCCAGTAAGCGAATCGATATACGGAACTACTTGCGGTCCGGCAGGCACACATCTCCAAATCCGGGGTAGGCGCAGGCGATAAGCAGGAATGAGATCAAGCGTTTTACGAGACCGCACAGACAACGCTAGGGTGCCTCAGATGTTCCACGCCGCCACGTCCCCCGTACGCGCAGCGAGGTCCAGGATCGCCTCCCGGAATCTTTGGTGGGAGGGCTTGTGACCAACTCGCTCCGGCCCCATGGCCACCACAGATCACCGCTCCCGCCGGCACAGCAGCCGATGGGCGGAGTACCGAGTCCGCGCTCGCCCCAGCCCCGCTCGGCGGCCACCGCCGGCGGCGCCGCACCGGGCGGCAAGCCCGCCAAACAGCGCGACGCCTTCTTCGACAACGCCAAGTACCTGGCGATCGTGCTCGTGGCCGTGGGTCACTCGTGGGAGCGGATGAAGGGCGAGAGCCGCATCGTGGAAACCCTGTACACGGTCGTGTACACGTTCCACATGCCGGCCTTCATCGTCATCTCCGGCTACTTCTCGCGCAGCTTCGACATGCGCCCCGACCGCCTGAAGCGGCTGGTCACCGGCGTCGTCGTACCGTATGTCCTCTTCGAGGCCGCGTACTCGCTCTTCAACCGCTGGGCCGGGGGCGAATCGGACCAGGCGATCAGCCTGCTCGACCCCTGGTACCTCACCTGGTTCCTGGCCGCGCTCCTCGTCTGGCGGCTGACGACCCCCCTGTGGAAGCTGGTCCGGTGGCCGCTTCCGCTGGCCCTGTGTCTCGCCCTGATCGCGTCCGTCTCGCCGGAGATCGGTGACGACCTGGACCTCCAGCGGGTGCTGCAGTTCCTGCCGTTCTTCGTCCTCGGCCTGTTCATGAAGCCCGAGCACTTCCAGCTGGTGCGCCGCCGCGAGGTGCGCGTCCTGTCGGTGCCGGTCCTGGCCGCCGCGCTGGCCATGGGCTACTGGGCGGCGCCCCGGATGAACGCCACCTGGTTCTACCACCGCGACAGCGCACAGGAGCTGGGCGCCCCCTGGTGGGCGGGTGTCGTCATGACGCTCGCGCTCTACGGCTGCTCGCTCGTGCTCACCGCGTGCTTCTTCGCCTGGGTGCCGCGGCGCAAGATGTGGTTCACGGCGCTCGGCGCGGGCACGCTCTACGGCTATCTGCTGCACGGTTTCGTGGTCAAGGCGTCCGACTACTGGGGCTGGTTCGAGCACGGGTGGGTGCACAAGCCGCTCGGCGAGGTGCTCGTGACGGTCGCCGCGACCGCGCTCGTCACCGTGCTGTGCACGCGGCCCGTCCAGCGGATGTTCCGCTTCGCGATGGAGCCGAGGATGGAGTGGGCCTTCGAGCGTGACGCGGGGGAACTCGCTCGGGAACGGGCGAAGGCCACCGCGTAACCGGCCGAGGGCAGAGAGAAGCAGAAAGAAGCAGAAGGAGCAGAAGAAGGGGCGGGTCCGGGTTCTCCGGGCCCGCCTTTTTCTTCAGCTCGGCGGCAGCCCCAGCAGGGCGCGCATCGTCGCGTACTTCTTCGTCAGGCGGGCCCGGGTGTGCTCGTCGAGGACCGCGAGGCGGCCCGGGTCGGCGTTGTGCGCCAGGTCGGAGGCCTTGACCAGGAGCGCGCCCCGGGTGGTGCGGATGCGTCGCGCGTACGACTCCGGGGACTCGCCGTCCTGTTTGGTGAGCGCCAGCACGATGTCCTTCGTACGAGGGGTCAGCGCGGCCTCGCTCAGCCAGTCCTCGGAGAGGGCGTCGTCCTCGACGGCGTCGTGCAGCCAGGCCGCCGCTATCTGGTCGTCGTCGCCACCGCGCTCACGGACGCCGTCCGCCACCGCCTGGAGATGCTCGGCGTACGGGCGGCCGGCCTTGTCGGTCTGGGCGGCGTGCGCCGTGCGGGCGAGCGCTTCGACTTCGGCCAGGGTCAGGAGAGGTTGCGTCACGCGATCAGTGTCTCCTCGGTACGGGCCGCTGCCGCCGCGTTGCCGAAAACCGTGGGGCGCGGTCAGCGTACCGGTGTCAGACCCTCGCGGCAGATGAGGAGCAGGGCCCGGTCGTCGTTGACGTCCCTGGCCACCGCCTCGATGAGGTGCCAGGCCGCTCCGTGGAAGCCGCCGGCGACGTAACGGTCGGCCTCACCGGTGAGCCGGTCGATGCCCTCGACGATGTCCCGTTCGGCCGTTTCGACCAGACCGTCCGTGAACAGCATCAGCACGTCTCCGGGCCGCAGTGAGCCCTTCACCGGGTCGAACTGGGCGCCGTCGTACACACCGAGCAGGGGGCCTTCCGCCGCCTTCTCCTCCCAGCGGCCGCTGCCCGCGCTGAGCTGGAGGCCCGGCGGGTGTCCGGCCGAGAAGAGTTCGTAGTCGCCCGAGTCGAGATCGAGCACCAGATGGATCGAGGTGGCGAAGCCCTCGTCCCAGTCCTGGCGCAGCAGATAACCGTTCGCGGCGGGCAGGAAGGCGTGCGGCGGCAGTGAGCCGAGGAGGCCGCCGAAGGCTCCGGACAGCAGCAGGGCGCGTGAACCCGCGTCCATCCCCTTGCCGGACACATCCGTGAGGACGACTTCGAGGGTCCGGCCGCCGTTCGTGCGGGCGGCCACGACGAAGTCCCCGGAGAAGGACTGTCCGCCCGCCGGGCGCAGCGCCATCTCGCGGTGCCAGCCCAGCGGCAGCTTCGGCAGCTTGCTCTGCACCCGGATGCGTTCGCGCAGGTCGAAGAGCATGGTGCCGCCGCGCCGCCAGGGCACGCCCACCCGGCTGCGGAACTGCGCGATCAGCAGTCCGAAGAAGCCGCAGGCCGCGACCACGAGGACCACGCCCGGCGTGACCCGGGAGGGTCCCTCCGTGTAGGGGCCGAGCTTCACGGACTCGACTATCAGCGCGGTGGCGGCGGCCGCGTACAGCCCGAGCAGGCTGGCGGGGCGGAGCAGCAGTCCGCCGGCCACGATCGGCAGGACCAGGGCGGAGGGTGAGCACCACACCGAGTTGACGAGGGTCGTGGAGGCGATCACCGGGATCGTGATCAGCAGACCGGCCAGCGCGATCCAGTCCGAACCGTCCCCGCGGAAGTAGTCGACAGCGGATCTGCGCAGCCCTGTGCGGGCCCGGTGCCATTGCTTCTTCAACCGGGCCGTGAACGTATCGGCTTCCGCGCGCCGCTCTCGTCCTGCTGCCATTAGTTCGGGACCCTATCCATCGGACCAGGTGCTTGGCACGGGAGGTCCCACTTGTCCCCCCTCCGAGCGCTCAACTTCACAGAGAACTGCACAGGTACATTCCGGTTGAAGGGCTCGACGGGCGGGCGAAATTCCCTCGCTCGTACCGCATTGCCCTGGTAGGCATGGGCTATGACGACTGACGTTCGGGTGCTGCGGCAGGCCGACTGGGACAAGTGGTACGAGAACCTGATCCGCGCGTTCGGAGGTGTGGCGGAGTCGTCCGAGGAGCGCGAACTGTGGAACGCGCTCACAGAGTACGACCGTTCGCTGGGCGTGTGGGACGGGGACAGTTGCGTGGGTACGGCGGGGGCCTTCTCCTTCCGTGTCACGGTCCCGGGCGGTGCCTCGGTACCGGCGGCCGGGATCACGATGGTGAGCGTCGCCGCGACGCACACGCGGCGCGGGGTGCTCACCGCGATGATGCGCCGCCAGCTGGACGACATCCGTGCCGGAGACGAGCCGCTCGCCGTCCTGACCGCGTCGGAGCCGGCGATCTACGGGCGGTTCGGCTACGGCATCGGGACCCTGCAGATCAGCGGGGAGATCGACACGAGCCGCGTGGAACTGTCCGTGCCGCCCGGGACCGACGACGTACGGCTGCGTTACGCGGTGCCCCGGGAGGTGCTGGACGCGTGCGAGGCGGTGTACGCACGGCTCGTGCCGGAGCGTCCGGGGATGCTGGCCCGGCAGCCCGGCTGGCAGCGGCTCGGAGTGCTCGACCCGGAGGGCGAGCGGAACGGCGCCTCGCCGCTCCAGTGCGTGGTCGCCGAGCGGGACGGCGAGGTCGTGGGCTACACGCGCTTCCGGGTCAAGCCCGAGTGGGGCCCGTCGGGGCACAACGGGACGGTGATGATGGACGACCTGGAGGGACTGGACCCAGCGGTGCGGGCCGCGCTGTGGCGGTTCCTCTTCGGGATCGACCTGACGACCACGCTGCGCACCCGGGGCCGCCCCGTGGACGAGGCCTGGCAGCACATGGTCTCGGACATCCGCCGTTGCCAGCTGCGGATGAAGGACGCGCTGCATGTGCGGCTCGTCGAGGTCGGGGCCGCGTTGGAGGCGCGGACCTATCAGGCCCCGGTGGACGTGGTGTTCGAGGTCGAGGACTCCTTCTGCCCCTGGAACGAGGGGCGTTGGCGGCTCACCGGCGACACGAAGGGCGCCTCGTGCGTGCGGACCGAGGACGCCCCCGATCTCGCCCTGTCCGTACGGGAGTTGAGCACCGTCTACCTCGGCGGGGTGTCGCTGGCCTCGCTCGCGGCGAGCGGCCGGGTACGGGAGCTGCGCCACGGAGCGCTGGCGGAGGCGTCGATGGCGTTCACCTCGCTGGTCGCGCCCTGGCTGCCGCACGGGTTCTAGTGGGTTCTGGTGACCCGGTGACCGCACCCGGCTGTCGTCGCGCGGGTTCCAGGACCCGGTAACCCCGCCTGGCTGCCGGCGCGCGGGTTCTGGCCGACACGCCTGACGGTGGGTCCCGACTCGGCCCGGAGTCAGGGCTTTTGGCAGGTCGGGCACCAGAAGAGATTACGGGCGGCGAGACCGGCGGTGCGGATCTCGCCGCCACAGATGTGGCAGGGCAGGTTGGCCCTGCGGTACACGTAGACCTCGCCGCCGTGATCGTCCACGCGCGGCGGGCGCCCCATCGCCTCGGGGGTGTGTTCCGGGCGGACCGTGTCGATGCGGTTGTTGCGGACGCCCTCCCGCATGAGGTCGACGAGGTCGGCCCAGATCGCGTCCCACTCCGTCGCGCCGAGTTCCTTCCCCGTGCGGTACGGATCGATGCCGTGCCGGAAGAGGACCTCCGCGCGGTAGACGTTGCCCACGCCCGCGATGATCTTCTGGTCCATGAGCAGGGCGGCGATCGTCGTACGGCTGCGGGAGACCCGGCGGTACGCGGCCGACGGGTCCGCGTCCGGGCGCAGCGGGTCCGGGCCGAGGCGGTCGTGTATCGCGCGCTTCTCGTCGTCCGTGATCAGGGCGCAGGTGGTGGGGCCGCGGAGGTCGACGTACGCGGTGTCGTTCGTGAGGCGGAGGCGGACGGTCTCCGTCGGCGGCGGGGCGGGGGTGCCGCCGAAGCCGACCTTGCCGAACAGACCCAGGTGGATGTGGACCCACTCCGCCGCGCGGAAGCCCAGGAAGAGGTGCTTGCCGTGGGCCTCCACCGCCGCCAGGACCGAGCCGTCGAGGAGGGCCGCGGCGTCACTGAACTTGCCCTGGGGGCTGGTGACACGTACGCCGCGGCCACCGAACGCGGCGAGGTAGTCCTCGGCGAGCCGGTGAATGGTGTGCCCCTCGGGCACCGGTCCTCCTGCTGTCTCTCGTCCTACGGCCCGTCGGCCCGTCGGTGCTACGCCTGCGGCTGCTGCGGGTGGTGGGCCGGAATCGGCGGGAGTTCCCGGGTGGTCTCGTAGTCCGCGAGCATCTCGATGCGGCGGACGTGGCGCTCCTCGCCGGTGAAGGGGGTGCCGAGGAAGGTCTCGACGAACTTCGTCGCCTCTTCCTGGGTGTGCATACGGGCGCCGACGGACATGACGTTGGCGTTGTTGTGCTCACGGCCCAGCGCCGCGGTCTCCTCGCTCCAGGCGAGTACGGCCCGTACGCCGGCGACCTTGTTCGCGGCGATCTGCTCGCCGTTGCCGGAGCCGCCGATCACGATGCCGAGGGCACCCGGGTCCGCCACCGTGCGCTCAGCGGCGCGGAGGCAGAACGGCGGGTAGTCGTCCAGGGCGTCGTAGATGAGGGGCCCGCAGTCGACGGGCTCGTGGCCGGCGGCCTGGAGCCACTCGACGAGGTGGGTCTTCAGTTCGAGACCGGCATGATCGGAGCCGAGGTACACGCGCATGGTCCGAGTGTGACACGACCGTTTCGGATCGGCCTCGCCGGGGGCCGCTGCTCAAAAACGTGAGCCATCCTACAGAACCTCAAGGAAACCTCAAGTAACAATCTGGATTCAAAGGTTCACGAATTCCTTTGCCTCCGTTTCACTGGACCGACTCGTACACCACCCCACACCTTGGGTGAGTGCGTGCCCCGTACACCGCTCGTACGGGACAGGCACTTCGTACGGGAATCTGCTCATCCGGCGCAAAGGAATCCCCCTCATGACCTCGCAGCCGACCCCCACGAAGGCCGCACAGGCCCACGGAGGCCCCGGAGAACCCGGTGGTGGCCTCCAGGCCGGACTCAAGAACCGTCATCTGACGATGATCGCCATCGGTGGTGTCATCGGAGCCGGACTCTTCGTCGGCTCCAGCTCCGGCATCGCCACCGCGGGCCCCGGCATCCTTCTCTCGTACGCCCTCGTCGGCACGCTCGTGGTGCTGGTGATGCGGATGCTCGGCGAGATGTCCGCCGCCAACCCGACCTCGGGCTCCTTCTCCGCGCACGCCGACCGCGCGCTCGGCCGCTGGGCCGGCTTCTCCATCGGCTGGCTGTACTGGTTCTTCTGGGTCGTGGTGCTGGCCGTGGAGGCCACCGCCGGTGCCAAGATCCTCGAAGGATGGATGCCCGGCGTACCGCAGTGGGGCTGGGCGCTCATCGTGATGGTGGTGCTGACGGCCACCAACCTGGTCTCCGTCGGCTCGTACGGCGAGTTCGAGTTCTGGTTCGCCGGGATCAAGGTCGTGGCGATCGGCGGGTTCATCGTCGTCGGCGCGCTCGCGATCCTCGGTGTGCTGCCGGGTGTCGAGGCCGAGAAGGCCGGGCTGGGCAATCTGACCGAGCACGGCGGCTTCCTGCCGCACGGACCCGGCGCGATCCTCACCGGTGTCCTGCTGGTCGTCTTCTCCTTCATGGGCAGCGAGATCGCGACCCTCGCCGCCGGCGAGTCCGAGGACCCGCAGCGCGCGGTCACCAAGTCGACGAACAGCATCATCTGGCGTATCGCCGTCTTCTACCTGGGCTCGATCCTCGTCGTCATCGCCCTGCTTCCGTGGAACGACCCGTCGATCAAGGACAAGGGCTCGTACGTCGCCGCCCTCGACTCCCTCGGCATCGCGCACGCCGGTCAGATCATGAACTTCATCGTGCTGACGTCCGTGCTGTCCTGCCTCAACTCCGGCCTCTACACCGCCTCCCGCATGGCCTTCTCGCTCGGAGAGCGCGGGGACGCGCCGAAGGCGTTCGCCAGGACCACGCGGCGCGGTGTGCCGCTGACCGCCATCGTCGTCTCGGTCGTGTTCGGCTTCGTCGCCGTCTTCTTCAACTACAAGTTCCCGGACTCGGTCTTCCTCTTCCTGGTCAACTCCTCCGGCGCGGTCGCCCTGTTCGTGTGGCTCGTCATCTGCTTCTCGCAGCTCCGGATGCGGAAGATCATCCAGCGCGAGGCGCCGGAGAAGCTCGTCGTGCGGATGTGGCTCTACCCGTACCTGACCTGGGCGACCGCCGCGGTGATCGTCTTCGTGCTCGGCTACATGCTGACCGACACCGAACACGACGGCCGGGAGACCGTGCTGCTGTCGCTGCTCGTCGCGGCGGTCGTGCTGGTCATCGCCTTGGTCCGGCAGAAGCTCGGCGCGGGGGCCCCGTCGTCCGCGCAGCAGCCCGCGAACGATGCTCGCGATGAGACCCGGGCCGAGGTCGGCGCCTGACCCGCCACCGAAGCCTGAGCGAGGAGGGGCCCGCGGCACATCGCCGCGGGCCCCTCCCCTTTCCCGTTTTTCCCGTTCCCTTTCCTGTCCTTCCGCCGAGCCCCCGCGGCGGCCGCCGGTTCACAGCACGGTGAAGCTGTTCTTGACCTGGTTGTAGACCTTGAGGGCCTGCTCCTCGATGTCCCGGTGGTACCAGGTGTTGATCTGGTACGACTTCCCGTCGACGTCGAAGCCGAGCAGCCGCGCGTGCCAGCTCACCCCCTTGAGGGTGAAGGTGTACTCCCAGACGATCGCGGTCCGGCCCCGGAACGTCGTCTCCTCCAGCCGGATCTTCCGGTAGTCCCGCCCCTGGCGGGCGTCCTGCTCGGAGGTCTGCCAGGTGTCCATCAGATTCCCCTTGGCGAGGGAGGACTTGGCCGCCAGTTCCTGAGCGCCGTCGGGCGCGGTGTAGTGCACTTCGGAGCCGGTCTTCAGATCGCGCCGCCAGCCCTTGGGCGTCACCCACGCGTATCCGCCGGCCTCCCGGTGCGCTCCCGGGGGCAGGCTGGGCGGGCGTGAGGTGCCCTCCACGGTGGGCGACAGGGACGAGGCTGCGCCGGTGGCGGCGGAGGCCGTCGGTGCGGACGAGCCCGTGGAGGCCCCGGTCCTGCCGTCGGGCGATCCGCCCGTCATCGCGACGACCACCCAGACGACGGCTCCCGCCGCGACCACCCCTGCGGCGGCGAGACCCGTACGGCGCCTGCCTCGAAGGGCGTCCGTCCGGACACCGGAGCCCTCGTCACCCTCATCGCTGCCGCCGTCGCCCGGGCCCGGGCCATGGCTCTCGTCGGACCCGGACGGTACGGCGGGGCCCGGGAGTTCACCCGGTGGCATCACTACGGGCACGGGAGCCGTGGGCAGTTGGGAGGGTGGACGCGTGCCGGGCGTCTCGCGTGGTTCGGACGGGGTGTGCGAACTGGGTTCCGTACGTGGTTCGGAGGGGATCTCGGTCGAGGCGTTGGCCGTCGCGACCGTCGCCGACGGGCCGGGCCCCCGGGTGACAGTTTCAGATCCGGGGGCGGCGGAATGCTCCGGGGCGGGTGTCTGGGGACGCTTCCGGAAGTCGGGCGGGGTCTTCCGGGTCGGAGTGCGCGGGATCGGAACGGCGTCGTGCACGGAGTGGTGCTCCGACTCGCGTCGGGGGTCGGCTGGGGTCGGAGGCCTGGGCAGATCGCTGGTGCCGATGTGCTGGTCGACGGGCTCGGCTATGGGCTCGGCGACGGGCTCGGCGATGGGCTGTTCGTCGGGAGGCGGGGTGGCTTCGGGAAGGTCCGCAGGGGGCCGGCGCGCCGCGCTCACCAACTCGGCGTCGAGCAGGACGGGCGTGGGCGACTCGACCGGGTTGCGCCCGGAGGCCGGCCGGTCCCGCTCAGAGCCCGGGGCCTGCTCAGGAGCCGGAGTCGACTCAGGTCCCGAGGCCCGCTCAGGTCCCGAGGCCCACTCAGGAGCCGGGGTCGGCACAGACGCCGAGGTCGACACAGGCGCCGGGTGCGGCTCCTGAGCGGGCCTGGGATCAGGCTCCGGGGTCGAATCGGGTGCCGGAACGGGTCCCGGATCGGGTCCCGGATCGGGTCCCGGATCGGGTCCCGGATCGGGTGCCGGATCAGGCGCCCCCTCACGCTCGGGCGCGCTCGCAGACACCGGATCGGGCGCACCCACGGGGCCCGACTCCCGGTCCGGATACGGGGTGAGTGCCGACAAGTGCTCGGATGCGGGGGCGGGTTGGCGTGCGGGGCGCAGCCCGGGGGCGGGTTCTGTCGGGCGCTCGGGAGGGTGTTCCGGTGCGGGACGGTACGGGGGCTCGTTGGCGGTCCCGTACTCGGATGCGGAGGCGTAGTCGTACTCGGGCCCCTCTGCCGGTGGTCGGGCGGGAGCGGTGCTCGGCCTCGGAGGGCGGACGATCTCCCCGAGTCCGGCCTCCAGTTCCTCCAGACCGGGCCGTGTGGACGGGTCCTTCTCCAGGAGGGCGGCCAGGATCTCCCGCAGCTCGCCCGCTCCGGAGGGGAGTTCGGGCTCTTCGTAGAGAACCGCGTGCAGGGTCGCGAGCGTGGTGGAGCGGGAGAACGGGGAGCGTCCGCCGAGGGCCGCGCAGAGCGTGGCGCCGAGGGACCACACGTCGGAGGGCGGGCCCTGCGGACGGCCGGAGATCCGCTCGGGTGCCATGTAGTCGGGAGAGCCGACCAGCATGCCGACCATGGTGAGCGCCTCGGCGTCCTGGAGCGCGGCGATACCGAAGTCGGTGAGGACGACACGGTGCCGTCCGGCGCGCTCGACCAGTACGTTGCCCGGCTTGATGTCACGGTGCAGCACGCCCTGGGCGTGCACCTGGCGCAGCGCCCCGACCAGTTCGAGGCCGACGCGGGCCGCCTCGCGCGAGTCCAGCGGGCCGTCCTCGACCACGATCTGTTCGAGCGAGCGGCCGGCGACGAGCTCCATGACGATCCACAGCCGCTCGCCCGCGTCCACGACGTCGTAGATGCGGACGACATGGGGATGGTCGATCCGGGCCGTCGCCCTCGCTTCGCGCAATGTGCGTTCCCGGCGCGTGCGGGTGTCCTCGGGATCCAGTCCGTCTATGCGCATTTCCTTGACCGCGACCTGCCGGTCGAGCATTTCGTCGGCGGCTCGCCACACCCGCCCCATTCCCCCCTGACCAATACTCTCGACCAGCCGATAACGTCCGGTCACCAATAATCCCGGAACACCACCCTGTACGTTCGCCGACAATCTCTGCACCCCCTCAACATCAGCCACAATCGCCCGTCACACGAGAAACACAATGGTCACACTTCGGGCTGTACCAGCATAGTGCGGAGAAATCTTGTGGTACCTCTTCAAGTACTGCGAATTCAGGCGCAGCCAAGGGGGGCGAACATGAGTTCTCGTCACACGACGACCATTGCGGGATCGCTGCTCACGGCATGCTTCTCGGCCGTGATGATCCTTTCCTACACCGCCGTCGCGGACGACCAGGGACCGGGGAGCGGCAAGGGCGGAAAGCCGATGGACAAGCCTCCGGCGGGCGTCAAGGTGACCACGCTGCTGCCGGAGAAGATCTCGGTCGACAACAGTACTCAGAAAACGGCGATTACCGCCACGGTAAAGAACGAAGGGACCAAGGAAAGCGGCGACATCAGGCTACTGGTGGTCGGTTTCGACGGCCTGACGGTCAAGAACGTCGAAGGCTGCACCGCCATGGCCAAAAAGGATCTACCCGAGGGGTCGAACAGCGGGTTTATCTGTTCCACCGGAAATCTCGCGGTCGGCGCGCAGAAATCGTACGACGTCGACGCGACGTTCGATCTGAGCAAGACCGGAAAGATCTGCCTTCCGGTCCAGACGAGCGACGGAAAGAAGACGTACTGGCAGCAGGGCCCGGTTCCGTTCGGTACGACGAACCCGTCCCCGAACGCCCCGGCGACCCCGCTGCTGCTGGGCACCGACAACAAGCCGGTGGCACCTGGCGGCGACCGGCTGCCGAAGACCGGGGGCGGAAGCGAGGTCGTGCCGCTCGGCGCGGCGGGCGCGGCGCTGATCTCGGCCGGAGCGGCGGGGCTGTGGTGGGCCGCCCGCAGGCCTCGGCAGGAGCACTGACCGCCGGGCGCCTTCGTCCCTGACAGGACAGGGCGGGGCAGGGCAGGGCCCCGAAACGCGCAGAGGCCCGCCGGGTCGAGTCGGAGTCCGACCCGGCGAGCCTCTTGCGTGGAAAGACCATGTCACCGACGTGGGCGTCGCGTGACGGGTGACGCGTCACGCGTGACGGCATCACGTCACCGACGTGGCATCACATGACCGGCGACGTCTTCACGTCACCGGCGCGGGCGTCACTTCTTGTCGACGAGCTTCCATGCCGTGGGCAGGACGCCCATCGCCAGGGCGGCCTTGAGGGCATCGCCGATCAGGAACGGAGTGAGGCCCGCCGCGAGGGCCGCGCTCGCCGACATGCCGGTGGCCATGCCCAGGTAGGGAACGCCGATCGCGTAGATGATCGCCTCGCCGAGCAGCATCGTGCCCGCCATACGCAGCACGGAGCGGTCGGCGCCGCGGCGGGCCAGGGCACCCACGACGGTGGACGCGAGCAGCATGCCGAGGATGTAGCCGAAGGACGGTGCCGCGGCGCCGGAGCCACCGCCCGCGAACCACGGGACGCCGGCCATGCCGACCAGCGCGTACACCGCGAGCGACAGGAAACCGCGGCCCGCTCCGAGCGCCGTGCCGACGAGCAGCGCGGCGAAGGTCTGACCGGTCACCGGCACCGGGGAACCCGGGACGGGCAGCGAGATCTGGGCGGCGAGGCCGGTGAGCGCGGCACCACCGAGCACAAGGGCGGCGTCGCGGACGCGGGAGGCCGGGAGAAGGTCGGCGATGACCTGGCCGGGTCGGAGGGGCGTGGCGGCAGCGGTGCTCATGGGGACTCCGGCGAAGGGGGATGCCCCCTTGCTCCGGGGGAGCTCGGGGGAAGGCAGATCGGGACACGGTGACGCTATCCCAGGGGCATACGGGCGATCACCGTCAGTGCTCGACAAAGGGCGGATCCGCAGCTTGGTGGGCTCCTCACAAAGAGTGGCCCGTACACCTGCGTGAAGGTGATGCTGGTCACTGAGGTGACGTCGTTTTCGCTACGGATCCGTTCGGGACGGGACTGTGGAGACTCACCAAAGAGGTGGTCACTCCTCCGGGTCCGCCGGGGCCTTCACGGCGCCTGCCTCCGCTGGGGCTTCCACGGCGCCGGACCGGTCGACGCTCTCGCGGCGCCGGAGCCGGAACGTGCCCGGCCTGTCCGGCCCTTGGGCACACCTGGCAGGTCTCCGGGGCTAACCCCTACCCTTCACCCCATGGTTCCCCAGGCCCTGAACTTCTCGTCGCGTCGCTATGTCGACCTGCGACGCCAGGGCACTGCCACCTGTCGCCGCCCGTCCTGAGGCGGGGCGGAGCGGATCCGGCTCGCCGAGACGCGACCAGAGCACACCACACCAGACGCACGTCGCACCCGATGTGACGTGGCGTACGTGACGGCGCAGTGCCGGACCAGCTCCCGAGGAAGAACTCCATGGCCAGTACCGTGGCACCCCCTTCGACGTCCCCTCCCTCCCCCGTACTCGACCGGCGCCGGACCAGCGCCAGCGTGATCCTGCGGTCCGTGCTGGAGCACGGGCCGGTCGCGCGCAGCACCATCTCCCGGCTGACCGGGCTCTCCCCGGCGTCCGTGACCGACTACTGCGCGCGGTTCACCGAACGGGGCCTGATCCGGGAGGCCGCCGCGCCCCACCGGTCCAACGGGGTCGGGCGGCCGCATCTCCCGGTCGACCTGGACCGCTCCCGGTTCGTGGTCGGCGGGGTGCACGTGGCCGTGCCGTACACGACGGTCGCGCTGCTGGACCTGCGCGGACGCGTCGTCGCCGAGAAGCGTCTGCGGCACGACCACACCGAGCCGGGCCTCGTTCTCGCGAACGCCGCGCACGGGCTCGCCGCCCTCCTCGCGGGCGCCCCCGGCCGTACCCCCCTGGGCATCGGCGTGGCGAGCGGCGGCTGGGTCGACCCGGACTCCGGCTCGATCGTGGAGCATCCGTTGCTGGGCTGGCGCGACGTGGCCGTCCGGGAGATCGTCGAGGCGCGCACCGGGCTGCCGGCGCATGTGGACGGGCACGCGCGGGCGTTGGTCAACGGGGAGCGGCTGTTCGGACGGGCCCGGGGCAGCAGGAGCGTGCTGCATCTCTTTGTCGGCAATGTGGTGGATGCCGCCTTCGCCACCCATGACCAGGTGCACTACGGGCCTCGCTCGCAGGCCGGTGCGATCGCCCATCTGCCCCTGACCGGCGGGTCGGAGCGGTGCGACTGCGGGCGGACGGGGTGCCTCCAGGCCGAGCTGAGCGAACGAACCCTGTGCCGGCGGGCGCGGGAGGCGGGTGTCATCGACGGCTCGAATCCGATGCACGTGGTGTCCGCGGCGGCCGCCGGCGACCCGCTGGCCGTACGGCTGCTGATGGAGCGGTCCCGGATGGTCGGGCGGGCGGCGGGGCTGCTGCTCGACGTGCTCAACCCGGAGACCGTCGTCGTCACCGAGATCGGTGCCGTGCACCGGGAGGACTGCCTCGGCGCGCTGAGGGAGGCGGTGGGCCCGGAACGGGCGGCGGCGGTCGTCCCGACCAGCTTCCCGGATTCGGTGCTGGCCGTGGCGGGCGGATCGGTCGTGCTCGACGTCCTGTACCGCGATCCGCTGGGTTCCGCGGGTTCCGCCGCCCGTTGAGGGCCTCCCGGCCGCCCGGGCCGCTCCGGCTGCCCGGGCCGCTCCGGCTGCCCGGGCCGCTCCGGCTGCCCGGGCCGCTCCAAACTTCCCCGGACTCCCCACCGGGAGCGAATTAATTCAGAAACTCGGAATGTTGACAGGGGTCGAGCCCGGACAGGAGCATCGTGGGTATGAGCAGCGCGCGGGTGCAGGTTCCGCTCACCAAGTGCCGTGTGGTCGACCTGATGCGGGTCGCACGCACACGTTGTTGCTGACCCCTTGTCGCTGACACCTCGCTGACGCGCTGAAGCGCCGGGGGTCACTCGGCAGCCGTCGACCTGAGGGCCTCTCGGCCGCCGTCACGCCGAGGATCGCTCGGCCGTCCTCGTCGTTCCGAAGGTCAGCCGTCCTCGTCCCGGGGTCGTCCGCCCGTCGTCGTCCCGAAGGCCGTCCGGCCGTCGTAGCGCTGTGGACCCGTCGGCCGTCGTCGCCCCGTGGGCCCGTCCGTCGTCGTAGTGCCGCGGACCGTTCGGCTGCCGTCGCTCCTGGTCGGCTCGTCGGCTCGTCCCCATCGGCACGCCATCGGCGTGTGTCCCTCTCGGCGCGCGTTCCACTCCTCCGGCTTCGCCCTGCCCGGAACTCCGCGCGCCCTCCCGCCACTTGGAATCCCCGGAGTCCTTCCATGCCACCACTGTCCTCCTTGCCCTCCTTCTCCTCCACCGTGGCCGCGTCCGCCCCTTCCCCCTCAAGGTCCGGTGTCGACCGGCGTGTGTTCCTGTCCTCCCTGCTCGGTGTCGCCGCCGCGGCCGGACTGAGCGGTTGCGCGGGCGCCAGTGCCGCCGACACCGGTTCCCGGGCGGACATATCCGCACCCCTGGCCGACAAGGTGCCGCGGGGCACCAAGCTCAAGATCGCCTCGTACCAGGGCTCTCAGGATCTCCAGTTGAAGCTGGCGGGGCTGGCCGGGCTGCCGTTCACCGTCTCCGAGTGGGTGAACATCGGCGCCGGTCCCGATGTCATCAACGCCTTCCGCGCCAAGTCCCTGGACGTCGGCAACAACGCGGGCATCCCGCCGATCCAGGCGCACTACCAGGGCTTCGACGCGAAGATCGTCGCGATCAACATCACCCGTAAACCCAACTACCTCTTCGCCACCAAGCCCGGCAGCGACATCAAGGACGTCCAGGACTTCAAGGGCAAGAAGCTGGCCTTCTCGCAGGGCCAGGCACAGGGTGTCGTCCTGCTGCGCGCCCTGAAGCAGGCCGGCATCGCCTACGACGACGTGAACCTGGTGCCGCTGACCAGCAACCAGTTCCTCACCGCGCTCCAGGCGGGCCAGGTGGACATCGCCCCGCTCGCCAACAGCCAGGCGCCCGCCTACCTCAAGCAGTACGGGTCCAAGGGCGCCCACACCATCGACACCGAGGTGGTGGACCTGCTCAACCTGCTCTGGGCGCCGACCTCGGTGCTGGCCGACCGCGCGAAGGCGGCCGCGGTCGCCGCGTACATCCCGGCCTGGGCGAAGGGCCAGGTGTGGGCGTACGAGCACCCGGACGCCTGGAACGAGGACTTCTACGTCAAGACGCAGAACCTCACGCTCGCCCAGGCGCGGTCGATCACCGAGCTCGCCAACAAGCCGCTGTTCCCGCCGAGTTGGGACGAGGCCGTCAAGTGGGAGCAGGAGACCGCCGACCTGCTGGCGGAGGGCGGATTCGTGAAGGGGTTCAAGGTCGACTCGCTCTTCGACCGGCGCTTCGAGGCCATCGCGGCCAAGGCCGTCCCCGCGGAATACCGGAGGTGACGGCCGTGACGACCACGACTACGACCACGGCCACGACCTCGGCCACGACCGCGACCTCGGCCACGGCCACGAGCGCGATCGGGACCACGCGCTCGGCCACGCCTTCGTCCGCGATCGCGGACGGCGGCGCCTCCGTCCCCCTCCCTCTCTCCACCTCCCCCGCCGACGCCGGGGCCGTCGCGGACAGCCGTCGCTTCCGCCGGCCTCGTCGTTCCCGGCGCCGCAGTCTCGCGCCCGGCAAGCGGCTGCCCGCCTCCCGCCTGATCGGTCCGGCGCTGTTCCTCGCCCTGTGGGCCGTCGCGTCCGCCGCCGGGCAACTGGATCCCGGCGCGATACCCGCGCCCTGGACGGTGCTGAAGACCACCGGTCATCTGTGGACCGACGGCACACTGCCCACCGATGTACTGACGTCGCTGGAGCGCGCGGGATACGGGTTCGCGCTCGGCCTGAGCGCCGGCGTCGTCCTCGCCCTCGCGTCCGGGCTCAGCCGTGTCGGGGAGGCGCTGATCGACGGGACCGTGCAGCTCAACCGGGCGATCCCGACCCTCGGTCTGATCCCGCTGTTCATCCTCTGGCTCGGCATCGGCGAAACCTTCAAGATCGCGATCATCGCCATCGTCGTCTACATCCCGATCTACCTGAACCTGCACTCCGCCCTGTCCGGCATCGATCACCGGTTCGTCGAACTCGCCGAGGTGCAGGGGCTGTCGAGGCTCCGCTTCGTCCGGGAGATCGTGATCCCCGGCGCGCTGCCCGGCTTCTTCGTCGGGCTGCGGCTCGGGGTGACCGGCTCCTGGCTCTCCCTGGTCGTCCTGGAGCAGATCAACGCCACCAGCGGACTCGGTTACATGATGTTCCAGGCCCAGAACTACGGCCGGACCGACATCATCCTCGTCGGCCTGCTGATCTACGGCATCTTCGGACTCGTCTCCGACAGCGCGGTTCGTCTCATCGAACGGAAGGTGCTGTCATGGCGACGCACGCTCAGCAACTGACCCGTCATCACACCGTCCAACTACGGAGTCTCACCCGGTCGTTCGAGGGTCGTACGGTCCTCGACGGCATCGACCTCGACCTCCCCGCGGGCCAGTTCACGGCGCTGCTCGGACACAGCGGCTCCGGCAAGAGCACGCTGCTGCGCGCCATCGCCGGCCTCGATCACAACGTGGCCGGAAGCGGGCGGCTCACAGCCCCGGAAAGGGTGTCCGTCGTCTTCCAGGACTCCCGGCTGCTGCCCTGGCGCCGCGTCCTCGACAACGTCCTGCTCGGCACGGACGGCGGGGACTCGGCGCAGAGGGGCCGCTCCGCCCTCGCCGAGGTGGGTCTGGCGGGACGCGAACGGGCCTGGCCCAACGAGCTGTCCGGCGGGGAGGCCCAGCGCGCCGCCCTGGCCCGTTCGCTCGTACGGAAGCCCGAACTGCTCCTCGCCGACGAGCCGTTCGGGGCACTGGACGCGCTCACCCGGATCCGGATGCATGTGCTGCTGCGCGAGCTGTGGGAGCGCCACCGGCCGACCGTGCTGCTCGTCACGCACGACGTGGACGAGGCGATCGTGCTGGCCGACCGGGTGCTCGTGCTCGACCGGGGCCGCGTCGGCCTCGACCTGACCATCGACCGCCCGCATCCCCGCTCGTACCGCGATCCGCTGCTCGGCGAGTACCGCGAACTCCTGCTGAACGCCCTCGGGGTGACCGAGGACGTGACAGGACGGCCGGAAGGAACGAACCACGGCGCGACAGGACCCGGAGCGACGGAACATCCCGTCGCGGGGCCGGACGCGACGGCGGACGACGACGCCGGGCACGACGTGTCCGCGCACCAGGAGGAAAAGCACCCGTGACCAGCCCGCGCCGACTCCATCTCAACGCGTTCCTGATGAACACCGGGCACCACGAGGCATCCTGGCGGCTCCCGGAGAGCGACCCGCACGCCCACGTGGAGGTGGCCCACTATGTGCGCCTCGCCCGGATCGCCGAACGCGGCACCTTCGACTCCCTCTTCCTCGCCGACGGCCCGGTCCTCTTCAACAGTGTCGGCCAGCGCCCGGCCGGCGCCCTCGAACCCATCACCCTGCTCACCGCGCTGGCCACGGCGACCGAGCACATCGGCCTGATCGCCACCGCCTCGACCTCCTACAACTCCCCCTACAACCTGGCCCGCAGATTCGCCTCCCTGGACCACATCAGCGGCGGCCGCGCCGGCTGGAACATCGTCACCACCGCGGGAGCGGAGGCCGCCCGCAACTTCGGTCTCGACGACGAGCCCGCGCACGCCACCCGCTACCAGCGCGCCGCCGAGTTCCTGGACGTGGCGCTCAAGCTCTGGGACAGCTGGGAGGACGACCTGGTCGTCGCAGACAAGGCGGCGGGCGTCTGGGGCGACCCGGGCAAGATCCATCCCGCGCGCCACCAGGGGACGTACTTCAGCGTGGAGGGCGCCCTCAACGTGCCCCGCACACCGCAGGGTTACCCGCTCCTCGTACAGGCGGGCTCCTCGGAGGACGGCAAACGGTTCGCGGCCCGGTACGCGGAAGCGGTGTTCACCGCCCAGCAGACCCTCGCCGACGCCCAGGACTTCTACACCGACCTCAAGTCCCGTACCGCGCGGGCCGGCCGGGACCCGGACCACATCAAGATCCTGCCCGGAATCGTCCCGGTCATCGGCTCGACCGAGGCGGAGGCGCGCGCCCACGAACGCGTCCTCGAGGACCACATCGTGTACGAGCACGGGCTGAACCGTCTGGAGCATCTGCTCCACCTGGAGCCGGGCACCCTCGGCCTCGACGCGCACCTGCCCGCCGACCTGCCGCCGGAGGACGCGATCGAGGGGGCCAAGAGCCGCTACACCCTCGTCGTGGAGCTGGCCCGGCGCGAGCGGCTCACCGTCCGCGAGCTGATCGGCCGGCTCGGCGGCGGGCGGGGCCATCTGACCTTCGCGGGCACGCCCGAGCAGGTCGCCGACGCGATCGAGGAGTGGTTCCGGGGCGGCGCCGCCGACGGCTTCAACATCATGCCCGCCGTGCTCCCGTCCGGCCTCGACCTCTTCGTGGACCACGTGGTGCCGATCCTGCGCGACCGCGGCCTGCTGCGCCGGGAGTACGGGCCCCGGCAGACCCTGCGGGAGCGCTACGGCCTTCCGCGCCCGGCCAACCAGTACGCGCCCCCGTCCCCGAGCCCCTCCCCCGCGGCCGCACCCGCGACCGCCCTCGTCTGAACCCGCCCGGCCATCAACGCCCTTGCCCGATCCGAAAGGACCCGCACCTCATGGCAGACATCGAGATCCAGAAGGTCACCGCGCACATCGGTGCCCGTGTCACCGGCGTCGACATCTCCAAGCCCCTCGACGACGTCAGCGCCGCCGCCCTGCGCACCGCCCTCAACCAGCACAAGGCGCTGGTCTTCGACGACGTCGACCTGGACGACGAGGGCCAGCAGGCCTTCGCCCGCCACTTCGGCGACCTCACCACCGCGCACCCCACCGTGCCCGCCGTGGACGGCGCCCCGAACGTACTGCCCGTCGACAGCGAACGAGGCCGCGCCAACCACTGGCACACCGACGTGACCTTCGTGCTCAACCCGCCGCAGGCCAGCACCCTGCGCAGCATCACCGTCCCGCCGTACGGCGGCGAGACGCTCATCGCCAACTCCGCGGCCGCCTACCGCGATCTGCCCGAACCGCTCCGCGCGCTCGCCGACACACTGTGGGCCGAGCACACCAACGACTACGACTACGCGGTGCCGGACGAGAACATCGACGAGGAACAGGCCGCGCAGCGCGCCCAGTTCACGTCGATCAAGTTCCGCACCGCCCACCCGGTCGTCCGGGTCCACCCGCTGACCGGTGAACGCGGGCTGTTCATCGGCGGGTTCGCGCAGCGGATCGCCGGGCTGTCGGTGGGCGAGTCCCGCAAGATCCTCGACCTGCTCCAGTCGTACGTCACCCGGCCCGAGAACATCCTGCGCTGGCGCTGGTCCCCGAACCAGCTGGTCCTGTTCGACAACCGGATCACCCAGCACTACGCCATCGACAACTACGACGGTCTGCCGCGGCGGCTGCACCGTGTGACGGTCGCCGGTGACGTGCCGGTCGGCATCGAGGGCAAGGAGAGCTACTCGATCGCGGGCGACGCCTCGCACTACACGTCGGTGGCATGACCCGCGCCTGACCGGCGACGTACCACCTCACCGAAGGGCCCTCGCGCGAAGGACGATGTCGCGCGGGGGCCCTCCTGTCACGGTGCGCTCGGCACGTTGAGCGAGAGCAGGGCGGCCGACCCGTCCCCCATCCGGAGTTCGGTGATCGCCGCGTTGCCGAGGCTCGGCAGGACGCGGCGGTACTCGCCCAGCGGGATGGACAGGGCGGAGCACAGCACCAGACGCAGCAGCGTGTTGTGGGCGACGACCAGCACGCGTTCGCCGGGGTGGGCCTCGGCGATGCGGCGCAGGGCGCGTGTTCCCCGGGCCGCCGCGGTGCGCGGATCCTCTGCCTCCGGGAAGGGGTAGGACACCGGATCGGCCTGGAACGCCTTGGCCCGGACCGGGTTCTCGAGCTCGAACTCGGCGAGCGTACGGCCCTCCACCACGCCGAAGTCGCATTCACGCAGGGCGGGTTCGCGCCGCGGAACGAGCCCGAGGGCACGGCACGCGGGCTCCGCGGTTGCGACGGCACGGGGCACGGTCGAGGTCCAGATCGCGTCGACCGGATGCGCGGCGGCCCAGCGGCCGAGGGCCTCCGCCTGGGCGCGGCCCTCGTCGGTGAGGGGGACGTCACTCGTTCCGGCGTAGCGGTTCTCCGCGTGCCAGACGGTCTGCCCGTGCCGGGCCAGGAGGAGGGTCGTGCTGCGGCTCGTTGCACTCATGCCGCCGCAGTATCCAGGTCGGGGCGCGCAGAGGTCCGGACCTTCCGCGCTGTCGTCCTCGTACGCCATCCGGACCTCCCACACCATCGCCCTGTACGCCGTCCGCACCTCTTATCACGCGCACCGGACGGTGAAATCTCACCGCGCGCCGAGATTCTCGCCCGTGTCGGCCCTACCGGCGGCCCCAGGGCGGGCCGGACCGATTCCGGTCCCGCCGCCGACCCCCGCGAGCGCATACGCTCGCAGGGCCGGCGTTCGGCACCCGGATGCTTCTCGTTCTTTCCCGCCCGTTCTCAAACGGACCGTTCTCGCACGGCCCGTTCTCACACGGAGGTGTCGCCGTGGACGTGCGCTGCCCGAACTGCGGAGGACCGCTGCAGAAGTTCCGCAAGCTCACCAAGGACGAGGAGGAAGAGGTGCGCAGGATCAAACAGGTGGAGGACCCGGCCGCCTACCACCGCTGCACCCGTCCGGGCTGCCGCCGCTTCCAGCGCTGGAGCAACTGGCGCGACGGCGACAGCTTCCCCGAGCCCAAGCCCTCGTAGCCGTCGGCCGGTGGCGGGCTCGCCGGGGCCGGCCGCGGGACCGGCACCCCTCGCCGGCCCCGGGCAGAGGTGCCTACAGGTTGCTGAAGTCCGGCCCGGCCGTACGCGTGCGCTTGATCTCGTAGAAGCCCGGCACCGAGGCGACCATGAGCGTGCCGTCCCAGAGCTTGGCGGCGTCCTCACCCTTGGGGGCCGGGGTGACGACCGGGCCGAAGAAGGCGAGCTGCTCTCCGTCGGCGCCGGGGACGGCGATGACCGGGGTGCCGACGTCCTGGCCGACCTTGTCGATGCCCTCCTTGTGGGAGGCGCGCAGCTCGGCGTCGAACACGAAGTCGTCCTGGTCTGCGTAGTCGATCAGGTCGGCGGGAAGTCCGACCTCTTCGAGGGCACCGGCTATCGCCTCCCTGGTCGGACCCATGCCGTCGTTGTGGAAGCGGGTGCCGAGCGCGGTGTACAGCGGGCCGAGGACGTCGTCGCCGTGCTTCTGCCAGGCGGCGGTGACCACCCGGACCGACTCCCAGGCCGTGGTCGCGAGCATCTCGCGGTAGTGGTCGGGAAGCTCGTCCAGCTTGGGCTCGTTCAGTACGGCGAGGCTCATGACGTGCCAGCGGACCTCGATGTCGCGGACCTTCTCCACTTCCAGCACCCACCGCGAGGTCATCCAGGCCCAGGGGCACAGCGGGTCGAACCAGAAGTCGACGGGGGTCTTGCCGGAACTGGTCTGAACGGTCTGCTCGGGCATGGCTCTCCTCGGAACGCGGTCCTTTTCCTGGCCAACACCGGCACGCGTCCGCACCATTCCCGCGCGTCCGTGCGAATCCCGGGTGTCTCCGCCGCCGCAGGGCCCGGCGTCAGGGGCACATGGCAGGATCGGGCCTGTTCGCACATGTCTATGACGCCATGAGGGAGTGCAGCCGTGCCCGGTGAGAACCTGTCCCGCGACGAGGCCCAGGAGCGGGCGGCGCTGCTGTCCGTCGACAGCTACGACGTCTCCCTCGACCTGCGCTCGGCCGTCGGGGAGACGGAGCCGGGCGAGGCGGCCGGTGAGCCCCGCACCTTCCGCTCGGTCACGACGCTCCGCTTCCGCTGTGCCGAGCCGGGCGCGGCGAGCTTCGCGGACCTGATCGCGCCGCGTGTGACGGCCGTCTCGCTCAACGGCAGGGACCTCGACCCGGGTGAGGTCTTCGACGGCTCCCGGATCCGGCTGGAGGACCTCGCCGCCGAGAACGAACTCGTCGTGGACGCCCAGTGCGCCTACTCCCGCACCGGCGAGGGCATGCACCGCTTCGTCGACCCCGAGGACGGCGAGGTGTATCTGTACACGCAGTACGAGCCCGCCGACGCGCGGCGCGTCTTCGCGAACTTCGAGCAGCCCGACCTCAAGGCGCCGTTCCGCTTCGAGGTGCGGGCCCCGCAGGGCTGGACCGTCTGGAGCAACGGCGTCGGCGAACTCATCGACGGCGTGTGGAACTTCGCCGAGACGAAGCCGATCTCGACGTACATCACGGCGGTCGTGGCGGGCCCGTACCACTACGTGACGGACTCCTACTCCCGCGCCTTCGACGACGGTACGACGCTGGAGATCCCCCTCGGCGCGATGTGCCGCAAGGGTCTGGCCCCCTACTTCGACAGCGACGACGTGTTCCTGGTGACGAAGCAGGGGCTGGACTTCTTCCACGACCACTTCGACTACCCGTACCCCTTCGGGAAGTACGACCAGGCGTTCGTGCCCGAGTACAACCTCGGTGCCATGGAGAACCCGGGTCTGGTGACCTTCCGCGAGGAGTACATCTTCCGCGGCAACGTGACGCAGACGTCGTACGAGGCCCGGGCGAACGTCATCCTCCACGAGATGGCGCACATGTGGTTCGGCGACCTGGTCACCATGGTGTGGTGGGACGACCTGTGGCTGAAGGAGTCCTTCGCCGACTTCATGGGCACGTTCGCGAACGTCGGCGCGACCCGCTTCACCGACGCCTGGATCACCTTCGCCAACCGCCGCAAGGCCTGGGCGTACCGCGCGGACCAGCTGCCGTCCACCCACCCGATCACGGCCGACATCCGCGATCTGCAGGACGCCAAGCTCAACTTCGACGGCATCACCTACGCCAAGGGCGCCTCGGTCCTGAAGCAGTTGGTGGCGTACGTCGGACAGGACGCCTTCCTGGAGGGCGCCCGCCGCTACTTCAAGCGCAACGCGTACGGCAACACCCGCCTCGGCGATCTGTTGTCGGCCCTGGAGGAGACGAGCGGACGGGACATGGCCGCCTGGTCCCGGTCCTGGCTCCAGACCGCGGGCGTCAACTCCCTCACCCCGCAGGTGATCCTCAGCTCCGAAGGACGTGTCACCGAGCTGGCGATCCTCCAGGAGGCCGCCGAGTCCCATCCCGAACTGCGCCCGCACCGCGTGGCCGTGGGCCTCTACCGGCGGCAGTCGCTGCGTGAGGGCGGGGACGGCTCGCTCGTCCGCTACGCGCGCGCCGAGGTGGACGTGGACGGGCCGCGCACGGTCGTCGCCGACCTGGTCGGCGCGGAGGCCCCCGAGCTCGTGCTCGTCAACGACGACGACCTCACGTACTGCAAGATCCGCTTCGACGAGGGCTCGCTGGCCACGCTGCGGGACGCACTCGGTGAGATGACCGACCCGCTCGCCCGGGCGCTGTGCTGGTCGGCGCTGTGGAATCTCACGCGCGACGCGATCCTGCCCGCCCGGGACTTCATCGGTCTGGTGCTGCGTTTCGCGGGCCGTGAGTCCGACATCGGCGTGCTCCAGATGCTGCACGCCTGGGCGAACTCCGCGCTCGTCCACTACGTGGCGCCCGACTGGCGTGCGGAGGGCGGACAACTGCTCGCCGAGGGCGCGTTGACGGAGCTGCGGCTCGCCGGACCGGGCAGTCAGCACCAGCTCGCCTGGGCCCGCTTCTTCGCCCACGTCGCGTCGAGCGAGGCAGATCTCCAGCTGCTCCAGGGCCTGTTGGAGGGGACGGCCAAGATCGACGGGCTGGAGGTCGACCAGGAGCTGCGCTGGGCGTTCCTGGAGCCGCTGGCCGCCGAGGGGGCCGCCGACGAGTCCGTCCTGGCCGCCGAACTCGCCCGCGACGACACGGCGTCCGGCAAGCGGCACCAGGTCCGCTGTCTCGCCGCGCGCCCCTCGGCGGCGGTCAAGGCCCAGGCCTGGGCGGCCGTCGTGGAGTCCGACGCGCTCTCCAACGCCCTGGTCGAGGCGACCATCTCCGGCTTCGCGCAGCCGTCCCGGCGGGAGTTGCTCGCGCCGTACACCGCCAGGTACTTCGCCGCGATCGGCCGTGTCTGGGAGGAGCGGTCCATCCAGATCGGCATGGACGTGGTCAGGGGACTGTTCCCCTCGCTCCAGGACTCCCCGGAGACCCTGGAGGCGACGGACGCCTGGCTCGCGGCGCACGAGGACGCGCCGCCCGCGCTGCGCCGACTGGTGCTGGAGTCGCGGGACGATTTGGCGCGGGCCCTGCGGGGGCAGGCCTGCGACATCGCCGCGGCGGGCTGAACACCCGTCCACAGCACACCACTTCGAGGGCACCGGCGCCCCGCGCGCCGGTGCCCTCTCGGGTGCGGCGGTCCTCATCCAGGCCGGTGCCTTCGCCGATGAGCTGATCCGATGCGTTCACTGGTTACGAAATGCAGGTATTCAGAGCCGTAACCCCTATTAATTGCCCTCCGGACCAGGGCCTTTCGGCTGTCGAACGCCAGTACTTTAGGGCGGGCTTGTCCGGCTTTGTCGACGGGCGTGTAACAGCGGTTAGAGGGCGGCTCCCCGGCGGGAAACCCCGGGTCATGAACCGCATCCCCCCGCTCTCCCCCCGCCCCCTCCACCACCTGTCCCCCGTACAGCGCCGGGTCCAGACCTCCGCCCAGCTGCGCAGCCGCGGCGTGACCACCGCCGACGTCAACGAGCAGTGCCGGCCCGGTGGAGCCTGGCAGCAGATCCTCCCGGGTGTCTTCCTCCTGCATTCCGGCCCGTCCACCCCCGAGGAACGACTGCACGCGGCGCTGTTGTACGCCGCCCGCTCCCCCGCCCCCGTACGGGCGGCCCGCATCCCCGTCCAGCCGGGTGCCGAGGAGCCGCACGCCGCCCAGCCCTACGGCGACGCGCTGATCACCGGCCTGGCGGCGCTGGCCCTGCACGGCTTCTCCTCCGCCCCGCCGCCGCTCTCCCTCGACACGATCGACGTGCTGGTCCCCCGCCTGCGCCGACTGCGCTCGACCGGCTGCGTCCGTATCGTGCGGACGCCCTCGCTGCCATCCCCCGCGTTCGTGGCCGGCGTCCCGGTCGCCGCCGTGCCCCGCGCGCTGGCCGACGCGGTCGCGGAACTGACCGACGCGGACGCCGTGCGCGGCCTGCTGACGGAGGCGGTGCGCGACGGCCACTGCGATCCGGCCTCCGTCGTACGGGAGTTGAAAGAGGCCCGGCTGCTCGGCCTCCCGCACGTGGTGGACGCCGTGGACGCGCTGAAGGCGGAGTGCAGGGCGGTCGCGGAGACCCACCTGTACCGGATGGTCCACGAGCACGGTCTGCCCGACCCGGTCTGGAACGTCGACCTGCGGCTGCCCGGCGGTCCGCACCTCGGCGGTCTGGACGCGTACTGGCCCGAGCAGGCGGTGGCGGTCGAGCTGGACACCCGCGCCCCCCGCCAGGACGAGGACGCCGTGTGGTCCGAGTACGCCCGCAAGCGCGAGCACCTGGAGCGGCTGGGCGTCACCGTCGTCCACATCACCCCGAGGAAGCTCCGGGAGTCGATGGAGCACCAGGCCACGGTCGTACGCACCGCGCTGATGGCCTCGACCGACCGAGATCCGGCGGCGTATGTCGTGGTGCTGCCCCGGTCGTGACGGACCGGGCGGTGCCAGAGGGGAGGGAAGGGGTCCGCGAGGGGTCCGCGAGGCGTTCTCGCGGACCCCTTCCCGTATTCCGGTGGCGTTGTCAGTGCCCCGATCTACTGTGTTGTGAGCAGGAGATCCATGACCGGACGCGACTGCCGTGACGAGTAAGCCGTGAGACAGGAGAGCCTGATGACGACCCTGCCCGATCGCCCGAACACCGCGCTGCTGGTGGTCGACATGCAGCACGGAGCGGTGGACGGTGCCCACGCCCTCGACAGCGTGATCGCGAACATCAACACGCTCGTCGCCAAGGCCCGCACCGAGGAGGTGCCGGTGATCTGGGTGCAGCACTCGGACGACGAGATGAAGCGGGACAGCGAGGCCTGGCAGTACGTGCCGGAGCTGGTCCGGCGCGACGGGGAGCCCGTCGTCCACAAGAACTACGGTGACTCCTTCGAGGCCACCGACCTGGAGGAGCTGCTCGCCGAGCGCGCCGTCGGCCATGTTCTCGTCACCGGCGCCCAGACCGACGCCTGTGTCCGCTCCACCCTCCACGGCGCCTTCGCCCGCGGGTACGACGTCACCCTGGTCGGCGACGCCCACACCACGGAGGACCTCACCGCGTACGGCGCCCCCACCCCGGCCGAGGTCGTCGCCCACACCAACCTCTACTGGAAGTGGCAGAGCGCGCCCGGCCGACGCGGGAACACGGTCGAGACGGCGAAGGTGAGCTTCGCGAGGGGCACCGCGGACTAGGGCCTGCCGCCGGTGGACGGTCGGGGCCGGGGCGACGGGAGCGGCTCGGCGGGGCCGACTACTTCCCGCAGAACTCCGCCTCGACCACCGCTTCGCTGTTCCCCGCCCAGTCCCCGTTGAAGTTGAAGGAGAGGGAGTGGCGGCCGTCCGCCGTGGTGAGGGCCGAGGAGGCCGAGCCGTGGATGCCGCCGTCGTGGCCCCAGACGTGGACGCCGCAGCTCAGTTTCCGGTCGAGGAGGCCGAGGCCGTAGGCGATGTCGGGGGCGCCGTCGATCCTGACCGTCGTCCTCATCTCCCTGAGCTGCTTGCGCGGCAGCAGCCTGCCGCGCAGGAGGGCCGTGTAGAAGCGGTTCAGGTCGGCGTTGTCGGAGATCATCTCGCCGGCGGAGGACGCCATGGAGGGGTTCAGGGCGGTGACGTCGTACGTCGGTCCCGTCGTCGTCGCGGCCAGCTTGGAGTACGCCCTGCTGCTGGGCCGCGGAACCGTCACCGTGGTGCCGGGCACCGAAGTGGCGTGCAGGCCCAGGGGTTTGATGATCCGGTCACGGATCTGGGACGCGTAGGAGTGTCCGGTGACCTTCTGGATCACCATCCCGGCCAGGACGTAGTTCGTGTTCGAGTAGTTCCAGGAGGTGCCCGGCGCGAAGTCCGGCCGGTGGGACAGGGCGATCGCGACGAGCTGCTCCGGCGTCATCGTGTCGTAGCGGTGCCGGAGGAAGCCGTCCTTCAGGAAGTGCGTGCGGGCGAAGTCCTCGTCGGCCGTGTAGTTGAAGATTCCGCTGGTGTGGTTGAGAAGCCGGCGGACGGTGATCCTGGTGCCGTCGTTGCCGTTGCCCCGCACCAGGCCCGGCAGCCAGTGGTCCACCGTGTCGTCCAGCGACAGCCGTCCCTCCGCCTCCAGTTGGAGGAGGACGGTGGAGACGAACGTCTTGGTGATGCTGCCGACGCGGTAGCGGTCGGCCGCGGAGCGCGGTGCGCCGGTCCGCAGGTCGCCCACGCCCGCCGTGGCGGACCAGACGCCGTGCCGGTCCTCGGCCGTCGCCGTCACACCCGGGACACCGTCGCGCACGGCCGCCTCCATGGCCTGCCGGGTCGGTGCGTGGTCCCCTCTGGCGGGCGCCGCCGCCGCGGGTCCCGCCAGCGTCGCCGCGATCGCCACGGCGGTCGCCCCCACCAGTCCCGTACGTACCCTCATGTCGTCCCCATCTCACCGTCGAACCTGGTCGACGGGACGGACACGAGGGCGCGCTCACGGGTTGCCCGGCCGGAGCGGGTTGGGCCGGTTTCAGCCCTTCTTCAGGATCAGCTCGGTGTTGCGGTCGCGGGAGGTGCCCGAGAGGTCGGTGCGGGCGCCGGGCGTGTTGAAGGAGATCTCGCGGTAGAGCGCCGCGAGGCCGGTCTGGGTGAGGTCGGAGAAGTCCGTGGCGTGCGGGGCCGCGGACTCGACGAGGGTGGTGAACAGGGAGAGCGTGCCGTCCTTGTTGTCGACCAGCTCGATGACGCGGGCGAGCTGGGGGAAGTCGATGTGGGAAGCGGTGGAGATCTCCCAGAAGGAGCGGTTGCCGGGGGCGGCGTGCGGGGTGATCTGGTTCTTGTGGGAGTGGCCGTTCACCCAGGCCAGGGTGTTGCTGAAGCTGGCGAGAAGGGCGACGACCTCGTCCCCGCCGTGCCGCCTCTCCGCCGGGTGGGCCGGGTCGGGTTGGGTGTTGCGCATCGTCTTGCTGGTGTGGTGGCTGAAGACGACGACGTACGCGTCCTTGTTCTCGCGCAGCGTCTTCTCCAGCCAGCGCAACTGCGCCGTGCCGATGGAGCCCTCGTAGTGACCGCCGGGGTCGGTGGTGTCGAGGCTGACGCCGATGACGTCCTCGGCGATGCGGAAGGTGTAGTACTGCGTGCGCGCCGCGAGGTTCGCGGAGGAGTAGCCGTGGCCGATCGGGCCCGGTCCGGTGTTCGCCGGGTCGAGGTGCGCCTTGACGTACTCGGCGGGCGTGAACGGGGCACGCTTCTCGTCGGGCGTGACCGAGCGCATCTGCCGGGTGTGCGCCTTGAGCAGGTCGTGGACCTCTTTGCCCTTCGGGCTGGTGCCCTTCTTGAGGCTCTTGGCGAGCGCGGCGCTCTCCGCCGTGCCGACCGACATCAGCTTCTTGCCGCCGACGGCGAATTCGGTGAGGTACGAGTCGCCGCGCGTGGCGTAGCAGCCCATCGGGAGGGCGTCGTGGTTGCCGACGGTGGAGTACCAGGGCAGGCTCAGGCCGGGGCTGCGCAGCTCGCGGATCGCCGCCTCCAGGAAGCCCTGGATACGCGGGAAGCCGCGCTGCTTGTCGGCATCACGCAGGGCCGCGTCGGGCTGCCAGTACGTCTTGAGGCCGCTGGCCTGGACGCCCTCGTAGTGCCGCGGGTCGCCGCTGTTCGGGCTGATGCGGCCACCGCTCATGACCTTGAGGAACCACTCCAGCTCCGTCTTGGAGTTGTTGTCCGTGTTGTCCCCGGTGGTCATGACGAAGTGCAGCGGAGAGCCGGTGACGGGGGCTCCGCGCAGGGAGTTGACGCGTTCCACCAGCGAGACCGCGCCCGCGACGGTCAGCGTCTCCTGCGGACGCCAGGCGCTCGTGTTCTGGGCGCGCAGGAACTCCAGGCGCAGCGGGTGCTGGGCGTCGGTCAGGTGCATGTCGGTGAGCTGTACGAACGCGGCGAGCGCGGTGCGCCGGTCGGCGCGGCCCGTCTTGCCCGCGGCCAGTTCGTCGCGCACGACCCGCTTCCAGCCGGCGCCGTCACCGAGCCGGTGGTATCCGGAGGAGCCGGAGCGCGGGGCGGCGACGCCGCTGAGCGTGGTGCCGCGTGTGTACGGGGCCAGCTGGGCCGGTGCCTGCGGACTGACCGCGCCCGCCTGGGCCTTGGAGTGGGCGACGGAGTCGGCGACGGTCCTCTGCGCCGGAACCGCGGCGTGCGCGGGGGACTCCGGACGCAGGGCGAGACCGATCCCCGCGGAGAGGGACACCGCTCCGGTGGCGGCCAGCAGGGTACGGCGGTTGAGGGCGGGTATGTCGGCGACAGAGCGTATGCGCGGCATGGCGCGGTCTCCCCGAGTGCGAACGCGTCGGCAGTGGCCGCGGGGCGCTCGACTGGTGAACACCCCGCTCATACTGGATCGTTGGCATTGGGGATGACCTGCGCGTTAACTGGGCGGCAACGGGCAGCGCCGATCACCGTACGTGGATCTTGTCGCACCCTGGGCGTCCATGGAGTCCTGTCCGAACGGCCCGTGGGCGGTCACTCCGCGTTCATCTTCCGGGGTAGGGGAGGTGATTCCGGGGCTGTCGCCGCCGTTCAGGGGTTGGCCGGAGAGTACGCGGGGGCGGACCAGCGCAGGGGGCTGGCGGCGGGCGTCTCGACGGCTTCGGTGAGGGTGAACCGGACGGTCCGTTCGCCGTCGGCGGTGAACTCCGTGCGGGCCGTGCCGGTCAGTTGGAGCACCGCTCCCGTGGTCCAGTCCAGGAACAGAAGACCGGCGCGCGGGTCGGCCACCAGATTGCCGAGGGTCAGGAACATGGAGTTTCCGGGGTAGTCGCGCCAGCTCAGTGCGCCGGGCGTATCGACGCGCACGAAGCCGGGGTTGCCGCCGCGATGGCTCGCGTCGGCGCCGTGCGCGTGGACCGTGGCGAGGAAGAAGGTGTCGGCGGCCTCGACGAACTCCCGCTGGGAAGTTGTGAGTTCGCTGCCGTGCCGGGGAACGCCCGCCGTGCGGCCGACCGTCTCGTACGCGTCCCTCTTCTGGAGGTACTTGGGGCAGTTGGCGAAGACCTGGTCCGCCTCGACCGCGAAGCCGCGCGGGGTCGGCCGGACCCGGCCGCCCAGGCGCATCCGGCGGCGGGTGCGCGGGTCGAGGGCGATGGTGCCGACGGGCGTACCCGGGGTGGCGAGCGCGGCCGTGAGCGGATCGCCCGCGTGGAGGCCGCCCACGACGGAGATCTGGTGGGGTCCGGTGGCGCGCACGAATCCGGGCCTCCCGGTGAGCAGCGAGGCCCACACGCGACCGTCTCCCGGGGTGGCACCGCCCGCGGTGCCGATGCCGCTTCCCGGCTCCGCGCCGGTCCCGGATCCCCGGCCGCCTCCCGTTTCCGCGCCGCTTTCCGGCTCCGCCGCGCCGACGACCAGCATCGGTTGCTGTTCGAGGAAGGCGGCGGCCACCGGGCGGATGCCCTGCCCGATGGACCGGCCCACGTGATCGGCGAGCTCGCGGACGCCGACGCGGTCCTGCATCGCCCGCGAGCCCGGGTGATAGGTCATGACCGCACGCCGAAGCCCAGGACGTCGCGGTAGAAGCCGAGCGAGCGGTCGAGGTCGGTGACGTTCAGGCCGATGCGGCCGGTGCGCGGAGTCATGACAGTCCCCTTCTACCGGTGGCCACCTCAGGAGAGGCTAACCCTCGTAATCGAGGTTAAGGGTTAGGATCGAGAGCGTCAACCGGTGACCTACTCTTGAGCGGTTAGCAGCGAAGGGAGACCCGCCATGCCAACCAGTCCCGACCCCCGCCCCCTCACCGGTGAACCGGTCTCGCTCGACCTGCTCAACACCCGCTGGAACCACGAGGGCGGGGCACGGGATCTGCTGACCGACACCGAGGGCCTCGCGGTGTGGCTGGCGGGCAACGGGCTCGACTTCCCGGCCGACGACGCCGTCCTGCGGCACACGCTCGAAGCCCGCGACGCCCTGCGCGCGGCGATCGACACACCCCGAGGGCCGGGCGACGGGCAGGGCGGGACCGAGAGCGACGGGAGCCCGGCGGGCGCAGGCCTCCGGCTCCCGGCACAGGCCGCCGCCCGCGTCGACGCCGTCCTCGCGCACGGGCGCGTCCGGCTGACCCTGACCCCCCGGGGGCCGGGCGGGACACCCGAGTTCGACGACCCCTCCTGGGGGCCGGCCTGGCTCGCCGCGCGCAACTACCTGGAGCTGCTGGACGCCGCCCCGGACCGCATCCGCCGCTGCGCCCACGAGACGTGCGTCCTGCACTTCTTCGACACCTCACGGAACGGCACCCGCCGCTGGTGCTCGATGGCGGCCTGCGGTAACCGCGCGAAGGCGTCCCGCCACTACGCGCGCACAAAAGAGAGCTGAATCGACAAAGCGAGACATCCGCTCTGTCCGGGATATCCGCCGATAGCGCGCTATCACCGACGTGACGCATGGCGGAAGTGCGCCATGGCTTCATCCCGCCACGGTCAACTCTCCCCAAACAACTGTCCCTTGGGTAAAGCTGAGCGGTCATCCGGGTTCACATACCGGACTGACGCGACCGGTCCGCACTAACCGCCGGAACCGGCCGTTCCACGCTCGTTCCTTTACCTACAAGGGATGCAGATGACCTCCGACCCTCAGCGCGCTCCGATATCGGGCGCGAGACGCGTGGCTCGCATTGCGGTGGCCGCAGGCCTGGTGGCCGCGCTCTCCGCGGCCGGGCCGATACCCATGGCCTTCTCCGCGGACCCGGGTGCGCCCACGGCCGACCCGGGCACCAAGTCCGCAGCCGCCAAGCTCGGTTCGTCCGACGCCGACCTCCTCACCGAGGCCAAGGCGAACGGCGACAAGAACGTCACGATGATGATCGCCACGGCTCCCGGCCAGACCGAGCAGGTCGCCAAGGAACTGGACGCGGTCAAGGGCGGCTCGGTGGGCCGCACCTACGACAAGCTCGGCTACGTCCGGGCCACCGTCCCGACGGGCCGGGCGGACTCGGCCATCGCCGCCGCCGCGAAGCTGTCCTCGGTGCACGGGATCGACCTGCGCCAGGAGATCGCGCTGGACGACCCGACCCCGAGCGCCGACACCGCCAAGCGCGGCGCCAACACCGCCACGGCCGCCACCTACGCGGGCCCCGGCAAGAACACCCCCGCCGAGAACCCGTACAACCCGTCCTTCGAGACGGGTGCCGTCGACTTCGTCAAGGATCACTCGAAGGCGGACGGCCGGGGCGTCACCATCGGCATCCTGGACTCCGGTGTCGACCTGGGCCACCCCGCGCTGCAGAAGACCAGCACCGGCGAGCGCAAGATCGTCGACTGGGTCACCTCGACCGACCCGATCCTCGACAGCGACGCGACCTGGCGCCCGATGATCACCCCCGTGGCCGGGCCCACCTTCACGTACAGCGGCAAGACGTGGACGGCCCCGGCGGGTTCGTACGAGATCAGCACGTTCCGGGAGTCGGCGACGACGGGCGGCGACGCCAAGGGCGACGCGAACCGCGACGGTGACACCACCGACACGTGGGGCGTGCTCTACGACCCGGCGGCGGGCACGGCCACCGTCGACCTGAACAACAACAACGACTTCACCGACGACGCGCCGATGAAGCCGTACAAGGACGGCTTCCAGATCGGCTACTTCGGTACCGACAACCCGGCGACGGACGTCGTCGAGCGGCAGCCGTTCGTCGTGGAGATCCGCAAGGACGTGCCGATGGACCCGTTCGGCGGGTCCTGGGTCGGCAAGAAGGCCGACTTCGTCAACATCGGCGTCATCGAGTCCGAGCACGGCACCCACGTCGCCGGCATCACCTCGGCCAACGGGCTCTTCGGCGGGAAGATGAACGGCGCCGCCCCCGGCGCGAAGATCGTCTCCTCCCGTGCCTGCACCTGGACCGGCGGCTGCACCAACGTCGCGCTCACCGAGGGCATGATCGACCTCGTCGCCAACCGCGGCGTCGACATCGTCAACATGTCCATCGGCGGTCTGCCGGCGCTCAACGACGGCAACAACGCGCGCTCCGAGCTCTACACGCGTCTCATCGACACCTACGGCGTCCAGCTGGTGATCTCCGCGGGCAACTCCGGCCCCGGCGCGAACACCATCGGTGACCCGGGTCTCGCCGACAAGGTCATCTCGGTCGGCGCGACCATCTCCAAGGAGACCTGGGCGTCCAACTACGGCTCGCAGGTGGAGAAGAGCTACGCGATGCTGCCCTTCTCCTCGCGCGGCCCGCGTGAGGACGGCGGCTTCACGCCGACGCTGAGCGCGCCCGGCGCCTCCATCAACTCCACCCAGACCTGGCTGCCGGGCTCCCCGGTCGCCGAGGCGGGCTACACCCTGCCGGCCGGCTACTCGATGCTCCAGGGCACCTCGATGGCATCCCCGCAGGCCGCGGGTGCCTCGGCGCTGCTGCTGAGCGCGGCGAAGCAGAAGGGCATCAGCCTCACCCCCGCCACCCTGCGCACCGCGCTGACGTCGACCGCCGACCACATCAAGGGCGTTCAGGCGTACGAGGAGGGTGCGGGCCTCATCAACATCGGTGACGCCTGGGCCTCCATCAAGGACGGCGCCACCGCCCACGAATACAGCGTGAAGGCCCCGGTCGACACCGCGATCGACTTCGCGCTGAAGACACCGGGCTTCGGCACCGGCCTGTACGACCGCGAGGGCGGCCTCAAGGCGGGCCAGCGCAAGACGTACGACATCACCATCACGCGTACGTCGGGCGAGGACCGGGCGATCCGGCACGAGCTGTACTTCGAGAACAACGCCGCCGGCACCTTCCGGATCGTCGGCTCGGACGAGGTCAAGCTCCCGCTCAACCAGCCGGTGACCGTCAAGGTCCAGGCCGCGCCGAAGTCGGCCGGTCTCAAGAGCGCGATCCTCGAGGTCGACGACCCGCGGACCGAGGGCGTCGACAAGCAGATCCTGTCGACCGTCGTGGTCTCGTCTCCCGTCAAGTACACGTATGCCGCGTCGAGTTCGGTGCAGCGCAACAGCACCACGTCGTACTTCGTCACGGTCCCCGAGGGCGCCAAGTCCCTTGAGGTGGCGATCGGCGGGCTGAAGGACAAGAGCCAGACCCGGTTCATCGCGATCCACCCGTACGGCGTTCCGGTCGACAACACCGGTACCCCGTACTGCTACAACAACTACCTCGACGGCAACGGCTGTGCCCCCGGCGTGCGTTCGTACGCGGACCCGCAGCCCGGCGTCTGGGAGATCGAGGTCGAGGCGCGCCGTACGTCGCCGCTGCTCGACAACCCGTACAAGCTCGATGTCGCCGTGCTCGGCGCGGCCTTCGACCCGGCCGTCGTGACCGTCCCGGAGGCCAAGGTCGGCACGCCGGCCACCGCCTCCTGGAAGGTGACAAACAACTTCGCCGCGCTCGACGGCAAGCTGAAGGGCGGCCCGCTCGGTTCCTCGAAGAACGCGCGGCCGACCATCGCCGACGGCGTCACGCAGACCACCACGGTCGAGGTGCCCGCGGGCGCCGCGTCGCTCGACGTGGCCATCGGCAACGTCTCGGACAACGCCGCCGACCTCGACCTGACGGTGAAGAACGCCGCCGGGACCGTCGTCGGACAGTCCGCGGACGGCGACTCGGAGGAGGCCGTCTCCATCGCCTCCCCCGCCGCCGGGACGTACACCATCGAGGTCGCGGGCTACTCGGTCCCGTCGGGCTCTACCGCGTACGACTACCAGGACGTGTTCTTCTCGTCCGCGCTCGGCACGGTCTCGGTCGACGACTCCACCCCGGTGAAGCTCGCGACCGGCGCCTCGGCCACGGTGTCCGGTTCGGTCATCGCCGCCGCGGCGGCGCCCGAGGGACGCGAGTTCTTCGGACAGGTCCAGCTGGTGAACGCGCGCGGCACGGTCGCGGGCCTCGGCAGCGTGAAGATCGAGAAGGTCACGCCGTAACGGCGTGACCCCCGGCCGCGTGAGCGGTCCGGGACATGGGGGGGCGGGCGTCCGGAAACGGGCGCCCGCCCTTTCGTGTGCCGTGCCGTGCGGGGGCCGCTCAGGCCTTGCCGCGCCTCACCGCTCGCACTTCATCCCCCGGGCCGCGGGCAGCGCCTTGACGATCCACGACCGGTCGCGGGCGATCTTCTTCTCCCCCGTCGTCCAGATGTCGGGAGTCGCGGCGTGCTGCTGGATGCCGACCAGCACCTCGTCCCCCTGGCGCAGCCGCGGAACGACGTTCCGGTCCATCAGGAAGGTGACCTCCTTCTCGCCCTTGGCCGGCTTGTAGTAGTGGTACACGTCGAGGGTGATCCGGCTCTGGTCGGTGCCGGGGACCGGCAGCACCTCCGCGACCGTGCCCTCCGCGATGAGCCGGGAGCAGGCGATGTAGCCGGGCGCGCTGAACGCGTTGGCGCTGTCCGCCTTGGCATCGCCGGAGGAGGCCTGGTCCATTCCGCCCATCCCGCTGTGCGCGACCAGCCAGCCCATCCCGACGACCATCGAGGCGACCGCGGCCGCCGCCAGGACGCCGATGCCGACGCCGAGGGCGCCACGATGCCGGGAGCGCCTCTTCGGGGTGCCCCCCGGACGCCCGTCCCCGGACCTCCGCGCCCGTCGGAACCCCTTGGACCCCTTGGCCTTCTGGGACGCTCGGACCGGATCGGTCGCCCTCCCGGAGTCCGCCAGCGCGTCACCGATGATGATCAGCTGCTCCCGGAGCACGTCCACGTCCTCGCGTGCCGACCGGTGCTCGGCCATGAACGCGACATCGTCGCCGGCGCCCTCGGGCAGGGGAGCGTCCGTGATCGCGGCCAGCAGCGCGTCCACACCTTCGTACTCGGCCACGTCACACCACCTCGTCCTCGTGCAGGCGGGCGCGCAGCGCGCGGACCGCCGTGTGCAGCCTGCTCTTGACCGTGCCCTCGGGTATGCCGAGTTCGTCGGCGATGTCGCGTACGGGCAGGTCCGCGTAGAACCGCAGGACAAGGACCTGGCGCTGGGCGTCGGGCAGTTCGTCCAGTCCCTGGGCGACGGCCAGCGACAGCACGCTGGACTCCTCGTCGGAGGGCTGCTCCAACTGCCGCAGCGAGGCGAGGCGTTCGCCCAGCCGGTCCTGTCGGCGCCGGGCCCGGTGCCAGTCCATCGCGAGGTTCGAGGCGACGACCGCCGCCCAGGCGGACACATCGCGCGGCGCCTCGTCCCCCTTGGCGGCCCGCTCCAGCAGTCGCAGCCGGACCTGCTGCACCCCGTCCGGCAGGTCCGCCTGTGGTACGCCGCCGAGCGCGAGCACCGCCCGCACCCTGCGCTCCTGCGCCGCGTCCAGGGGGTCGTCCGCCCCCGGTGCGCGGCGTGGCTTTCTGCGCAGCACAGCCACCCCTCCCCTCCCGCGTTTCCCCTACGACGCCGGTGCGGCCCAAAACGTTCGACACGGTTCGAGTCGTACGTCACACCGGGCCCGAATCCATGACGGCGCCCACACCGTACGGCTTGCGGTCACTCCGCGTCGCCGGGCGATTTCCTCATACCCGGACGCCCGGCCGCCGCAGGATCGCGCACCTCGGCGCGTGTCCCGGCGTCCCACGTCTTGAGCGGCGCGACGAAAGGATTGGACACGCGGACCCGGGTCAGACGCATGATGGAAGCGCTGGACCACGTGAAACGCACGCAAAGGGAGTCGCCGTGAGGGTCGGAATCGTCGGAGCCACCGGTATGGTCGGCACAGCCATGCGCAAGATCCTCGTCGAGCGGGCTGCATTTAACTCGATCGGCCCGGTCGAGGAACTGCGTCTGTTCGCCTCGGCCCGTTCGGCCGGGACGGTCCTCGACGGGGTCACGGTGGAGGACGCTTCCACAGCGGACTACTCGGGCCTGGACATCGTGCTGTTCTCCGCGGGCGGGGCCATCTCCAAGGCGCTGGCCGAGAAGGTCGCCTCCCAGGGCGCCGTCGTGATCGACAACTCCTCCGCCTGGCGCAGGGACCCCGAGGTACCCCTCGTCGTCTCCGAGGTGAACCCGCACGCGATCGCCGACCGCCCCAAGGGCATCATCGCCAACCCGAACTGCACGACGATGGCCGCGATGCCGGTCCTGAAGCCGCTGCACGAGGAGGCGGGCCTGGAGGCGCTGGTCGTCGCCACCTACCAGGCGGTGTCCGGCTCCGGCGTGGCCGGCGTGGCGGAGCTGCACGGCCAGGCCCTGAAGGTCGTCGGTGAGGCCGACCGGCTGACGCACGACGGCGAGGCGGTCGACTTCCCCGAGCCGCAGGTCTACAAGCGCCCCATCGCCTTCAACGTGCTCCCCCTCGCGGGTTCGATCGTCGACGACGGTCTGAACGAGACCGACGAGGAGCAGAAGCTGCGCAACGAGTCCCGCAAGATCCTGGAGATCCCGGCCCTCAAGGTCTCCGGCACCTGCGTCCGGGTCCCGGTGTTCTCCGGCCACTCCCTCCAGGTGAACGCCCGCTTCGCCCGCCCGCTCTCCGCCGAGCGCGCCACCGAGCTCCTCGCGGGCGCCCCGGGTGTCGTCCTCTCGGACATTCCGACCCCGCTCCAGGCCGCCGGCAAGGACGCCTCGTACGTCGGGCGCATCCGGCCGGACGAGACCGCCGAGCACGGCCTCGCGCTGTTCGTCTCCAGCGACAACCTCCGCAAGGGCGCCGCGCTGAACGCGGTCCAGATCGCGGAGCTGGTGGCGGCCGAGCTCAAGGGCTGACTCCCGGATCCACCGCGCGTCCGAAGGGGCGGGGCACCGGCCGGTGCCCCGCCCCTTCCGGATTCCACGGGTGCGGCGCTTCCGCAGCGCCTCGGGCGACGCAACGGATACCGTCACGTCGTACCGCATGACGAAAGCCCGGAGGTCCCCGTGGTCGTCGATGCCGTGTGCCCCAGTTGCGGAAAGGCTCTGCCCGACCGGGCGGGGCGCACAGGGCGGAGCTCGGTGTACTGCTCCGCGGCCTGCCGGCAGAAGGCGTACCGGGACCGTCGAACGACACACGTCGACACCGTGCACGGGCTGATCGAGGAGGTCGGGCGGCAGGTCGCGGCGCTGGTGCCGCAGCCGCCGTCCGTCTTCTACTCCGGTGTGAGCGAGCTGGCCTCCTCGGTCGCACGGTTGCGCCGTATCGCCCGGGTCGCCCGGGACACCGCGAAGGACGATTCCGTCACACGGTCCGCCGTGACGAAATCCCAGGGCGCACCGGCCGCGCGCGCCGGAGAGACGTCCGCCGGAGAAACGCCCGCCGGGGGCTCCGTCGCGCCGCACACCCCCGTCCCGCGGACCACCGCCGGACCGGGCGTCCCCGCGCCGGATTCCGTCACACCGGATTCCGTCACGCACGACCCGGTGACCCACGACCCCGTGACCCACGACTCCATGACGCGCGGCTCCGGGTCGCGACGGTCCGACGCGCACGCCCTCCTCGGGGAGAGCGACTTCGCCGTGCTCGTCGAGCCGTACCGGCGTGAGCTGCGCGTGCACTGCTACCGCATGTCGGGCTCGTACGACGACGCGGAGGACCTCGTCCAGGAGACGTTCCTGCGGGCCTGGCGGGCGCGGGAGGGCTACGCGGGGCGGGCGAGCCTGCGGACCTGGCTGTACCGGATCGCCACCAACACCTGTCTGGACTTCCAGCGGCGCACGGCCCGCCGCCCTCAGCGCTACGAGCCGATCCCCGGCATGAACCACGGCACCGCCGAGCCTTTGGCCCGTATCACCTGGCTCCAGCCGTACCCCGACGAGGACCTGCCCTCGGCCGAGGAGCAGCCGGCCGCGCTCGCCGTCTCCCGGGAGACCCTGGAGCTGGTCTTCCTGGCCGCCATCCAGCATCTGCCGGCCCGCCAGCGCGCCGTCCTGGTCCTGCGCGACGTCCTCGGGTTCTCCGCCGCCGAGACCGCCGAGGCGCTGGAGATGACGGTGGCCTCGGTCAACAGCGCCCTGCAGCGCGCCCGGCCCACTCTCCGCGACCGTCTGCCCGCCCGCCGCACCGACTGGACCGCCGAGGCGGACGCCCGCGAGCGGGAGATCCTCGGGCGCTACATGGCCGCCGCCGAACGCCTCGACCTCGGCGCGTTCACCGGCCTGCTCAGCGAGGACATCAGGCTCACCATGCCGCCGAACCCGTACTGGTTCGTCGGCCACGCCGCGATCACCGAGTTCCTGCGGATCAGCCTGGACCCCGCGTCCCCGCTGTTCCTCGGTCACTGGCGCCACCTTCCCGCCCGCGCCAACGGCGGACTCGCGGCGGGGGGCTATGTGCGACGCCCGGGTACGACGGTGTACCGCGCCCAGGTTCTCGACGTACTCCGCATCGAGGGCGACCGCATCGTGGAGATCACCTCCTTCGAACCGCACCTGTTCCCGGCGTTCGGACTGCCGCTACGGCTCCCCGCGAACCGGTGAACGACGGGCCGGGACCCGGGGCGGGGACGGGGGCGGCGAGCGACGCTCGACAGCGCCTCCGCGTACGGCAGTCCGATGAGCACCGGCACGTTCGTCGACGTCACCGGCGGGATGGTCCCCCGGTGAGCCGGCGCCCCCGCCACCAGGTGCGCGCCCACAGCAGGTGGACCCCGCCGAGGGCGATCACGACCGCCGCGGAGTCCAGGCGCCGCGCGGCGGAGTGGCCGGGGCCAGCCGGGTCAGCGCACGGGCGAAGAGGGTGATGTCGGCGGGCAGCGTGACGGTCGCGAGGAACGCGAGACACAGCGTGGTGCCGACGACGAGCACCACGCGCGGCCGCGCATCCCGCTGGACCGTCACCCCTGCGACGGCCCCGACTGGCAACTCGTACCGCCCGGCGTCCTGCTGCTGCCCGGCGACCACGGCGCGGGCGAACGCGACCCGAGCGGCTTCGTCGCCGAGAGCACCTGGCTGTACCCCCGCCGCTACGGCACCCTCACCGCGCTGATCGAGACACCCGCCTGGTGCGTGCCGGCGGTGAGCGACGCCCGGCCCGCGGCCGCCCCGGCGGGCGAGATGGCACGGGTGCGCGAGGTGCTGCTGGGCCACACGGAGGAGCTGACGGCCGCCCTCGGCGTGGGCGGGGACGCGGCCGTCCCCGAGGACCTGACGCCGCTGCGCGACGCCGCGCGTGAACTCATCGAGGTGGCGCGGTCGATCGCCGACACCTGGGCCACGGAGGAACAGAGCCCGTACCAGGGCCACTTCGCGACGCTCGGTATCGCCGCGCGCCGTATCCCGCTGCGCGCCGCCGCCATGATGCGCCGCGCCCTCGCGCACACCCGTCCCGAGATCTCGGACCGCCTCACGGACCTGGTGCGCGAGTGGTGCCGTGAACTGGAGAAGTCGTACGCCCCCCGCCGGGTCCCCGTCTCTGCCCAGACCGGTCTCCAGGTACGGACGATGGTCGACACCGCCCGCC